>DASSSQ010000125.1:0-13228 GCA_035708405.1 Gaiellaceae bacterium
ACACGAACCCGGTCGCCGGAGCCGACGAGCTGCCCGAGTCCGAGCACGAGGCGCTCGGGATCAACCGCTCGAACGTCCACGTCGACTTCGCCGTGGGCGGCGGCGAGGTCGAGGTGGACGGGATCGAGCCGGGCGGCGCCCGCGTGCCGATCGTCGCGGGCGACGCCTGGCTGTTGCAGTAGGGCGCGCTACCAGCGCGAGCGGCGGCCGCGGCGGCTCGTGTAGACGAGCCGCGGCTTCGCGACCTCGAGCCCGACGGACTCGAACTGCTCGCGGTGGCCGAGCCGGAGCGCGACGCGGCTGACGTCGGCCTGCTGCTCCGGCAGGACGAACGTGATCCCGCGGCCGGAGCGGCCCGCGCGGCCGGTGCGGCCGACGCGGTGGACGTAGCCCTTCGAGTCCTCCGGCGGGTCGAAGTTGATCACGTGCGTGATGTCGTCGAGGTCGAGGCCGCGGGCGGCGACGTCGGTGGCGATCAGCGTCGTCACCTTGCCGGCGCGGAAGGCGGCGAGCGCCTTCTCGCGGGCGCGCTGCGTCATGTCGCCGTGGAGCGCGGCCGCGTGGATGTCCCCGCGGAGCAGCTTCGAGGCGAGCCGGTCGGCGCCGCGCTTGGTGCGGACGAAGACGAGCGCGAGGCCGCGCTCCCGGTTCAGCTCCTCGATCAGCCGGTCGACCTTGTTCTCGTTCGTGACCGGGACGAAGGCGTGGTCGACGGCGCCGGTCGTGTCCTCGTCGGTCTGCAGCCGGCCCTCGACGTGGACGGGGCTGTCCGTCCAGGCGCGGGCGAGCTCGCCGACCTCGCCGTCGAGCGTCGCCGAGAAGAGCATCGTCTGGCGCTCGCGCGGCAGGTGGCGCATCAGCTTCTCGACCTGCGGGCGGAAGCCCATGTCGAGCATCCGGTCGGCCTCGTCGAGGATCAGGATCTTGACGTGGTCGAGCGAGACCATCCGGCGCAGGACGAGGTCCTGCATCCGGCCCGGCGTCGCGACGATCACATGCGCCGTCTTCGCGCGCTTCGCCTGCGGGGGCAGCGGCGCGCCGCCGTAGACCGCCGCGACCGAGAGGCCCGCGGCGCGCGCGAGCGGCTCGATCGTCCCCGCGACCTGCGTGCAGAGCTCGCGGGTCGGGACGAGCACGAGCGCGGACGGGCGCGTGTCCTCACGCTCGGTGCGCTCGACGATCGGCAGCGCGAACGCGAGCGTCTTGCCCGAGCCGGTCGGCGACTTCGCCAGCACGTCGAGGCCGGCGAGCGCGTCCGGCAGGACGAGCGTCTGGATGCGGAAGGGCTCGTGGATGCCGCCGCGGCCGAGCGCCTCGACGACGGGCGCGCTCACACCGAGCGCGGCGAAAGACTCTGACATTCGTTCGGACTCCTTGCTTGGGGTTCGAGACGACCGACTCGAAACACCCGAAGGAGGAACGAGAAGCCTGTCTCACGGGCCGGGACCCTCCCGACCGTGCGGTCAGCGTAGCAGCCAGGGCCGCTTGTACGGATCCTTGCTCCGGCGGGCGCGCAGCCAGCGGTGGACGAAGAGGAGCGCGAGCACGAGGAGGGCGAAGCCGACGGCGAGCGAGGCGGCGCGGTCCTGGCGGCGCGCGTGGCAGTAGCTCGGCGCACCCGCCTCGAAGCGCTCCGCCGAGACGCGGGTGCCGTCGCCGCGGAGGATGCCGGTCGCGGGCGCGCGCGAGAACTCCATCGCCGGCCGCCCGTCCGGCCCGCTGACGCGCGTCGTCGGCGCGAGCCCGCGGAACGGGACGACCTGGCGGAACCCGGGCGGCACCGTGCCGACGCGGTAGCTCGTCCGCGTCGAGCCGCGGGCGGAGCGGATCGCCCAGAGCGGCCGCCCGTCGACGCGGGTCAGCTTCACGTCGGTGACGGTGTCGCCGCTGCAGAGCAGGTAGTGGACGGTCGGGCCCTGCGAGACGCCGACGGCGAGCTGCGGCCGCGCGCCGCAGCCGGCGAGGAGCAGCGCCGCGGCGACGGCGGCGAGGGCGCTAGCGGAGCGCAACGACGGCCTCGACCTCGACCGCGATCCCCGCCGGCAGCTCGGCGACGCCGATCGCGCTGCGCGCGCAGAGGCCGCGCTCCTCGCCGTAGACCTCCACGACGAGCTCGCTGAAGCCGTTGACGACCGCCGGCTGGTCGGCGAAGCCGGGCGCCGAGCGGACGAAGCCGAGCACCTTCAGCCAGCGCGCGACCGCGTCGAGCGAGCCGAGCTCCTCGCGCAGCGCTCCCAGCTGGTAGAGCGCCGTACGTCGCGCCGCGTCGCATGCCTGCTCGACCGAGACGTCGTCGCCGACGCGGCCGACGCAGTCGAAGACGCCGCCGCCGGAGAGGTACGCGAGGCCGTCGTGGACGAGCACGGGCCGCAGGCGCGGCGCGAAGGGAAGCGCGGGCGGCTCCGGCAGCTCGAGCCCGAGCTCGGCGAGCCGCGCGTCGGCGTTCACCGGCGCGCCGCCTGCACGGGCGGGGCCGAGACGGGCTGCGGCGGCGGCTTGGAATCCACGAGCACCGCCGCGACGAGCAGGATCGCGATCCCGACGAGGCTCTCGCCGGCGAGGCTGCGCGGCAGCCGCGCGACGAGGCCGTCCGAGCCGGGCGCCTCGAGTGCGGGCCGGACGACGAGGTGGTGGAAGCCGCCCCAGACGAGCGCGACCGCGACGAGGCCGATCTTGACGAGCAGCACGCGCCCGTAGTCCTGCGTCCAGAGGTCGGCGAGGTGCGGCAGCCGCAGCACGCTCAGATAGATCCCCGCCGCGAGCAGCAGCGCCACGAGCCCGGTCGCGCAGCGGGAGAAGCGGAGGAAGGCGCCGCGCCGCAGCTCGGGCGCCGTCGGGAAGACGACCGCGACGAGCTGGACGAGCCCACCGATCCAGAGGCAGGCGGCGGTCAGGTGCACCCAGTCGGCGAGCTCGGAGAGCCACGAGTGGCCCGCGTCGGCGGCCGAGTGGCCGGAGAGCGAGAGCCCGGCGGCGAAGAGCGCGGCGACCGCGAACGCGGGCCAGAGCAGCAGCGTCCTCCCGGTCAGCCAGGCGAGGAAGACGAGCGCCGAGACGAGCGCGAAGCCGAGCGTCATCGCGATGAACGCTCTGCCGAAGCGCGTCGCCGCGATCGGCGAGAGGTCGCCGTAGAGCAGCCGCGCGAACGGGAGCTGCAGCGCGTCCTCGGCGCGGAGGACGAAGGCCGCGATCCCGATCCAGAGCACGGCGACGACGCCGATCCCCGTCGTCCGGTAGAAGCGCCGCTCGAGCGCCGGCGGCACCGGCCCGCGGCCGAGCACGACCAGGCGGAAGCCGAGCCCGCCGACGACGAGCGCCAGCCCGAGGAAGTACGCCCACCGGACCACGTGCTCGGCGCGCGTCGGCCCGGAGGCGCCGTAGGCCGCGGTCGGCGGCGGCGCCGGCACGCCGACGCCGAAGGTGTAGACGCCGGAGACGACGTGGCCGTCGGCCGACATCACGTGCCAGCGCACGGTGTAGCCGCCCCGCCGCGCATGCCCGAGCGGGACGGCGACCCAGCGCCGGTCGGCGAGGCTGCGCGCCGTCCGCGAGATCCGCCGGCCGGTCGCGTCGACGACGACGACCGAGTCGGGGAAGACCTTCACCGCCTGGTCGAAGCCGAGCCGGACGAGCGCCGGCCCGCGCGCCACCTCCTGCCGGAACCCGGGCGAGGCGTGCTCGAGCGAGGCGTGCGCGGAGGCCGCCGCCGGCAGCGCGAGCGCCGCGAGCACCGCGACTCCTAGTGACAGAGTGTCACGAGGTCTCACCGGTGCGGCGTCCCCGCGAGGCTCGAGAGGTGACCGAAGATCGGCGCGACGTCGCGGTCGGCGAAGAGGAAGGCCGCGACGACGAGCAGCAGCAGGCCGAAGCCGCCGATCGCGACCGCCGACCGCGGCCGCCACGCGCGTGCGAGCGGGAAGCAAGCGCCCGCGACGAGCGTCCATCCGAGCAGGTGGTGCAGGAAGGAGGCCCGCGCGAAGAACCACGGGTTCTGCTCGTGGACGAGGAAGGCGACGCCGGAGACGGCGAGCGCGACCGGCGCCGCCAGCCGCCAGAGCCGGCTGCGCAGCTTGCCCGCGGCGAGCCCGAGCTCGGCGCCGCCGGCGATCGTCATCGTCTGCGCCCAGGTGCCGTGGGCGACCATGTGGATCGCCGAGTTCGTGAAGAAGACCATCACCGGCCAGAGCAGGAGCCCCATCGCGAACGCGAGCCCGGGCCAGAGATAGGTCCGCCAGGCGCGCCGCCGCCAGACCTCCTCGCCGACGACGGCCTCGGCGAGCACGCAGAGGCCGATCGCGACGAAGCCGGCCGCGAAGAACCAGTGCACCATCTCGGCGTGCGGCTTCACCGGCCCGTGTCCTCCAGGTCGGCGACGAGACCGGGCGCGACGAGGAGCGCGAAGGCGATTCCCGCCGCGACGACGAGCAGCGGCGGCTCGGCGAGCAGCCACCAGAAGCCCTGCCCGGCCGGGTGCAGCAGCGTCACGCGCCACGGCTGCAGAACGCCCCACGCGACGCCGACCGCCGCGGTCAGCGGGCCGAGCGACGCGACGACGCGGGCGCGCACGGACCTGCGGCTGCGCGCCGGGGCGCTCTCGGTTGCGATCTGCGTGTTCATCGTCCTCCCACGGTCGGATGCCGGACCCGCGGGGACGGGCCCGCGGACTAGGCGGGAAGCGGCGGGCCGCGCGACTCGAAGGCGAGCCCGAAGCGGTGCCGCGGCGCGAGCGAGCCGCCGCCGCGCCGCACCGCCGTCCGCGGCTCGGAGCCGGCGGCGAGCCGGCGTGCGCGCAGATAGGTCTCCTCGGCGTAGCTCTCGTAGGCGGAGAGCCAGCCGGCGACGGCGCGCCAGCCGAGCGCGACCGCGACCGAGAGGACGGCGAAGACCGGCAGCGCGTAGGTGTGCAGCCACGGCGCGAGCCCCGCCGCCGGATGCGTCGTGTCGGTCTGCAGCAGGTAGAGCAGCGCCGTCGCCGCGAACGACGCCGCCCAGAGGCGCGGCGAGAGCTCGACGCGGACACGCGGCACGGCGGCCGGCCGCGCGCCGAACGCGGCGAGCAGCCGCCGTCCCGCGCGCGCGGTCGCGTGGGCGCGTGCGAGGCGCCAGAGGAGCCGCGCGGCGAGCAGCGCCGCTCCCGCCTTCACGGCGAGCAGCAGGAACGGGTAGTAGCTGGCGTCGCGGGCGAGCGGGTCGCCGAGGTGGAGCAGCCGGTCGACGCGGCGGGTCAGGCTGCGGCCGCCGACCTCCGCGGCCAGCACGAGCGGGCCGAACGCGGCGACGGAGACGAGACGCTGGTGACGGCGCGCCCGCGTCACCGCCCGATGATACCGCTGCGGTTTGACCTGACCGTCCCGCGCGTGTCTAATCGCATCGGGTCATGGGGGACGTCGCCGATTCCGAAGAGCGTCGGCGCCGCCTGCGCGAGCAGCCGGTGATCGACGTCGAGCAGCGCGGGGACGCGTACGTCGTGCGGCTCGGCGGCGAGCTCGACCTCTACAACGCCGACAAGGTGCGGACGGCGCTCCTCGACGTCGCCGGCCGCGCGCCCGAGCGGCTCGTGCTCGACCTGGAGCAGGTCGAGTTCGTCGACTCGACCGCGCTCGGCGCGCTGATCGAGGCGCGCGCGAGCATGCCGAACCGCCGCGGCCTGCTGCTCGCGCAGCCGAACATCGAGACGCGCCGCGCGCTCCAGGTCTCCGGCCTCGACCGCCACCTGCCGGTGCACGACTCGGTCGACGCCGCCCTCGCGACGAAGCTGTAATCCGCTTCCCGCCGCGGCGCGTAACAATCGCCGGATGGCGGCGTACCTCGTCCGTCGGGTGGCGTGGGCGTGGGTGGTCTTCCTGGCCGTGACGCTCGTGACCTTCGTGGTCTTCTTCGTCGTGCCGAACGGGCCGCCGGGCGCCGTCCAGGGCCACTACACGAGCCAGCGGCTCGCGCGGGAGCTCGCCCACACCGCCGGCACCGACCGGCCGGTGCTCGTCCAGTACGTCGGCTACCTGCGCGGGCTCGTCGACGGCTCGCTCGGACGCTCGTGGCTCTCGCGCCGGCCGGTCGACGACGTCGTGCTGAAGGCGGCGCCGGTGACCGCGTCGCTCGTCCTCGGCGGCGTCCTGATCTGGCTCGCGATCGGCCTCTCGGTCGGCGTCCTCTCCGCCGTCCGCCAGCACTCGCTGCTCGACCGGACGACGATGATCGCGGTGCTCGTCGGCATCTCGGCGCACCCGATCTGGATCGGCTTCGTGCTCCTGTACCTGCTCTCGACGCGGGCGCACCTGTTTCCGGGCGGCGGCTACTGCGACTTCTTCAGCCCGCCGGCGCACGCGACCTGCGGCGGGCCGGCCGAGTGGGCGTGGCACCTCGCGCTGCCGTGCCTGACGCTGGCCGTCTTCTACGCGGCGATGTACGTGCGGATGGTGCGCGCGAACGTGCTCGAGGTGCTCGACGAGGACTACGTCCGCACCGCGCGCGCGAAGGGCGCCTCCGACCTGCACGTCCTCGTCCGCCACGTGCTGCGGAACGCGCTGCTGCCGGTCGTGACGATGCTCGGGATGGACGTCGGCCTCTCGCTCGGCGCCGCCTCGTTCATCGAGGTCGTCTTCGGCCTACCGGGGCTCGGCCGCGTCGCGTTCGAGCACCTCGGCTTCATCCGCTCGCTCGACACGAACACCTACACGCCGCCCGACCTGCCGGTGACCGCCGGCATCGTCGTCGTGATGACGGTGGCGATCATCGTCTTCAACCTGGTCGCCGACCTGCTCTACGGCTGGATCGACCCGCGCATCGACGTCCGCGGCCGCGAGAGCGCGATCCCGGTCTGAGAGCCGACGCGCGGATTCGAACCGCGGACCCCTTCATTACGAGTGAAGTGCTCTACCAGCTGAGCTACGTCGGCGGGCGGACGCAGTGTAGCGAGCACGGCACCGCGATCATGGGTCAGAGCGGCGGCTCCGTCGCGGTCGTGGCGGGCGCCGCCCAGCGACGCTCGAACACGGTAGCGAGGCCGACCGAGAGCAGGTACAGCGCCATCAGCGGCACCATCTCCAGCGTCGTCGTCACGGGGTCGACGCCGGGCAGGACGACCGCGAGCACGGCCGTCGTCGCCAGACCGCCGCGCCAGCCGCGTCGCAGGCGGGCGGCGGAGACGACCCGCAGCCGGACGAGCGCGAGCACGAAGACGGGCACCTCGAAGACGACGCCGACGGCGACGAGCACCGCGAGCGCGAACGAGTAGTAGCTCGACGCCCGCACCTGGATGTCGTAGAGCCGGCTGTCGTACGTCGTCAGGAAGCGCACCGCCGCCGGCAGCGCGACCCGGTATCCGAACGCGACGCCGAGCGCGAACAGCACGGAGGCGAAGCCGACGAAGGCGCTGATCGTCCGCTGCGCCCGCTGCTCGACCGCCGGTGCGAGATAGCTCCAGACCTGCCAGAGGACGACCGGCAGCGCCAGCGCGATCCCGGCCGCGAGGCTGACCTTGACCGAGGTCGTGAACGGCTCGGCGACGCCGAAGGTGACGGGTTTCCGGTGCTCGGGCGGCAGCGCCTGGTCGAGCCACCCGACGATGCGGGCGTGGAAGGCGTAGGCGACGGCGAAGCCTGCGCACACGGCGACGAGCGAGACGATCAGCCGGGCGCGTAGCTCGTCGAGGTGGCCGACGAGGTCGGTCTGCTCGCCGTGTCCGAGCCGGCGCGGCGGCCGCATCACGCTGCGTCGCGCTCGCGCTCGACCGGCAGCTCGCGGGGCTCCGCCGCCCGGTCGTCGTTGCCGCTGATCGAGTCCTTGAACTCGCGCAGCCCGTGGCCCATCGAGCGGCCCATCTCGGGCAGGCGCTTCGGGCCGAAGATCAGGAGCAGCACGATCCCGAGCACGATCAGCTCGGGGAATCCGATGAAACCTGGCATGTCGACTCCTTTCGCAGGGCCGCAGCCGCGGCCGGTCTCGAAGGGTTCGTCCGCCGGGCCTGACCGGTTCGCCCGGCCTCCGCGGGCTCAGACGGCCGGGGAGTGGAGCACGACGCTCCCCGTCGGCCGCGGCGAGCCGCCGGCGGGCTCGATCGTCACGGCGACGCTCGCGCCGGCGGGGACGGGACGGTCGAGCGCGATCGCGTTCCGCCCTGCGCCGGCGGCGAAGAGTCCCGCCGGCCGGGGCGCGCCCGCGGCGACGACCCAGGCCTCGTAGGTCGTGCCCGCGGGCGGCGGCTGCACGCCGACGAGGAGCAGCGCGGCCCGTCCGGAGGGAGCGACGACGAGCGCGCCGTGACCGCCGGAGAGCGCGAGCCGGCGCGCGCCGGGAGCCGCCGCGATCGCGAGCGCGCGCTGCTGAGCCTTCAGCGCGTCAGTGCGGCCGCCGAGCGAGTGGTGGAGCGACGCCGCCCAGAGCCCGAGCCCGAGCGCTGCGCAGGCCGCGGCGACGGCGCAGGCCGCCGCGGGGACGGCCCAGCGCGGCCGCTGCGGCCCGACCCGGCCTCGCTCGCGGCGCGCCTGGTCGAGCAGCTGTCCGCGCAGCGGCGGCGGCGGTGCGGCCGCCGGCGCCGCGTGGGCGAGCGCGACGGCAGCCCTCTGCATGCCGGCGAGCTCCGCACGGCACCGCTCGCAGTAGCGCAGGTGCTCCTCGAAGGCCTGCTCGTCGGCCGGGTCGAGGGCGTCGAGCGCGTAGCCGGCGCTCAGCTCGTGGATGTCGTCTCGCTGCACGCGTCCTCCGAGGTGCCTTCGTCGAGCAGCTCGCGCAGCCGCGCGAGGCCCGCGAACATGCGGCTCTTGATCGTACCGAGGGGCTGTCCGAGCCTCTCCGCCAGCTCGGACTGGGTGAAGCCGCCGTAGTAGGCGAGCTCGAGCGCCTCGCGCTGCTGGTCGGGCAGACGCTGCAGCGCCTCGCGGACGCGGTCGCGCTGCAGACGCAGCCAGACCGCCTCGTCGGCGCCGCCGGCGGCTCCGCGCTCGTGCTCGGCGAGCGGCTCGGTCCGGCGGCGCTCGTGCCTGCGCACCAGGTCGACCGCGCGCCGGTGCACGAGCGTCAGGATCCAGACGCGGGCGCCGGCGCGCCCGGCGTCGTAGCGTGCGGCCGAGCGCCAGACGGCGAGGAAGCCTTCCTGGACGGCGTCCTCGGCCAGGCTGCCGTCGCGCAGGATCCGCCGGGCCAGCCCGTAAGCGAGACTGGCGTAGCGGTCGTAGAGCTCGCCGAGCGCCTCGCCGTCGCCGCGGGCGAGCAGCGCGACGAGGGCCTCGTCCGAGTAGTGGGCGAAGCCGGCGGCGGCGAGCGGCCGCCGGGGCCGTCGTCCGCCGAGGAGCGCGTGCAGCTGGGGCACATGTGCCGTTCGCCGCAGAACGGCGAACGGTTCGCTCAGCTCCGCCGAGCCGCCTGCCAGCGCAGCCTGTGCGTGCGGCAGGACATGAAGCCGCCGTAGTTCATCTCGATCGTCAGCGTGCCGTGCGAGCGGCCCTTCGCCATCCGGCCGCGGAGGCTGAGCCGCGAGCCGAGGGCGTGGGCCGAGAAGCTGCCGTCCGACCGGATCGCGACCGGCGTGTGGATCGTGTCGGCGAGCTGCATCGAGATCGAGCCGCCGAGGCACTGGGCGACGTACGTGACGTCGATCCGGTCGATCTCGCGCCGGTCGGCGGAGAGCCGCAGGGCGATCGGCTTCTTCTGCGAAGTCAGGCCGCGGAAGCGGGCGCCGCCCGCGACCGCCGCACCGCTGCGAGCGCTCTCGCCGCCGAGCGCGAGCGGCAAGACGAACGCGAGCTGGACTGCGACCCCGGCCAGCAGGACGACCGCGTAGCCACGCCGCATTCGTCAGTCATAGTCGACCGGGCGGCCGATCGCAATGAGCCGTCCGGCCCAGCGCGCGAGGCCCGGAGGCCCAGCCCGAGCGCGGCTACAGCGCGAGTCGCCGGCGGAGCCAGTCGAGCTGCCACGAGCGCTCGGCGAGGAACCCGGCGGTGTAGCGCTCGTCGTCCGCGCTTCCCGACGCGGCGGCGAAACCCGCGGCGTGGGCGGCGACGAAGCCGAGGTTCGCGGCGATCGCGGCCGCCGCCGGCGCCGAAGCCGGCACATCCGGCGCATCCGGCGCATCCGGGCGTGCGCCGCGCGCGAGCAAGCGGCAGTCGGCGGCAAACGCCGTCAGGGTCTTGGCCACCGAGTCGACCGCCGCGGCGGCGTGCTCGCGCACCCGCTCGGCGCACGCGTCGGCGAAGTCGCGCGCCGCGTCCTCGTCCCAGCCGGGAACCCGCCGCCGCAGCCGGCCGCGCGCCGCCACGAGCAGCGGCTCCCGCTCGGCGACGCCGTCGAGCTCGACCTCCCACAGCTCCTCGTCGATCCAGTCGAGCAGGCGGTCGACCTCGCACGCGTGGACGCCGTGGCGGCACTGCTCCGGCGGGCCGTCCGCCTCCAGCCACTCGGCGTCGCCCTCGAGCGGCGGCTGCGGCCACGGGACGTCGCTGAAGCGGCCGACCGCGCCCGCGGCGAGGAACTTGTACGCGTTCACGAGGGCCGCTCCGCCTTCCAGTCGCGGAAGGAGCGCAGCAGCCCCTCGCGGAGCGACGGCGGCAGCTCCTCGTCCTCCTGCAGCGCCGCCGCCGACCGCACCACCCGCCGCAGCTGCGCGAGATAGCCGCGGCAGGGCGGGCAGATCCCGACGTGGCGCTCGAAGGCGAGCCGCTCCGGCTGGCTCAGCCCGCCCTCGAGGTAGTCGGTGACGACCTCGACGAGCTCCTGGCAGGTGTAGGCGACGGTGTCGGTCATCCGCTCGTCTCCTCCACATACTGCTCCATCGCCGCCCGGACGCGCGAGCGGGCGCGGTGGAGGAGGACGCGCTGGTTCGCGGCCGTGAGCCCGAGCAGCTCGCAGACCTCGTCGCCGCTCCAGCCCTCGGCGTCGCGGAGCACGAAGACGAGCGCGCAGCGGGCGGGCAACGCATCGAGCGCCTCCCTCAGTCGCTCCCGCGTCTCGCCGGCGACCAGCCGCTCGTCGGAGACGGTCTCCCAGTCGTCGACCGGCGTCGCCCACATCCGCGCCCACCGGGGATGCGTCCTCGAGAAGAACCGCCCGGCCGGCACCGAGGGACCATCGCCGTCGACGGCCGCGAGCGGGACGCAGCGGCCCTCACGGCGGGCACGCCGCCGCGCGCAGTTGCCGAGGATCGCGAAGATCCAGGTCCGCAGGGACGAGCGGCCCTCGAAGCGGTCGAGCGACGTGAGCACGCGCATCCACGTCTCCTGCACGACGTCCTCCGCGACCGCTCCGCTCTGGACGTACAGGCCGGCGACGCGGAGCATGACGGCTCCGTAGCGGTCGACGAGCTCGGCGAAGGCCTGCTCGTCGCCGTTCTGCAGGCGCTGCAGGAGCTTCCGTTCGTCCGATCGAGCCCGGCTGGAGAGGCGGTTCGACTGTAACGGTCCGATGACACGCGGACTCTCCATTTGCAGTGGCGGAAAAACGCGACATGATCGACCGGGAGCTGCTCGAGCGGACGGCCGGCGGCGACGAGCGGGCACTCGCCGAGCTCTACCGCCGCCACGGCCCGCTCTGCCGGACACGCGCCTTCCGCGTGCTGCGCGACCACGCGCTCGCCGAGGACGCCGTGCAGGAGGCATTCCTCGACCTCTGGCGCACCGCGGCCGGGTTCGACCCCGACCGGGCGGCCGTCGCCACCTGGCTGTGCGTCCTCGTCCACCGCCGCGCGGTCGACATCGCCCGCCGCGAGGCACGGCGCCGGCACGCCGACGAGTTGCTGCCGGCGCTCGATCCCGCCTCGTACACGGCCGAGGAGACGCTGCTGCTGCTGCTCGACCGGCGACGCGTCAGAAGCGCGCTGATCGAGTTGAGCCCCGCCCACCGCCAGGTCGTCGAGCTCGCCTTCTACGGCGGCCTGACGCACTCCGAGCTCGCGCGCCGCCTCTGCGTTCCGCTCGGCACGGTCAAGAGCCGGATGACGGCCGCGCTCGGGCGGCTCGCGGTCGTCCTCGCCGCCGGCTGACGGCGGGACCGAACCGCCTGCGCGGTCGGGACGAACCAGCTTCGCCAGAGCGGTCGCCAGACGAGCGTGGCCGCCCAGTCCATCCCAAAAGGGGGAATCGCTCATGTCCGACCACCTTCCGCGGCTCGAGGAGCTCGACCGCGACGGCGCGATCCAGGAAGCGGCCGCCAAGGTCGACGGCTCGACCCGCGCAGCGTTCCTGCGCAAGGCCGGCGTCGGCGTCGGCGTCGTCATGGGAGGCGGCGCGTTCGCCGGCGTCCTGCCGTCGCTCGCACGCGGCGCCACCCTTCCGGCCGGCGACGTCGACATCCTCAACTTCGCCCTGACGCTCGAGTACCTCGAGGCCGCGTTCTACGCCGAGGCGAAGGGAACCGGTGCGCTCACCGACAAGGACACGATCCGCTTCGCGCACGTCGTCTCCCAGCACGAGGCCGACCACGTCGCCTTCCTCAAGAAGGCGCTCGGGTCGAAGGCCGTCGCCCAGCCGAAGTTCGACTTCAAGGGCACGACCCACGACCAGGCCAAGTTCCAGGCGACCGCCGACGCGCTCGAGGCGACCGGCGTCCACGCCTACCTCGGGCAGGCCGGCAACATCAAGACGAAGGCGATCCTGCTCGCCGCCGCCAAGATCCTCCCGGTCGAGGCGCGTCACCACGCCTGGATCCGCGACATCCGCTTCGCCGGCGGCACCACCTCCGCCTCCACGCCGGCGCCGGCACCGTTCGAGAACGGCGCCTCGAAGGCGGTCATCCTCGGCCGCGTCAAGGCGACCGGCTTCATCCAGCCGTAACGGCCGACCGGCGGGGCTGCGCTCGCGCGGTCCCGCCGGGCCCGGCTAGCGGCTGTGGCCGCGGCCGTTGCCGTTGCCGCCGTCGTCATGGTGGCCGGGGGCATCGCCGCTGCGGCCGGGGCCGCTGGCGGGAGCGGGCGGCGTGGGCGGTAGCTGAGGCGCGGCGGCGGTCGTCGTGACGGACGTGGTCGCGACCCCGGGAGGTGTGGCGACGGGCGGGGCGGGCGCCGTCGGCGCGGCGGCCGTCGTGGGCGACGCCACGGGCGCCGGCTGCGTCCAGTCGGACGTGCCGTTGCCGCTCCCGTGCGGGTTGCCCTTCGCGTAGCCGTTGCCGTTGCCTTTGCCGTTGCCGTTGTCGGCTCCGGGGTCGTTGCCGCTGCTGCTCGCGAGGCTGCGGTCGTCGTCGCTCGGCGGCGCTGCCGGCGGCTGCGAGTCGACCTCCGGCTGCATGGTCGGCGCCGCCG
>DASSSQ010000126.1:0-11391 GCA_035708405.1 Gaiellaceae bacterium
GCCGAGACGGTGCTCGGCGGCGCCGGCTTCGACGACGCGATGGCCGAGGCGCAGACGCGCGCCGAGCGGGCGGGGGCGACGTTCGTCCACGCGTTCGAGGACGCGAAGGTCATCGCCGGCCAGGGGACGATCGGCCTGGAGCTCGCCGAGCAGCTGCCCGAGATCGGCACGATCCTGATCCCGATCGGCGGCGGCGGGCTCGCGGCGGGGATCGCGGTCGCGCTGCGTGCGCTGCGGCCGCAGGTGAAGCTCGTCGGCGTCCAGGCGGGGAAGTCCGGCTACACGATCGCCGACGGCATCTTCGTCAAGCACCCGGGAACGCTGACGGGCGCGATCCTTGACGAGCTGCTCGACGAGGTGATCGCCGTCGACGACGACGCGATCGCGGAGGCGATCGTGCTACTGCTCGAGCGGACGAAGCTGCTCGTCGAGGGCGCCGGCGCGGTCGGGCTCGCGGCGCTGCTCGCGGGGAAGGTGCCGGGCGACGGTTCGGTCTGCTGCCTGCTCTCAGGCGGCAACATCGACGCGACGCTGCTGATCTCGGTGATGCGGCACGGGCTCTCGCTCGCCGGCCGCTATCTCGTGATCCGCTCGAAGGTGCCGGACCGGCCGGGCGAGCTGCTGAAGCTGCTCGAGCTCGTCGCGCGGGAGCGGGTCAACGTCGTCTCGGTCGAGCACCACCGCGAGGGCACCGGCATCTCGGTCGGCGAGACCGGCGTCGAGCTGACGCTCCTGACGCGCGACGAGGAGCACTGCGAGCAGACGCTCGCGGCGCTGCACCGCTGGGGCTATCCGACCGAGCGGCTGCGGTGAACCGCTACCACCGCCGCTGCTGCAGCTCGGACGGCTGGGCGGAGACGGTCGAGGAGACGATCCTGCCGCTCGTCCTCGACGGGCTCGACCTCGGCGACGACGTGCTCGAGCTCGGCCCTGGCTACGGCGCGACGACGCGGCCGCTGGCGGCGCGGCTGCCGCGGCTGACGGCGGCGGAGCTCGACCCGGAGCTGGCCGCCGGGCTGCGCGCCGACCTCGCCGGCCGGGTCGAGGTGGTCGAGGCGGACGCGCGGGCGCTGCCGTTCCCCGACGGCCGCTTCAGCGCCGTCCTCTGCTTCACGATGCTCCATCACGTCGAATCGCCGGCCGCGCAGGACGAGGTCTTCCGCGAGGTGCGTCGCGTGCTCCGCCCGGGCGGCGTCTTCGCGGGTGCCGACAGCCGGACGAGCCTGCGCTTCCGGCTGATCCACCTCTTCGACACGATCGTCCCGATCGACCCGGCGACGCTCCCGGCGCGGCTCGAGGCCGCCGGCTTCGCCGAGCCCGACGTGACCGCGAACGAGCGCCGCCTCCGCTTCGCCGCCCGCGCCTGACCGCTTCTTCCTTGTGACACAGTGTCACGAGGTCTTGCGCGCGAGGGCGACCGCGCTGACGAGCGCCCAGCTGCCTTCGAGCAGCAGGAAGCCCCACTGGCGGCCGAGCAGCGCGAGCGCGGCGAGGGCGCCCGAGCCGGCCAGGTTGAGCAGCAGGTAGGGGAGCGAGTCGTCGCGGAGCTTGCGCGCCTGCGCGAGGACGTACGCGGCGAGCACCGCGAGCGCTCCCACGATCTGGATCGTCTGTGTCACGACGGACCTCCGGCCGCCGTCCTTCCTGCCGGTTACGGCGCCGCTCGCCCGGGGCGGGCGCCCGGCCCGCCGACGACAGGCTAGCGCTCGACCGAGCCGCGCCAGGCATTCATGCCGCCCGCTGCGACGGGGCGCGCGTCGGCGCCGGCGCGGGCGAGAACGCTCGCGGCGACGGTGGCGCGGGGGCCGCTCTCGCAGATCGTCACGACCGGCTTGCCGTCGAGCGGCGCACCGCCGCGCGCGAGCCGGTACGGGAGGTTGACGGCGCCGGGCACGTGGCCGGCCGCGAACTCGTCCGGCTCGCGGACGTCGAGGACGGTGACCGCGTCCGCGGCGACGAGCCGCTCCAGCTCGGCGACCGGGACCGGCTCGAGCCGCTCGGTCGCGCCCGCCGGCTCGACGAGATAGCCGGCGAGGTCGTCGACGAGCCCGGCGGCGCGCAGGCGGCGCGCGGCGAGCTCGGCCTCATCGTCCGAGGACGCGTGCAGGACGACGCGCTCGTCCGGGTCGAGGACGAACGCCGCCTTGGTCGCGAACGACGAGCCGGCGACCGGCACCGAGATCGCGCCCGGCAGGTGCCCCGCGAAGAACGCGTCGAGCGGGCGCACGTCGAGCAGCGTCGCCTCGCCGGGCGCGTCCAGCCGCGCGAGCGCAGGCGGCGCGCCGAGGAACGGGCCGCGGTTCAGCGCCACGCAGCGCTCCACGGTCGGCGGCCGCGGCGCCGAGATCGCCGCCGAGACGGCGACGAAGCGCTGCAGCTCCCCGATCGCGAGCATCGGGTTCGCGCCGCGCTCGGCGCCGATCGTCGAGCGCGGCTCGCTCGACATCGAGCCGCCGCAGAGCGAGCCGGCGACGTGGCCGGGATAGACGGCGACGCCGTCGCCGAGCGCCGCGAGCCGTCGCAGCGAGCGGAACAGCCCCTCGGCGCCCTCGCGCGCCTCGACCGCGAGGTCGGGCCGCGCCGCGTCGCCGACGAAGAGCGAGTCGCCGGTCAGCACGAGCCTCCCCGGCACCAGGAACGAGCAGTGCTCCGGCCGGTGCCCGGGCGTGTGCAGGACGCGGACGACGAGCGAGCCGACCCGCAGCTCCTGCCCGTCGGCGAGCGGCTCGAACGGGAACTCCGGCTCCGCCAGCGGGTGGATCGCGACCGGGATCCCGTGCTCGAGCGCGAGCCGTCCGTGGCCGGACACGTGGTCGGCGTGCGTGTGCGTCTCGAGCACCCGGACGATCCGGACGCCTGCCGCCGCGGCCGCAGCGAGATACGGCTCGATCGCGTAGGCCGGATCGACGACGAGCGCCTCGCCGGCCTCCTCGTCGCCGACCAGGTAGGACGCGCAGCCGAGATCATCGTCGACGAACTGGCGGAAGAGCACGCGGCGAGCGTAGCGCCTTTACAAAAGCCTCAGCACTATTTTCACGGCGCTTACAGCGCACTCGGGCACTTTGTGTTTGGGAAAGCAAGCGCCGGTAATCGACTACAGCGACGCTCTCTGCGCAATGCGCGGACGGGCACGAACCTCTGGGAGGAGGCTAATGAGAAAGCAACTGAGGCTCGCGGTCGCCGCGCTCGCCACGGTCGCGCTCGCGGTCGCGGCCGCGGGCTGTGGCGGTAGCAGCAACTCGTCGAGCAATGGGTCGAACGGCGGCGCGACGACGAGCGCCGCCGGCGGCAACCTGGCCTCGAGCCAGGTGCTGGACATGTCCTGGGGCGCCGAGCCGCCCTCGCTGGATCCAGGGCTCGCGACCGACACGACGTCGGCGAACGTCCTCTACAACATCATGGATCCCCTGATCAAGCTGGGCCCGAACCTGCAGCCGGAGCCGAACCTGGCCGAGAGCTGGACGGTCAAAGGCCCGATCGTCACCTACCGCCTGCGCCACGACGGCCGCTGGACGAACGGCGACCCGGTGACCGCGCAGGACTTCGAATGGTCCTGGCTGCGCACGATCTCGCCGCAGCTCGCGGCCGACTACGCCTATCAGTTCTACGGGATCAAGGGCGCGGAGGCGTACAACTCCTGCGACCCGAAGAAGCAGAACTGCAACGCCCTGCGGAGCAAGGTCGGGATCAAGGCGCTCGGCAAGTACACGCTGCAGGTCACGCTGACCAGCCCGCAGCCGTGGTTCGTCCAGCAGTCCGCGCACACCTCGTTCCTCGCCGTCAACAGGAAGGCGGTCGAGAAGTGGGGCAACAAGTGGACCGAGGCGAATCACATCGTCACCGACGGCCCGTTCAAGGTCGCCGCGTGGCGCCACGACGCCGAGCTCGACCTCGTCAAGTGGAACGGCTGGCGCGACGCCAAGGACGTCACCCTGACGCGGATCAACGGCAAGATCATCTCCGACGGCACGACCGCCGAGCAGTCCTACGAGGCGGGCGACATCGCGGTCGACACGACCGGCATCCCGCCGGCCGACATCGACCGGTGGAAGGGAACGCCGGACTACGCGCAGTACGCGAGCCTCGGCACCTACTACTACGGGTTCAACGTCAAGAACATCCCGGACGTGAACCAGCGCCGCGCGATGGCGTTCGCGGTCGACCGGAAGTCGATCATCGACAACATCGCGAAGGCCGGGCAGACGCCGGCGACCAGCATGACGCCGAAGGGGATGCCGGGCTTCGACACGATCCACACGACCTACCTGCCGACCGCTGGCGAGGGCCTCGCCAAGGCCGAGCAGCTGATGAAGAAGGTCGCAAACCCGGTCAAGAACGTGACCCTCTACATCAACGACGCGCCCGGCCACAAGGAGATCGCGGTCGCGATCCAGTCGATGTGGCAGAAGCTCGGGATCACGACCACGATCAAGCAGCAGGAGTGGGCCCAGTTCCTGCAGTTCCTCGGCCCGCCCCCGGACAAGTCGGTCGACGTCTACCGCAACGGCTGGATCGCGGACTTCGTCGACGACATCAACTTCCTCGAGCTCTTCACGTGCAGGTCGGGGAACAACGACACCAACTGGTGCAATCCGCAGTACGACAAGCTCGTCGCCCAGGCGAAGGCGACCCCGGACGACGACAAGCGCTACGGGATCTACAAGCAGCTGGAGAACATCCTGACCGGCCCGAACGGCGACATGCCGATCATGCCGATCTACTGGTACACGTTCGTCCAGCTCGAGAAGCCGTGGGTCAACCACAGCTTCTCGATCAACCCGCTCGACCAGTTCGACCTGACCAAGGTCAAGCTGCTGAAGCACTGATCGTCCGGCGCGGGGGCGGGCCTTCCGGTCCGCCCCCGCGGTTTCTCTCGGCGCGATGCGGACAACGGAGCCCCGATGACCACCTTCGTGATCAAGCGACTCGTGTGGACGATCCCGGTGATGCTGATCGTGATCCTGTTCACGTTCCTGCTGATGAAGCAGATCAAGGGCAACCCGTTCCGCAAGACCGAGCGGGCGCTGCCCGCGTCGATCCTCGCCAACCTGAACCGCAAGTACGGCCTCGACCAGCCCTGGTACGTGCAGTACGTCCGCTACACGAAGGGCGTCTTCACCTTCGACCTCGGCCCGTCGCTGCTCCTGCGCAACCAGAACGTCAACGACATCGTCAAGGACCACTTCCCGGTCTCGCTCGAGCTCGGCTTCTTCGCCTTCCTGTTCGCGATCGCGATCGGCATCCCGCTGGGGGTGATCTCGGCCCTGAAGGCCAACTCGGGCTGGGACTACCTGGCCCAGATAGCCGGCAGTGCCGGCTTCGCCGTGCCCAGCTTCCTCGTCGCGACGCTGCTGATCTACTTCTTCGGCTTCAAGTGGCGCGCCTGGACCGGCCTGCCGGTCAGCGGCTGGGACACGCCGCAGTCGAAGGTGCTGCCGTCGATCGCGCTCGGCTTCCTGCCGATGGCGTACTTCGCGCGGCTCGTGCGCGGGACGATGCTGGAGACGCTGCAGCAGGACTACGTGCGGACGGCGCGCGCGAAGGGGCTGCGCCGCCGGCGCGTGATCGGGCTGCACGTCCTCCGTAACTCGCTGATCCCGGTCGTGACCGCCGCCGCGCCGCTGCTCGGCGCGATCATCACCGGCTCCTTCATCATCGAGAACATCTTCGCGATCCCCGGCATCGGTCGGTACTACGTGACCGCCGTGCAGGGACGCGACTACTCGGTCGTGATGGGCCTGACGATCCTCTACGCGGCGATCGTGATCGTCGGCAACCTCGTCGTCGACCTGCTCTACGGAATCCTCGACCCGCGGACGCGCGAGGCCAGAACTTGAGCATCATCAACCCGGACGAGGTCACCGAGGCTTCGACCGCGCGCGCGACGGAGCTGGGCGGCACCGAGGCCGGCGCCGCGATCGGCACCACGAGCCTCTGGAAGGACGCGTTCTACCGCTTCGCCGCCAACCGCGGCGCGCTCGTCGCGAGCTTCCTCTTCCTGCTGATGGTCGCCTACGTCGTGATCGTGCCCTGGGTGTCGCCGTACGACCCGTACGCGGTCGACTTCTCGCAGGCCTACCTGCTGCCGACCTGGTCGCACCCGCTCGGCACCGACCAGTTCGGGCGCGACCTGATGACGCGCACCGCGCTCGGCGGCCGCGTCTCGATCGGCATCGGCTTCGTCGGCACGTTCGTGATCCTCGGGATCGGCACGCTCTACGGCTCGATCTCCGGCTTCGTCGGCGGCCGGCTCGACAACGCGATGATGCGCTTCCTCGACGCGGTCTACGGCCTGCCGTATCTGCCGTTCGCGATCATCGTCCTGCAGATCTTCGGCGTCGTCACCTTCTGGACGATGGTGATCGCGCTGACGATCGTCTCCTGGCTGACCGCCGCTCGCGTCGTCCGCGGCCAGATCATCACCCTGAAGGAGAACGACTACGTGCGCGCCGCGCGGGCGGTCGGCGCCCGCTGGTACCGGATCCTCGGCCGGCACCTGCTGCCGAACACGCTCGGCGTGCTGATCGTGTTCGTCTTCCTCGAGCTGCCGGGCGTGATCCTCGGCGAGGCGTTCCTCTCCTTCCTCGGGCTCGGCATCAACCCGCCGAAGGCCTCCTGGGGCTCGCTCGCCGAGGACGGGCGCGACGTCTTCCTCGGCCATCCGTGGATCATCGTCATCCCGAGCATCGCGATCGGCTACCTGATCCTCTGCGCGAACTTCATCGCCGACGGGCTGCGCGACGCGCTCGACCCGCGCACGAGGGAGACTTGATGGCGCTCCTGGAGGTCCGCGACCTGCAGACGTCGTTCTTCACCCGCGAGGGGCAGGTGCGCGCGGTCGACGGCGTCTCGTTCTCGGTCGACAAGGGGCGGACGCTCGGGCTCGTCGGCGAGTCCGGCTGCGGCAAGTCGGTGACGGCGCTCTCGATCATGGGCCTGCTGCCGGTGCCGCCGGCGCGGATCGTCGGCGGCGAGGCGCTCTTCGACGGGCGCGACCTCACGCAGCTCCGCGAGCGCCAGCTCGAGGACCTGCGCGGGAGCGAGATCGCGATGATCTTCCAGGACCCGATGACCTCGCTGAACCCGACGCTGACGATCGGGACGCAGATCACCGAGACGCTCCGGCGGCACTTCGACATCTCCAAGGCGGACGCGCGGAAGCGCGCGGTCGAGCTGCTCGACGAGGTGCACATCCCGAACGCGGCGCGACGGCTCGACGACTATCCGCACCGCTACTCGGGCGGGATGCGGCAGCGCGTGATGATCGCGATCGCGATCGCCTGCAACCCGCGCCTCTTAATCGCGGACGAGCCGACGACGGCGCTCGACGTCACCGTCCAGGCCGGGATCCTCGACCTGCTCGAGGAGCTGCGGCAGGAGCACGACACGGCGATGATCCTGATCACGCACGACATGGGCGTCGTCGCGGAGGCGGCCGACGAGGTCGCGGTCATGTACGCGGGGCAGATCGTCGAGCAGGCGTCCGTGCTCGACCTCTTCGACCGTCCGGAGCACCCGTACACGGAGGCGCTGCTCGGCGCGCTGCCGCAGATCGAGGGTCACGGCGTCCGCGAGGGCCGGCTGACCGCGATCCCGGGTCGGCCGCCGGGGCTCGTCGATCCGCCGCAGACCTGCCGCTTCGCGCCGCGCTGTCCGTACGCGAACGCGGACGACGGCTGCACCGACCGGATGCCGGAGCTGCGCGAGCTGCGGCCGGGCCACCTCGTCCGGAGCTGCCATCCCGCGAGCGAGCGCGCCGCCGCGGCGACGGAGGTCGGGGCACGGTGAGCCTGCTCGAGGTCGAGGGGCTGCGCAAGTGGTTCCCGGTGCGCGCCGGGTTCATCGAGCACACCGTCGACCAGGTGAAGGCGGTCGACGACGTCTCGTTCGAGATCGGCGAGGGGGAGACGCTCGGGCTCGTCGGCGAGTCCGGTTCCGGCAAGTCGACGACCGGCTACTGCATCCTGCAGCTGCTCCGGCCGACCGGGGGCGCGATTCGCTTCGCCGGCACCGACCTGACGACGCTCGGCCGCGAGGCGATGCGGAAGATGCGCCGCGAGCTGCAGATCGTCTTCCAGGATCCGTATGCCTCGTTGAACCCGCGGATGACGGTCGGCGACATCGTCGGCGAGCCGCTGCTCGTGCACGGGATCGGCAGCCGGCGGTCGCGCAAGGAGACGGTGCGCCGCCTCCTCGACGTCGTCGGCTTCGATCCGGGCTACGTCAACCGCTACCCGCACGAGTTCTCCGGCGGGCAGCGGCAGCGGATCGGGATCGCGCGCGCGCTCGCGCTCAACCCGAAGCTGATCGTCTGCGACGAGCCGGTCTCCGCGCTCGACGTCTCGATCCAGGCGCAGATCCTCAACCTGCTCAAGGACCTGCAGCGGGACTTCGGGCTCACGTATCTCTTCATCGCGCACGACCTCGCCGTCGTCCGGGCGATGAGCGACCGGATCGCGGTGATGAATCGGGGCAAGCTGGTCGAGATCGGCCCGGCGGAGGACGTCTACACCAATCCGCAGGACGACTACACGAGGGCGTTGCTCGCCGCGGTGCCGGTGCCGGACCCGCGGCGGATGAAGGAACGCAAGCAGGAGCGCCGCCGTCTCAAGCACGCTCTGGCCGAGGGTCTGTAGAGCCTCACGGCTCGCGCCGCTGCTGCTCGTGGCGGCGGCACTCTCCGCTTGCGGGAGCGAACGTACGTGTGATGTAGGTGTACACCTCCGCCGGGGGTGTCCTTCGGGACACGTCTGGCGGTTCGACGCGTCGATGTCGCAGCGGCGAAGTTACATCGCCGCCGCAGAATCGGCCCAGAGGATTTACGCGGCCGGCGGGATGGTCGGCGAGACCGGCCGCTTCCTCCGCACCTTCGCGCGCTTCGATCCCGGGCGGGATGCGTGGACGACGCTCGCGCCGCTGCCGGAGGCCGTGCGTGCCGGCGCCGGCGCGGCGCTCGGCGGCGTCGTCTACGTGATCGGCGGGCAGACGGTCTCGCAGCCCGGCGGCGGCCGGCAGGTCTTCGCCTACGACGTCGCGACCGGGTCCTGGTCGCGACGGGCGCCGCTGCCGGCGCCGGTCTACAACGCTGCCGCCGCCGTCCTCGACGGCCGGATCTACGTCGTCGGCGGCGTCGGCGGCGGGCGCGACCTGCGCGACGTCTTCGTCTACGACCCGGCCGCGAACCGCTGGCGCACAGGACCGCTGCTGCCGCGAGCGGCGCAGGCACTCGCCGCCGTCGCCTACCGCGGCGAGCTCTGGGCGATCGGCGGCCGGCGCGGCGAGCGGGTGCTCCGCTCGGTCTGGGTCCTCGACCCGGCGCACGGCCGCTGGCGCGCGGGGCCGTCGCTGCCGAAGCCGATGCAGCTGCTCGCGGCGGCGGTCGCGGGCGGCCGGATCCACGCGCTCTGGGAGTCGACCTACGAGATCTGGAACGGCCGCCGCTGGGTCGCCGGCCCGCCGCCGCAGGTGCCGCGGCACGCGCTCTCCGTCTTCGCGGCGGCCGGACGGCTCTATGTCGTCGGCGGCTGCACCGTCGAGCTGCACGACACGCAGGTCGTCGAGTCGCGCGCGCTCTGAACCGGGCGTTGCCAGAAGGAACCGGTGCCTGGCACGTGCCTGGCACCGGTTTTCAGAAGGGATCGGGCGGGCGCGGTCGCAGCCAGAGCCAGAGCGCGAGGAAGCCGCCGCCGAGCGCGAGCAGGACGGCGATCGCGGCGACGATCAGCGCCGCCTCCGCGAGCGTCCGCGCGCCGGAGTCGCGCGGCGCGGGCGCCTTCGCCACGTCGACGCTCGCCTGGTAGGTCATCGTGCGCCCGTTCGCGAGGCTGACGAGCACCGGGAAGACCGCGCGCTCGGTCGTCCACGGCGCGCGCGCGTGCAGCACGAACTCGGCGAACTGGCCCGGCATGATCCTGCCTCCCTCCCAGGCGACCGTCCGCTCCGAGGTCATCGTCCGCCAGCCGCCCTTGACCTCCGAGTCGCCGAGCCGGAAGTCCGGCGGCAGCCCGATCGCGACCCGCGTGATCGCGACCGACTCCGCGTCCGGCACCGAGAAGAGGATCCGCGCGAGCGAGCCCGGGTCGATCCGTTGCGGCGAGGCGACGACCCCCGAGGCGGCGGCCGGCGCGAGCGCGAGCGCCGTCAGCGCGACGGCGCTACAGGCCCAGGTGCCTCGCGATGACCATCCGCTGGACTTCATTCGTGCCCTCTCCGATCTCCAGGATCTTCTGGTCACGGTACAGGCGCGAGATCGGATACTCGTCCATGAACCCGTAGCCGCCGTGCACCTGCAGCGCGACGTTGACGGCGCGGTTGGAGAGCAGCCCGGTGTAGAGCTTCGCCATCGCCGCCTCGCGCGCGAACGGCCGGCCCTCGTCCTTCAGCCAGGCGGCGCGCGTGACGAGCGCGCGGCCGGCCTCGATCTCGGTCGCCAGGTCGGCGAGCGCGAAGCGGACGGCCTGGAACTCGCGGATCGGCTTGCCGAACTGCTGCCGCTCGCCGGCGTAGGCGGCCGCCAGGTCGTAGGCGCCCTGCGCGAGGCCGACGCCCATCGAGGCGACCGAGATCCGGCCGCCGTCGAGGATCCGCATGAACTGCGCGAAGCCCTCGCCGCGCGGCCCGAGCAGGTTCCCCTCCGGCACACGCGCACCCTGGAACGACAGCTCGCGCGTGTCCGAGGCGCGCCAGCCGAGCTTGCGCATCGGCTCCGAGACCGCGTAGCCCGCGGTCCCGTTCGGGACGATCAGGTTGGAGATCTCGTTCTCCCCGGTGCGCGCCGTGATCGTGACGCAGGCCGTGATCTCCGTGCCCGCGTTCGTGATGAAGATCTTCGAGCCGTCGACGACCCACTCGCCGCCCTCGAGCCGCGCCGTCGTCCGGGTCGCGCCCGCGTCCGAGCCCGCGCCCGGCTCGGTCAGCCCGAACGCGGCGAGCCTCCGCCCGGAGGCGAGGTCGGGCAACCACTCGCGCTTCTGCTCCTCGCTCCCGAAGTAGAAGATCGGCAGCGTCCCGAGCGAGTGGTGCGCCGCGACCGTGATCGCGACCGACGAGTCGACCCGCGTCAGCTCCTCGACCGCGATCGCGTACGAGACCGTGTCGGTGCCGCCGCCGCCGTACTCCTCCGGGATCGTCATCCCCAGCAGGCCGAGCTCGGCCGCCGCGGCCACGAGCTCGTACGGGAAGCGGTGCTCGCGGTCGAGCTCCTCGGCGACGGGCGCCACCTTCTGCTCGGCGAACTCGCGGACGGTCTGCCGGACGAGCTCGTGCTCCGGCTCGAAGTCGAGGTTCATCGCGACGGCGTCGAAAGCTGCCGGGCCAGCTCGACGATCATCCGCACGCCGTAGCCGGTGCCGCCCTTCTGCCAGAGGAAGTCGCCGCGCGAGCGGGCGAGGA
>DASSSQ010000127.1:0-5524 GCA_035708405.1 Gaiellaceae bacterium
CGAGCTTGTCGGCTCGCCGCTCGAGCTGCCCGAGCCGCTGCCGCCCGAGCTCGACCGCGGCGCGCGGCTGCTGCAGCTCGAGCGGGGCCCGTGGGAGGCGAAGCCGCCGCTCGACGCGCTGGCGCGGTCCCGGTATCCGAAGCTCGTCGTCTCGGGCGGCCACAGCGCGGCCTTCGACGCCGTCTGCGACGTGCTCGTCGAGCGCCTCGGCGCCGAGCACGCGATGCTGCCGGGCGCCGGCCACGCGGTGCAGCGCGCCCCCGGCTTCACCGAGCGGCTCGGCGACTTCCTCGACCGGGCCGAAACGGACGTGGCCCCCTATTGACACCGGACACCGGTGCCTGGCACGTGCCTGGCACCGGTTTTGATTTTCGGGGCTACTGGCACCGGTTTTGATTTTCGGGGCTACTAGGCCGAGCGGCGGTGCTCGGGGCTCTCGCGCGCCTCGTCCTCGCGGCGGCGCACGCGCGGGTTCGCGAGCTTGACGATCTCGAGCAGATAGGCGATGTAGACCGACGCGCCGACCGCGGCGAGCCCGACGACGACGGCGCCGAGCGTCGGCCAGACGTGCCAGACGCCGCTGCGGTGCGGCCGCAGGAACCGCGTCGCGAGCGCCGCGCCCGCGAGCGTGCCGCACCAGAGGTAGAGATAGGTGACCGCGCGCCGCTGCGAGAAGCCGATGTTGACGAAGCGGTGATGCAGGTGCGTGCGGTCGCCGGTCCAGACCGGCCGGCGGTACTTGAGCCGCTTCGCGATCACGAACGAGGTGTCGAGGATCGGGACGGCGAGGACGAGCAGCGGCAGCACGAGCGTCGCCAACGCCGCCGTATTGAGCAGGCCCTGCACGGACTCGGTCGCGAGCACGAAGCCGAGCAGCAGCGCGCCCGAGTCGCCCATGAAGATCCGCGCCGGATAGAAGTTGTGGCGCAGGAAGCCGAGGCAGGCTCCGAAGACGATCGCCGAGACGATCGCCGTCTGCGCGTTGCCGAGCGAGATCGCGATCACG
This sequence comes from Gaiellaceae bacterium, assembly GCA_035708405.1. GTDB lineage: Bacteria > Actinomycetota > Thermoleophilia > Gaiellales > Gaiellaceae > DASSSQ01. The sequence goes on from DASSSQ010000127.1 coordinate 1,007, forward strand.
CAGAACGTGAAGCCGGCGATCGCCGAGACTCCGGCGGCGAGGCCGTCGAGGCCGTCGAGGAAGTTGAGCATGTTCATGATCGCGACGATCCCGAGCACCGTCACCGTCATCCCGACCGGCTTCGGCAGCACGTGGATCCCGAGCACCGGGAACGTGAATCGCGTCACCCAGATCCCGAAGGCGACCGGCACGACCGCCGCGCCGACCTGGCCGACGAGCTTCTCCCACCACGTGAGCCCGCGGAAGTCGTCGACGGCGCCGACGACCGTCGCCACGGCCGCGCCGACGAGCAGACCGCGCGCCTCCCGGTTCAGGTCGAGGAAGAGCAGCGCCGGGACGACGAAGCCGAGGAAGAGCGCGAGCCCGCCGAGCCGCGGCACCGCCCGCTTGTTGACGCGGCGCCCGCCGGGCCGGTCGACGACGCCGAGCAGCCGCGCCATCCCGCCGACCGCCGGCGTCAGCAGCACGACGATCGCGAGCGCGATCAGCGCGCCCCAGAGGATCCCGAGGTGACCCGAGAATGTGTGCAGCACGCCCCAACGTTAGCGCCGCGGGCGTCGCCTCCTGCCGGCGGCGAGCCGCGTCCGCGTCCTACTTCGTGCCGTAGAGCCGGTCGCCCGCATCGCCGAGGCCCGGGACGATGTAGCCCTTTTCGTTCAGGTGCGAGTCGATCGAGGCGACGACGATCCGCAGGTCCGGGTGCTCCGAGGTGATGTGCTCGATCCCTTCCGGCGCGGCGATCAGCGCGACGAGCGTGATCTGCGTCGCGCCGGCGCCCTTCAGCGTCGCGACCGCGGCCGCCGTCGAGTTGCCGGTCGCGAGCATCGGGTCGAGCAGCAGCACCTCGCGGTCGGCGATGTCCGTCGGCAGCTTGACGAAGTACTCGACCGCCTCCAGCGTCTCCTCGTTGCGATAGAGGCCGATGAAGCCGACGCGCGCGACCGGGATCAGCGAGAGGACGCCGTCGAGCATCCCCATGCCGGCGCGCAGGATCGGGCAGACGGCGACCTTCTTGCCGGAGATGCGGCGCGCCGCGGTCCGCTCGAGCGGCGTCTCGACCTCGATCGCCTCGGTCTCCATCTCCTTCGTCGCCTCGTAGGTCAGCAGCAGCGTCAGCTCGTTGACGAGCCGGCGGAACATCTCGGTGTCGGTCTCGACGTCGCGGAGCAGGCCGAGCTTGTGCCTGACGAGCGGGTGCGCGACCTCGACGACGTTGCCGGCGACGACGTTCATGCGACGTACGTCGCGTACCCGCGGAAGCCCGGGTAGAGCGGCCGCTTCGCGCAGAGCGCCTCGCTGCGGGCGGCGAGCGCGCCGAGGTCTGCGTCGTCGGCGAGCGCGGCGCAGATGATCCGGCCGACCTCGGCGAAGTCGTCCGCGTCGAAGCCGCGCATCGTCGCCGCGGGCGTGCCGATGCGGACGCCGGAGGCGACCGTCGGCGGCCGCTCGTCGAACGGCACCGTGTTCCGGTTCACCGTCATCTTCACCTCGGCGAGCCGCTCCTCCGCGTCCTTGCCGGTCCACGCGGTCGAGCGCAGGTCGAGCTGGAGCAGGTGCGTGTCGGTGCCGCCGGTGAGGACGTCGAGGCCGCCCGCCTGCAGCGTCGCGGCGAGCGTGTCGGCGTTCTCGCGGATCTGCCGCTGGTAGTCGCGGAAGGGCCCGGACGCGGCGACCTTGAAGCAGGTCGCCTTCGCCGCGATCGTGTGCTCGAGCGGGCCGCCCTGCATCCCGGGGAAGACGGCGCGGTCGACGGCCTGCGCATGCTCCTCCCGGCAGAGGATGAAGCCGGCGCGCGGCCCGGCGAGCGTCTTGTGCGTCGTCGAGGTGACGAAGTCGCAGTGCGGCACCGGGTTCGGGTGCAGGCCGGCGGCGACGAGCCCGGCGAAGTGGGCCATGTCGCACATCAAAAGCGCGCCGACCTCGTCGGCGATCTCGCGGAAGCGATCGGCCTCGACGGTGCGCGGGTAGGCGGAGCCGCCGCAGACGATCAGCTTCGGCCGGGTCTCCTTCGCGATCCGCAGCACCTCGTCGTAGTCGACGACGTTCGTCTCGCGGGAGACGCCGTAGTGGGCGATCGTGTAGAGCCGGCCGGAGAAGTTGACCTTGAGCCCGTGCGTCAGGTGGCCGCCGTGCGAGAGCTCGAGCCCGAGCAGCGTGTCGCCCGGCTGCAGGCACGCCATGTAGACGCCCATGTTCGCCTGCGCGCCCGCGTGCGGCTGCACGTTCGCGTACTCGGCGCCGAAGAGCGTCTTCACGCGGTCGATCGCGAGCTGCTCGATCTCGTCGACGACCTCGCAGCCGCCGTAGTAGCGGCGGCCGGGATAGCCCTCGGCGTACTTGTTCGTCGGCGTCGAGCCGACCGCCTCGAGCACCGCCGGCCAGGTGAAGTTCTCGGACGCGATCAGCTCGATCTGGTTCCGCTGGCGCTCGAGCTCCTGCCCGAGCAGCGCCGCGATCTCCGGGTCGACCTCGTCGAGCCCGGCGCTGCGCAGATGCTGCAACGACTCCTGTGCGACGGCCACCTCTCGCTCCTTCCCGTTTCCGTGAGGATACGTCGCTAGCTCGACAGCGCGGCGAGCGCGCGCTCGATCGCCTCGGCCGACGGCGCCGCGCCCTCGCGGACGACGGCCGGCTCGGCGCCGGTGAAGTCGAGCACCGTCGACGGCGTCCCGGGCAGCTCGCCCGCGTCGACGACCGCGGCCGCCTTCGCCCGCAGCGACGCCGGCACGTCGTCGAGGCTGCGCGGGTCGGGGCCGCCCGGCTCGTTCGCGCTCGTCGCGACGACCGCGCCGACCGCCGCCAGCACGGCCGCCGCAGGCGCGGGCAGCTCCGGGACGCGGACGCCGATCGTGTCCGGCCGCAGCCCGGTCAGCCAGCGGAAACGGCGCGCCGGGTTGGCGAGGATCAGCGTGTACGGCCCCGGCAGGAGCGCCCGCGCGATCGTGCCGGCGCGACCGCGCAGCTCCGGCACGCACTCGAAGAGCATGTCGAGGTCGGAGGCGACGATCGCCGTCGCCTGCGCCGGCCCGCGACCCTTGAGCCGGTAGAGCCGCTCGACCGGGTCGGAGCGATACGGCGACGCGGCGAGGCCGTAGACCGTGTCGGTCGGCAGGATCACCGTCCGCCCCGAGCGGATCGCGGCGATCGCGTCCTCTACGTCGTCTGCCATCTCCCCTCCACCACTCGCTCCCGGCCGGCCAGGTCGCGCGTGATCCTAACCTCCTCGTAGCCGAGCCCGCGCAGGAGCCCGGCCGCCTCGCCCGCGCGCTCGGAGTGAACTTCGAGGACGAGCGCGCCGCGCAGCGACTCCCGCGCGTGCCGCGCGATCGCCTCGGTGTGGCCGGCGCCGTAGAGCGCGTCACGCGGCTCGTAGGCGAGCTCGGTCGGCAGCTCCTCTCCCGCGAGCACGTACGGCGGGTTGGAGACGACGAGCTCCCAGGGGCCCGGCGGCAGGCCGGCGAGCGCGTCGCCCTCGACGAGCTCGACCGCGAGCCCTGCCGCCTCGGCGTTCTCGCGCGCGAGCGCGAGCGCGCCCGCGGAGCGGTCGAGCGCGGTCACGCGCGCGCCCGGGTGCTCGTCGGCGAGCGCGAGCGCGATCGCGCCGGTGCCGGTGCCGACGTCGAGAGCGCGCGGTGCCTCGATCCCGTCGAGCAGCGCCAGGCAGCGCTCGACGACGATCTCCGTCTCCGGGCGCGGGACGAGCGCGCGCGCGTCGCAGCGGAGCGTCAGCCGCCGGAAGCCCCACTCGCCGAGCACGTAGGCGAGCGGCTCGCGCTCGCCGCGGCGGCGCACGAGCTCGCGCGCCGCGTCCCGCTCCGGCGCGGTCAGCGGCCGGTCGTGGTGCAGGTAGAGGTCGAGCCGCGAGAGCCCGAGCGCCTTCCCGAGCAGCAGCTCGGCGTCGAGCCGCGGCGAGTCGACGCCCTTGCGCGCGAGGAACTCCGCGCTCCGGGCGAGCACCTCGCCCAGGTTCACGCGCCGTCGCCGAGCGCGCGGCGCCGCTCCTCGGCGACCAGCGCGTCGGTGAACTCGTCCAGCTCGCCCTGGAGGATCCGGTCGAGCTGGTGGACGGTCAGCTTGATCCGGTGATCGGTCAGCCGGTTCTCCGGGAAGTTGTAGGTGCGGATCTTCTCGGCGCGCTCGCCCGAGCCGATCTGCGCGTTCCGCTGCGCCGACTGCTCCGCCTGCTGCCGCGCGCGCTCGAGCTCGTAGAGGCGAGCGCGCAGGACGCGCAGCGCCTTCGCCCGATTCTGGATCTGCGACTTCTCGTCCTGCATCGCGACGACGAGCCCGGTCGGCAGGTGCGTGATCCGGACGGCGGAGTCGGTCGTGTTGACCGACTGGCCGCCCGGCCCGGTCGAGCGGTAGACGTCGATCTTCAGGTCGTTCGGGTCGATCTCGACCTCCACCTCCTCGGCCTCCGGCATCACCGCCACGGTCGCCGTCGAGGTGTGGATCCGCCCCTGCGACTCGGTCGTCGGCACGCGCTGGACGCGGTGCGTGCCGCCCTCCCACTTGAAG
>DASSSQ010000128.1:0-8096 GCA_035708405.1 Gaiellaceae bacterium
GCCTGGCAAGAACTGATGCCCGAATGCCTCTGGCGCTTCCGCGTCAAAGACTTCGGCCCCCTCACCGTCGGCATCGACACCCACGGCAACTCCCTCTACCACGACGTCCAAACCGCCGCCACCCGCAAGCTGAAGGAGCTCTATGCACGTCTCTAACGCGAACGGCTTCCTCGACCTGCCCGCGCGGCCCGGCAAGCCGCGCGCCGAGGGGCTGACCCATGTGATCGACAAGGGCCTCAACCTGCGCGACATCGAGGGGATGTTCGACACGGCCGGCGAGTTCGTCGACATCGTCAAGTTCGGCTGGGGCACGAGCTACGTCACGAACAACCTCGAGAAGAAGATCGCGCTCTACCGCTCGTTCGAGACGCCGGTCGTCTGCGGCGGCACGCTCTTCGAGGCCGTGTACGCGCGCGGCCGGCTCGACGGGTTCAAGCGCTGGCTCGACGAGAACCGCTTCTCGCACGTCGAGATCTCCGACGGCACGCTCGAGATCCCGCGCGAGCGCAAGCTGGAGCTGATCGAGGAGTTCGCGCGCGACTTCACCGTCCTCTCCGAGGTCGGCTCGAAGGACGACGAGGTCAACATCGCGCCGTACCTGTGGGTCGAGTGGATCAAGGAGGAGCTCGCGGCCGGCGCCTGGAAGGTGATCACCGAGGGCCGCGAGAGCGGCACCGCCGGCATCTACCGGCCGACCGGCGAGATGCGCACCGGCCTGATCGACGAGATCGCGCACGAGGTGCCGTTTGCGGACCTGATCTTCGAGGCGCCGTCGAAGCCCGCGCAGGCCTGGTTCGTCAAGCACTTCGGGCCGAACGTCAATCTCGGCAACATCCCGCCCGACGAGGTGATCCCGCTCGAGACGCTCCGCCTCGGCCTGCGCGGCGACACGCTCCGGGAGGTGCTGCTCGGTGGCGACGCCGTCCCCGTTTCCTGAGCGCGACTGGGAGCCGCTCGGCGCGCGGGAGATCCTCGCCGCCTGCCTCGACGCGTTCCCCGGCCGCGTCGCGCTCGCCTGCTCCTTCCAGAAGGAGGAGTCGGTTCTGCTCGACCTGCTCTATGCGCTCGAGCCGCGCGCGCGCGTCTTCGCGATCGACACGCACCACCTCTTCCCGGAGACCTACGCGCTCTGGCGCGAGGTCGAGCGGCGCTACGGGACGACGATCGAGCGCTTCGCGGGCGCGCCCGTCGAGGACGGGCTCTGGGAGACGAGCCCCGACCTCTACCTCGCGCGGGCGAAGGTCGAGCCGCTGAACCGGGCGCTCCTCGGCCTCGACTGCTGGATCACGGGCATCCGCCGCGAGCAGTCGCCGACGCGCGCGAGCGCACCGAAGCTCGGCTGGGACGACGGCCACGAGCTCTGGAAGGCGAACCCGCTCGCCGACTGGTCGGCCGACGACTGCTGGGCGTTCGTCCGCGAGCGCGACCTCCCGTACAACGCGCTCCACGACCGCGGCTACGAGTCGATCGGCGACACCCACTCGACGATTCCCGGCCGGGGACGCGAGGGCCGCTGGGCGGGCTCGGAAAGGACCGAATGCGGGCTACACGTCTCGTGATCTCGCACCTCGACGAGCTCGAGGCCGAAGCCGTCCACATCATGCGCGAGGTCGCCGCGGAGCTCGAGCGGCCGGTGCTGCTCTTCTCCGGCGGCAAGGACTCGATCGTGCTGCTGCGGCTCGCCGAGAAGGCGTTCCGGCCCGGCGGCTTTCCGTTCCCGATCATGCACGTCGACACCGGCCACAACTTCCCGGAGGCGATCGAGTACCGCGACCGACGGATCGCCGAGCTCGGCGAGCGGCTGATCGTCGCGAGCGTGCAGGAGTCGATCGACCGGGGCCGCGTCGTCGAGGAGACCGGCCCGCGCGCCTCGCGCAACCGGCTGCAGACGACGACGCTGCTCGACGCGATCGCAGGTCACGGCTTCGACGCGGCGATCGGCGGCGCGCGCCGCGACGAGGAGCGCGCCCGCGCGAAGGAGCGGATCTTCTCCTTCCGCGACGACTTCGGCCAGTGGAACCCGCGCGCGCAGCGGCCGGAGCTCTGGAACCTCTACAACGCGCGCATCCGCCGCGGCGAGCACGTCCGCGTCTTCCCGATCTCGAACTGGACGGAGCTCGACGTCTGGCAGTACGTCGCCCGCGAGCGGCTCGAGCTGCCGCGGCTCTACTTCGCCCACGAGCGCGAGGTCTTCCGCCGCGACGGCATGCTCTACGCCGCGAGCGAGTTCGTCGAGCGGCTGCCGGGCGAGGAGACGTTCACGGCCACGGTCCGCTTCCGCACGGTCGGCGACATGAGCTGCACCGGCGGCGTGCTCTCGGAGGCGCGGACGATCGAGGAGGTCGTCGACGAGATCGCGGCGACGCGCGTCACCGAGCGCGGCGAGACGCGCGCCGACGACCGCGTCAGCGAGGCGGCGATGGAGGACAGGAAGCGCGTTGGCTACTTCTGAGCAACTCCTCGGCACGGAGCTCTTGCGCATCGTCACCTGCGGCTCGGTCGACGACGGCAAGTCGACGCTGCTCGGCCGGCTGCTCTACGACACGAAGCAGATCATGGCCGACCAGCTCGAGCACATCGAGCAGACCTCGGCCCGGCGCGGCGACGGCTACGTCAACCTCGCGCTGCTGACCGACGGCCTGCGCGCCGAGCGCGAGCAGGGGATCACGATCGACGTCGCCTACCGCTCGTTCACGACGCCGCGCCGCCGCTTCCAGCTCGCCGACGCGCCCGGCCACGTCCAGTACACGCGCAACATGGTCACCGGCGCCTCGACCGCGGAGCTGGCGATCGTCCTCCTCGACGCGCGCAAGGGCGTCGTCGAGCAGACGCGGCGCCACGCCTACATCGCGACGACGCTCGGGATCCCGCACGTCGTCGTGGCGGTCAACAAGATGGATCTCGCCGGCTTCGCGGAGCAGCGGTTCGGCGAGATCGAGACGGAGCTGCGCGAGCTCGCGGAGCTGCTCGGGATCGACGACCTGCGCGCGATCCCGCTCTCGGCGCTCGACGGCGACAACGTCGTCGAGGCGAGCGGGCGGATGCCGTGGTACGAGGGGCCGACGCTGCTCGAGCACCTGGAGACGGTCGAGGTCGCGGCCGACCGCAACCTCGCGGACCGCCGCTTCCCGGTGCAGTGGGTGATCCGGCCGATGTCGGCGGAGCACCCGGACTACCGTGGCTACGCCGGCCAGGTCGCCTCCGGGATCTGGCGCGCCGGCGACGAGGTCGTCGTGCTGCCGTCCGGCCGGCGTACCCGCGTCGCCGCCGTCGAGACCGCCGACGGGCCGCTGGACGAGGCGGCGCCGCCGCAGTCGGTGACGATCCGGCTCGAGGACGACGTCGACGTCTCGCGCGGCGACCTGCTCGCCGACCCGGAGCGGCCGCCTGCCGTCGCCCGCGAGCTCGTCGCGACGATCTGCTGGATGCGCGAGCGGCCGCTCGCGCCACGCGACCGGCTCGTCCTCAAACACACGACGCGCTCGGTGCGCGCGATCGCCGAGGACCTGCTCTCCGTCGTCGACGTCGCGACGCTGACCGAGCTCGACCGGCCCGAGCGGCTCGAGCTGAACGACATCGGCCGCGTCTGCCTGCGGCTCGCCGAGCCGGTCGCCGCCGATCCGTACGCCGAGAACCGTGCGACCGGCGCGATCGTCCTGATCGACGAGGCGACGAACGAGACCGTCGCCGCGGGGATGATCCGGGAGGCGCAGCCCTGATCCGTCCTAGTGACACTGTGTCACGAGGAAGGACCGGCGCCGGTTGACCTGGCAGTTCGTCCTCGCGGGCCTCTTCGTCGGCACGCTCGTCGGCATGACCGGGATGGGCGGCGGCTCGCTGATGACGCCGATCCTGATCCTGCTCTTCAACTTCGACCCGAAGATCGCCGTCGGCACCGACATCCTGCACGGCGCCGTCTTCAAGTCGTTCGGCGCCGCCCAGCACCGGCGGCTCGGCACCGTGCACGCGCGGCTCGCGCTCTGGATGCTGCTCGGGTCGGCGCCGCTCTCGCTGCTGGGCGTCCAGATCGCGAGCGGCTTCGGCGCGTCGGCGCAGCACACGATGAGCCGGCTCGTCGGCGGCGCGCTGATCGCCGGCGGCATCGGCTTCGCGATCAAGACCTTCCTGCACCCGAAGGTCGACGACGCGCCGTTCCTGCTGCGGCCGCGCGACCGGGCGATCGCCGTGTGCCTGGGCGCCGCGGGCGGCTTCGTCGTCGGCCTGACCTCGGTCGGCAGCGGCACGTTCTTCGGCCTCGTGATGCTGCTCGTCTACCCGCTGACTGCGCAGAAGATCGTCGGCACCGACATGGCACACGCGGCGCTGCTGCTCTGGGTCGCGGGCACGAGCCACCTGCTGCACGGCAACGTCGACCTGCACGCGATGGCGTGGCTGCTCGTTGGCTCGATCCCCGGCGTGATCGCGGGCAGCCGCATGTCGATCCGCGTGCCCGACCGGCTGCTGCGGATCGCGTTCGCCGTCGTCCTCTTCCTCTCCGGGATCAAGGTGCTCGAGGTGCCGGGTGCGGACACGATCGCCGTCGTCGGACTCGCCGCCGCCGCGGTCGCGTTCGTCGCCTGGTGGGTGCGGAGAATGTGGCGGCCGGCTCCGGCGTTGGAAGGGAAGTAGTGGAGCTCGCAGCGCATCCGTACCGGGACACGAGCGTGATCGACGCGCGGGCGCCGCGCTTCAACCAGGCGACCGTCGGCGTGCTCGCGGCGCTCGGCGTCGCGACCGGCTGGTGGTGGCTCTACGGCCTCCTCGCGCTGCAGCTCGCGCTCGGCCTGACGCTCGGGCGGCGCTGGTGCCTGCCGTGCCGCTTCTACTTCGAGGTCGTGCAGCCGCGGATCGGCGAAGGGCAGCTCGAGGACGCGCGGCCGCCGCGGTTCGCGAACATGGTCGGGCTCGCGTTCCTCGCCGCCGCATTCGCCTTCGCGGCGGCCGGGCTCGCGCTCGTCGGCGCCGTGCTCGCCGCGATCGTCGCCGCGCTGGCGCTGCTCGCGGCGGTCACGGGTTTCTGCACGGGCTGCCTCGCCTACAAGCTCGGCTGCCGCCTGCGCGGCGAGCCGTTCGTGTCGTGCCCGCTCCCACCACGGCCGTAGCCGCTCCGCCCGGTCCGTAGAATCGACGGGCTGTGGCCCGTGCCCTCCCGTCGCTGCTGGTGCTCGCGCTGCTCGGCGCGACCGCGGCGGCCTTCGCGCTCACCGAGGGGCAGAAGCTGCGGCTCTCGCCGATCACGCGCACCCAGGTCGGCCGCACGATCCCCGGCCAGCCGCACCGGCTCGGGCCGGCGCTCTTCTCGCCGATCTGCCGCTGCCGCAGCGACCACGTCTCGATCCGCTTCTTCCTGCGCCGGGCGGGCCGCGTCACGGTCACGATCCGCGACTCGGGCGGCGGCACCGTCGCCACGCTCGTCGACGATCGCTCCTACCGCCGCGGCTGGGTGCGCCTCGCCTGGAACGGGCTCGAGCCGAGCGGGATCGTCGCCGGCGACGGCGTCTACAAGCCGTACGTCCATCTCGCGCGCGAGCACCGGACGATCGGCCTGCCGAACCCGATCACCGTCGACTCGACCGCGCCGACCGTCGCCTCCGTGGTTGCCTCGCGGCTCGTGCTCTCGCCCGACGGCGACGGCCGCGGCGACGTGCTGACCGTCCGCTACAAGCTCGCCGAGCCCGCGCACGGGCTGCTCTTCGTCGACGGCGTCCGCCGCGTCCGCACCCGGTTCGCGCGCAAGGCGGACGCGCTGCGCTGGTACGGGAAGCTGCCGGACGGGAAGCCGCTGGCGACCGGCCCGCACGTCCTCGCCTTCGCCGCGCAGGACGCCGCCGGCAACGTCTCGAAGCGGAAGCGGCTCGGCACGCTGACGATCCGCTACGTCACGCTCGCGCGGAGCCTCGTCTCGGTCGGCCCGCGCGAGCGCTTCTACATCCGCGTCTCCACGGACGCGAAGCGGGTCGGCTGGCGCTTCGCCGGTCGCAGCGGCTCGGCGCGCCCGGGAACGCTCGTCCTGCGCGCGCCGAAGCGCGTCGGCAGCTACCGGCTCTACGTCTCCGTCGGCGGTCGCGCGGACTCGGCGCGGGTGAAGGTGGAGCGGATCGGGTGACCGCCATTGCGGAGGCCGGCGGCGTCGTCGGCGGGATCGGGCTCGCGTCGCTGCTGCTCGCGACGACGCGGACCGCGCGCCTGCTCGGCTTCGCCGGCTGGATCTTCGGCATGTTCGCGCTCGCGGCCTACCTCGCCCCGCACGGCCATCGCGGCGTGCTCGCGGGCGCGGCGCTCGTCGGCCTGATCGGCGCCGCGATCGGCGCCGCGATCCTCGTCCGCGTCGGCTGGGTGCTCCCGTTCGCGGCGCTGATCGTCGCGCCCGCGCGCTTCCCCGTCCACGTCGGCTCGACCGACGCGAACCTGCTGCTGCCGCTCTACGGCGTCGTCGCGGCCGCCGCGCTCGCGCTCGCCTGGGAGCTGCCGGGCGAGGAGCGGCGCGCGCGCGAGCTGGGACCGATCGCCTGGCCGCTCGGCCTCTGGATCGGCTGGACGGGGCTGTCGACGATCTGGACGCGCGACCTCAAGCAGGCGGCGATCGAGCTCGTCTTCTACGTCCTGCCGTTCGGCCTGCTCGCCGTCTGCATCGCGCGCCTGCCGTGGAGCCGGCTCGGCGTCGTGCGCCTGTACGCGCTGCTCGCGCTGATGGGGCTCGTCTTCGCGGCGATCGGGATCTACCAGTGGGCGACGCGCGACATCTTCTGGAACCCCAAGCTGCTCGTCGGCAACGCGTACGAGCCGATCTACCGCGTCAACTCCGTCTTCTACGACCCGTCGATCTACGGTCGCTTCCTCGCGGTCGCGATCCTCGGCAGCCTCGTCGTCGTGCTCGCGCGGCCGCCGCTGCGAGTCGCGCTCGGCGTGGTCGCGGTCGTCGCGGTCACCTGGGCCGGGCTCTACTACTCGTACTCGCAGTCGAGCTTCGCGGCGCTGATCGTCGGCGTGCTGATCGCCTCGGCGCTCGTCTGGCGGCGGCGCGCGCTGCTCGGGCTCGCACTCGCGGTCGTGCTCGTCGCCGCGATCGCGCTCTCGACGCCGCGCGTCCGCCACACCGTCCTCTCGCACACGCGCTCGAGCTGGAACCACGCCACGAGCGGCCGCGCGTCGCTCGTCGCGAACGGGATCCGGATCGCGGTCGACCATCCGGTGATCGGCGTCGGCGTCGCCTCGTTCAAGCGCGCCTACGCCGACCGGCTGCACCTGAAGGGGAAGGAGCCGAAGGCGGCGGCGTCGCACGACACGCCGGTGACGGTCGCGGCGGAGACCGGCTTCCCCGGCCTGCTGCTCCTGCTCTGGCTGATCGCGGCGGCGCTCGTGGCGGCGTTCAGACCCGGGTGGGGTGGGTTGAGAGAGCGGGCGACCGCCGCGTTCGGGATCATGGTCGCGGCGATCTTCGTGCACTCGCTCTTCTACAACGCGCTCTTCGAGGACCCGATGTTCTGGGGGCTGCTCGCGCTGACGGCCGTCGCGGTACGGCAGCGGGAGGCGGTGTGATCGCGCGCTGGGAGCGGGCGCTCGTGCTCGCGCCGCACACCGACGACGGCGAGTTCGGCTGCGGCGCCACGACGGCGCGCCTCGTCGAGGAGGGCGTCGAGGTGCGCTACGTCGCCTTCTCGATCGCGACCCGCTCGCTGCCGCCCGGCTTCGCGCCCGACACGCTCGCGCGCGAGTGCGCGGAGGCGACCGCCGAGCTCGGGATCGCGCCCGAGCACCTGACCGTCCACGACTTCGAGGTGCGCACCTTCCCGCAATTCCGCCAGGAGATCCTCGAGTCGCTGGTCGCGATCTGGGAGGACTGGCGGCCCGACGTCGTCTTCCAGCCGAGCCTGCACGACGTCCACCAGGACCACCAGACGATCGCCTCCGAGGGCCTGCGCGCGTTCAAGCGGACGACGGTGCTCGGCTACGAGATCCCCTGGAACAACTACGACTTCGCCTACCAGTGCTACATCGCGCTCGAGCGGCGCCACCTCGAGCGGAAGGTCGCGGCGCTGGAGAAGTACGCCTCGCAGGCGCACCGGCGCTACTCGAACCCGGAGTACATCTGGAAC
>DASSSQ010000129.1:0-14476 GCA_035708405.1 Gaiellaceae bacterium
GCACCCTCCACGGCCTCAAAACCCGCATCTGCAGCCGCTTCCTCGCCCTCGCCGCCGCCATCAGCCTCAACCACCGGCTCGGCCGACCACCACGCGCACTCGTCGACTACACCACCTGAACCGGTGGAACTACTCATCTAGAGGAGGGGAACATGCAGAGCTTCCGCCCCGCACGGCGGATCAGGTCCGCAGTCCTGGGCCTCGCCGTGCTCGCGCTAGCCGTCGGAGTCGGCGCCGCGCTCGCCGACGACGGCGGCGGCGACCCGCAGCCGGTCGATTTCTCGCACAACGCGTTCAACGCGCCGGCGCCCGTGACCGGCGCCGTCTTCGGCAGCTCGCCGTCCGTCAAGACGGGCACGGCGATCTGCACGACGGCGACCTCGAACGCCGCGAACGTCAACACCGACTGCGAGGGTCAGACGACGACCTCCGGCGGCCCGCACAACGAGACGTCGATCGCCGTCAACCCGACGAACCCGGACAACATGATCGGCGGCGCGAACGACTACCAGCTCGCTCTGAACCCGGCCGGGCAGACGAGTGAGACGATCCTCTCGCGTGCGCACGTCACCTTCGACGGCGGCAAGTCGTGGGCGAACTACCCCGTCTTCTCGACGTCGACCTGGCAGGCTACCGGCGACCCGGCGCTCGCGTTCGACGCGGCGGGCAACGCGTACTACGGGACGCTCGGCTTCCGCTTCGTCGGCTCGAGCGCGACCAACCCGGACGTGCTCGTCTCGACCTCGCCCGACGGCGGCAAGACCTGGGACACGCACGTGATCGCGGCCGGCAGCGGCAACGAGGGCAGCGTCGGCGACCTGCTCGACAAGGAGTACGTCGCCGCGTGGGGGAACGGCAACGCGATCGTCACCTACGGCGACTTCCGGCTCGGGCAGCGCGGGTCGTTCGTGAGCGCGCAGATCTACGCGTCGGTCACGCACGACGCCGGCGTGACCTGGTCGACGCCGCAGGTGATCTCGGGCTCGCTCGACGAGGCGTTCGTGGCGGTGCCGGCGGTCGCCGCCGACGGCTCGATCTACGTCGCCTTCCTGAACACGACCGACCTGAACACGGGCCGCGACGACTACGAGGTCGTCAGGGTCGACCCGGCGACCGGGACGGCGCTGACCGCGCCGACGAAGGTCGCGACGGTGATCGACGGCGCGACCGACTACCCGATCGCGTTCGGCCGCCAGACCTACCAGGACAGCGTCTTCCGCTCCTGGGCGGCCGGCAACATCACGGCCGACCCGACGAATGCGCAGCACCTCGCCGTCGTCTGGTCGGACATGCGCAACAGCCAGCTGCCGGCGCCGTCCGATCCGTACTCGGCGAAGACGAACTCCGACGTGATCGTCAGCGAGTCGTTCGACGGCGGCGCGCACTGGACGGCGCCGACCGCGGTCGCGCTCCGCGGCGACCAGTTCATGCCGTGGGGCGCCTTCGACGCGGGCGGCGTTCTCCGGATCGGCACCTTCGACCGCTCCTACGACCGCAAGAACCACAAGTACGGCTACACGCTGCTGACCGAGTCGAGCAAGGGGTTCGCGGCGCAGCAGGTGACGACGACGCTCTCCGACCCGACGACCGGCGACCGCTGGTTCGCGCGGACGGTAAACGCGAAGTTCCCGAACGCGACCGCGTTCCTCGGCGACTACTCGAACATCGCCGCGGCCCCGGGCGGCGGCGTCGTGGCGTACTGGACCGACATGCGCGAGCAGGCGTGCTTCGGCGGCTCGTGCCGCTCGGGCGAGGATGCCTACTTCGCCCGCGTCGGCTAGCGGACGGCGGGGAGCGGCGCCGCGGCGCGCCGCTCCCCGCTAGCTTCTCCGCGTGGAGGAGCTGACTCCCGCCGCGCGCCGGCGCGTACTCGTCGGGCTGATGCTGACGATGGCGCTCGCGGCGATGGACACGACGATCGTCGCGACGGCGATCCCGTCGATCGTCCGCGACCTCGGCGGCTTCTCGCTCTTCCCGTGGGTCTTCTCCGGCTACGTGCTCGCGCAGGCGGTGACGATCCCGATCTACGGCAAGCTCGCCGACCTCTACGGCCGCAAGCCGGTGCTGATCGTCGGGACGCTGATCTTCCTCGCCGGCTCGATCCTCTCCGGAATCGCCTGGAGCATGGTCGCGCTGATCGTCTTCCGCGCGCTGCAGGGGCTCGGCGCGGGCGCGATCCAGCCGGTCGTGACGACGCTCGCGGGCGACCTCTACACGCTGGAGGAGCGGGCGCGCGTGCAGGGCTACATCTCGAGCGTCTGGGGGATCTCCGCCGTCGTCGGGCCGGCGATCGGCGGCTTCTTCGCCGAGTACGCGACCTGGCGCTGGATCTTCTACGTCAACGTGCCGATCGGGGCGGCGGCGCTCGCGGTGATCCTGACCGGCTTCCACGAACCGCACGTCGTCCGGCGACGGCACCGGATCGACGTCGGCGGCGCCGGGCTGCTCGTCGGCGGGATCGGCCTGCTGATCTTCGGGCTGCTGCAGGGCGGCGTCCGCTGGCCGTGGGTCTCGGTGCAGAGCCTCGCCACGTTCGCGGTCTCGGCGGCGCTGCTCGTCGCCTTCGCCTTCCAGGAGCGCCGTGCCGCCGAGCCGATGCTGCCGCCGTGGGTCTTCGGCCGGCGGATCCTGCTCGGCGCGGCGCTCGGCTCCGGCGCGGTCGGCCTCTTGACGATCGGGCTGACGACGTTCCTGCCGACCTTCGCACAGGGCGTGCTCGGCGCCGGGCCGGTCGTCGCCGGCTTCACGCTTGCGGCGATGTCGGTCGGCTGGCCGGTCGCGGCGTCGCAGTCGGGCCGGCTCTACCTGCGGATCGGCTTCCGCGACTCGGCGCTGATCGGCACCGGCATCTGCCTCGTCGCCGGGATCCTGTTCGCCCTGCTCGGCGACGGCTCGCAGGTCTGGCAGGCCGCCGGCGCCTGCCTCGTGATGGGCGTCGGGCTCGGGCTGCTCTCGACGCCGCTGATCGTCGGTGTCCAGTCGGTCGTCGACTGGAGCCGCCGCGGCGTCGTCACCGGCGCCTCGATGTTCACGCGGATGCTCGGTCAGGCGCTCGGCGCCGCGATCTTCGGCTCGGTCGCGAACTCGACGCTGCACCGCTGGCTCGTCCAGGCGCCGCCGGCGGTCGCCGCGAAGCTGCCGCGCTCGGTCAACGCCGCCTCGAGCGTGCTCGGCGGCCACGCGCCGCACGGCGCCGCCGGCGACTACGTCCGCCACGGGCTCGAGCTCGCGACCCACCGCGTCTTCCTCGGCCTCGTCGCGGTCGCCGTGCTCGCCCTCGCCGCACTGCTCGTGACGCCGCGGCGCTTCGAGCAGCTCGAGCTCGAATCCGTCAGGATCGACGCGTGAAGCTCGACTCGTTCCCGCGCGTCGAGCTGCTCTTCGGTCCGTCGCCCCTGCACCGGCTGGAGCGGCTGACGGAGCAGCTCGGCGGCGCCACGCTCTGGGCCAAGCGCGACGACGTCTCGAGCGGCCTCGCCTTCGGCGGCAACAAGACGCGGAAGCTCGAGTACCTCGCCGCCGACGCGCTCAACCGCGGCTGCGACACGCTCGTCTCGATCGGCGGCGTTCAGTCCAATCACACGCGCCAGGTCGCCGCGGTCGCGGCGCGGCTCGGCCTCGGCGCCGTGCTCGTCCAGGAGAGCTGGGTCGACTGGCCGGACGCCGTCTACGACCGGGTCGGCAACATCCAGCTCTCGCGGATCCTCGGCGCCGACGTGCGACTCGTCGAGGCGGGCTTCGGGATCGGCGTCAAGGAGAGCTGGGAGCAGGCGCTGCGCGACGTCGAGCAGCGCGGCGGGAAGCCGTACGCGATCCCGGCCGGCGCCTCCGACCACCCGCTCGGCGGGCTCGGCTACGCGCGCTGGGCACAGGAGCTGGCCGAGCAGGAGCGCGAGCTCGGCGTCTTCTTCGACACGATCGTCGTCTGCTCGGTCACCGGCTCGACGCAGGCGGGGATGATCGCCGGCTTCGCCGCGCAGGAGCGGCAGCGGCGCGTGCTCGGGATCGACGGGTCCGCGAAGCCGGCCGAGACGCGCGAGCAGGTGGCGCGGATCGCACGCGCGACCGCGGAGCTGATCGAGGTCGGGCGCGAGCTGCGCGACGACGAGATCGAGCTCGACGAGCGCTTCCACGCCGGCACCTACGGGATCCCGGACGAGCGGACGCTGGCGGCGATCCGGCTCGCCGCGCGCACGGAGGGCATGATCACCGAGCCGGTCTACGAGGGGAAGTCGATGGCGGCGCTGATCGAGCTGACGCGGAGCGGCGAGCTTCCGCGCGGCTCGAACGTCCTCTTCGCGCATCTCGGCGGCCAGCCGGCACTCTCGGGCTACTCCGCGCTCTTTCGCTGAGTCCCTTTTGCAATGGTTCTTCGCCGACGGGGTGCGATGGGCGGCGCAAGGCAAGGACGCAGGGAGCGTTCGTAGCCGGAGGCTACGGGCGCGACCGAGGACGCCGCATGGCGCCGTCCAGCGCGGCCCGTCGGCACAAGGTTCATTGTGAAAGGGGCTCGAAGGCAGGACGCGCGCCGGGGAGGGCGAATTCTCGGCCGTGGCTCAGCGTGAGGAGGAGAGCCTGATCGACGAGATGCGCGAGGCGATCCGCGGCGATCGCGAGCGCGCGGCGGCGCGCGGCGCCGCTGCGCCGCCGCAGCCGCCGGAGCCGCCGCGCGAGCCCGAGGCGGCACCGCCGAAGGGCCGCCTGCGCCGGCTCCTGGGCCGCTGACGGCGGGGTCAGACCTCTTCGGCGGCCCGTCGACCGAGGCCGATCGCCGCGCGCTCGAGGCGTACGCGGAGGCGCGCGCCTACCACGAGCGGGAGGATGCCGCCGCGGCGGCGCTAGTCGCCTTCGGGCAGCCCGCGCGGCGCTTCCGGCAGCTCGTGCGCGCGGCGCGCCCGCTCGAGGTAGCCGGCCGCCTCGCCGTTCGCCGCGGGCGGGCCGGGGAAGAGCTCGGCGTCGGCGACCTTGCCGTAGAGCTCCGGCCGGCGCGTGTTGACGCGCACCTGGAAGACGTCCGGCCGGTTGTAGTGGCCCGCGAAGTCGTGCCGGAGCTTCATCTTGATCCCGACCTCCAGGTCGAGGTCGGCGTAGAGGATCCCCTCCTCCGGCCCCATCGGCCCGGCGAGCACGCGCGAGTCGGGCGCGACGATCGTCGAGCCGCCGCAGAAGTCCGGATTGCGGATCAGCTCCTCGTCGGCCGGCGTCAGCTCGAGCAGCTCGATCATCCGCTCGTCGACGGTGCCGCAGGCGCTGACGACGTACGCCTTGGACATCTGCGCGAACGACTGGCTGTCGATCTGGACGCGGCTGCGCAGCGGATCGGAGATCGTCGGGAAGTGGTTCGGCCAGCTCATCACGTGGACGCGGGTCGCCTCCGCGGTCAGCGCGAAGACGGCGAGCGGGTTCGAGTTCTCGCCGCAGATCAGGCCGCTGATCGGGCCGAAGTCGCTCGCGATCGCGCCGAAGGTGTCGCCGTAGCCGCCGGTGTGGACGAGCCGCTCGCCGACGGTCGGCATCAGCTTCTGGTGCTTGCCGAGCAGCGTCCCGTCCGGGCCGAGGAAGACCTGCGAGTTGTAGAGCGTGCCGAAGGTGCCGGGGAGCTTCTCGCAGACGCCGACGACGACGTAGGCGCGCGCGTCGCGAGCGGCGGCGGCGAGCGCGTCGACCTCCGGGCCGGGGATCTCGACCGCGTTCTTGAAGAGCTCGACCGAGAGCCGCGTCGCGATCCTGCCCGTCGCCGGGTGGAAGTGGAACCAGACCGGGTGCGCGGGCACGAAGCCCTCCGGGAAGCCGATCACCTGCGCGCCGCTTCTGCCGGCCTCGCGGATCAGCCGGCAGGCCTTCTCGACCGATCCCTCGCGGTCGAGGAAGACCGACGCCGCCTGCACCGCCGCGGCGCGGACCGTCGGGTAGCTGTCCCCCATGCCGCAAGTATCGTCGTCCCGCGCCGACGCTGCGACTCGACTCAGCGCGCGAGGCAGGCACTGAGCGGCGGCCTGATTCCGCGTACCTCGCAGAACCGCAGCTCGCCGGTCGGGCGGTGCGTGCGTCGGGCGAAGCTGACACGAACCACTCTGCCCCTCGGCTGCGCCCCGTTGGAGGGTGCCGAGCACGTCCGGCAGACCGTGATCGACTGGAACTCCCACACCACGACGATCTTCCGCGGGTACGGGATGTTCCAGCTCGCGACGACGGCCGGCTTCCCGAAGACCCGGGCAAGCGTCTGCGTTGCACTGGCCCCGACCCAGGCTGGGATGCCGTCGCGGGGCTTGGCCGTACCCGACGGAACCAGTACGAGCGCACAGGCGAGAAGCGGCAGAAGCAGCAGGGTACGGCTCCGCACGAAGCAGACGATACAAGGGCTGTCAGCCGAGGCGGGCGCGCGCATCGGCGAGCGCGTCGCGGACGCCGCCGGGGCCGGGCGCGGGGCGCGGCGCGGGCGGCGGCGGGGCGAAGCTGCCGTCTCGCACCGAGGCGGCGATCCGTTCGTGCGCGTCACGGAACGGGACGCCGTCGCGGACGAGCGCCTCGGCGGCGTCCGTCGCGAGCAGCAGCGGATCGGCGACCGCCTCGGCGAGCCGCTTCCGGTCGAGCTCGAGGCCGCCGACGAGGACGGCGAGGGCCCGCAGCGCGCCGCGCACGTCGCGGCGGGCGGCGAAGACCGGCGGCTTGTCCTCCTGCAGGTCGCGGTCGTAGGCGAGCGGCAGCCCCTTCACCGTCGCGAGCAGCCCGGTCAGTCGGCCGATCGCGGCGCCCGCCTTGCCGCGGGCGAGCTCGGCGACGTCGGGGTTCAGCTTCTGCGGCATCATCGACGAGCCGGTCGCCGCGACCTCCGGCAGGCGCGCGAAGCCGAACTCGGCGCTCGTCCAGAGGCAGAGCTCCTCGCCGATCCGCGAGAGGTGGACGAAGAGCGCGGCGACGGCGTAGAGGTAGTCGGTCGCGAAGTCGCGGTCGGCGACGGCGTCGAGCGAGTTGCGCATCGGCGAGGGCGGCGACGGCAGGCCGAGCGTCGAGCCGGCGAGCGCGCCGGCGCCGAGCGGCGACGGCCGCGCCTGCTCCGCCGCGAAGCCGAACCGCGCGCGGTCGCGCTCCAGCATCTCGATCCACGCGAGCAGGTGGTGGCCGACGGTCACCGGCTGTGCCCGCTGCAGGTGCGTGTAGCCGGGCATCGGCGTCTCCGCGTCCGCCTCCGCGCGCTCGAGCAGGACGCGCGCGAACGCGACGAGCTCCGTCTGCGCCTCGGTGCAGGCGTCGGCGACGTAGAGCCGGAAGGCGGCCGCGACCTGGTCGTTTCGCGAGCGGCCCGCGTGGATCTTCCGCCCGACCGCGCCGAGCTTGCGCTCGATCAGCGTGTGGACGTCCTCGTCGCCCGGCTCCCAGACGATCCCGCCGAGGATCGACTCGACCTCGGCGAGCTCGTCCGCGCTCAGCAGGCCCGCGGAAGCGAGCCGCTGCGCGTGGACGAGCGTTGCCTCGGCGTCGTAGGGGAGCAGCTCGGCGTCGTCGGCCTGCAGGAACGCCTCGACCGCGGGGTCGAGCCGCGCGCCGACGCGGCCGCCCCAGAGCGTCAAACGGCCACTCCCCCGCGCCTCAGCTGCGCGACCAGCTCGACCTCGAGCGCCTGCAGCGTGATGAAGCCCTCCGCCGCGCCGTGCGGGAAGGTCTCGCCGGTCGAGTAGGACGCGAGCTCCATCGAGTAGAGCGCGTTCTCGGAGCGCCGTCCGGCGACGACCGGCAGCGACGGCCCGAGCGCGAGCCGCACCTCGCCCGTCACGCGCTCCTGCGTCTTCGCGACGAACGCGTCGATCGCCTCGCGCGCCGGCGAGAACCAGAGACCCTCGTAGACGAGCTCCGTCCACGTCGTCTCGAGCCCGCGCTTGATCCGCAGCTCGTCCTTCGTCAGGACCAGATCCTCGAGCGCCTTGTGCGCCTCGATCAGGCAGATCGCGGCCGGCGCCTCGTAGATTTCGCGGCTCTTGATGCCGACGACGCGGTTCTCGATCATGTCGATCCGCCCGATCCCGTACGGGCCGGCGAGCTCGTTGACGTACGCGATCAGCTCCGGCAGCCCGAGCTCGACGCCGTCGACCGCGACCGGCGTGCCCTGCTCGAACGAGACGACGACCTCGCGCGGCGCCGGCGCCACGGCCGGGTCGCCGGTCAGCACGTAGACGTCCTCCGGCGGCGCGACCCACGGGTCCTCGAGGATGCCGGCCTCGATCGAGCGTCCGAACAGGTTCTCGTCGGTCGAGTAGATCGACGCCTGCGAGTGCCGGATCGGGATCCCGCGCGCCTCGGCATAGGCGACCTCCTCGTCGCGCGTCCAGATCCGGTCGCGCAGCGGCGCGATCACGCGCACGCCGGGGTAGTTCGCCTTGAACGCGAGCTCGAAGCGGAGCTGGTCGTTGCCCTTGCCCGTGCAGCCGTGGACGACCGCCTCGGCGCCCGCGTCGAGCGCGACCTCGGCGACCGTCTGCGCGACCACCGGGCGGGAGAGCGCGGAGACGAGCGGGTAGCGGTTCTCGTACAGCGCGTTCGTGCGGATCGCCTTCGCGCACTGGTCGCCGGCGAACTGCTCCCGCCGGTCGAGCAGCAGCACGTCGGCGGCGCCGGCGGCCTTGCCGCGCGCGAGGGAGGCCTCGACGTCGAACTCCTGGCCGACGTCGACGAGCACCGCGATCACCTCGTCGAACCCGTAGTCCTCCTTCAGCCACGCGATCGCGCAGCTCGTGTCGAGCCCGCCCGAGTAGGCGAGCGCGGCGATCTTCGTCACGGTCAAGCAGCTCCTTCGAGTAGATGGGACTTCAGCTCGTCGGCGAGCGCGGCGCCGGTGACGCCTTCGCGCGCGACGACGAGGATCGTGTTGTCCCCGGCGACGGTGCCGAGGATCTGGGGATGCGGCGTGCGGTCGATCTCCTCCGCGAGCGCCGGGCCGAAGCCGGAGAGGGTCGCGATCAGAACGAGGTTGCCGCTCGGCTCGATCGAGAGCGCGAGCCGGCGGACGGCCGCGCCGAGGCCGCGGAGCCGGTCGAAGTCGGCGGCGCCGGGCGGCCCGTAGACGAGCCGGCCCTGGGCGTCGCGCACCTTGACGAGGCCGAGCTCGTGGATGTCGCGCGAGACGGTCGTCTGGACGACCGGGTAGCCCGCGGCGCGCAGCGCGTCGGCGAGGCCGGACTGCGTCGAGATCGGCTGCTCGCGGATCAGGCGCAGGATCGCGCCCTGGCGCTCGCGGCGGTTCACGCTCACGCCAGAACCTCCCGCAGGATCGCGAGCGCCCGGTCGACGTCCGCGTCCGTGACGACGAGCGGCGGCGCGAGCCGCAGCACGTGCTCACCCGCGGTCAGCACGACCAGTCCCTCCTCGTGACAACTTGTCACGAGGTCGGCCGCGGGCCGCTTCGTCTCGACGCCGATCAGCAGGCCCGCGCCGCGCAGCTCGACGACGCCCGGCAGCCCGGCGAGCGCGGCGGCGATCCGGGCGCCCTGACGCTGCACGTTCGCGAGCAGCTCGTCGTCGACGGCGTCGAGAACGGCGCAGCCGGCGGCGCAGGCGACCGGGTTGCCGCCGAAGGTCGAGCCGTGGTCGCCGGGTGCGAACGCGACATCGCGGGCGAGCAGCGCGCCGATCGGGAGCCCGTTCGCGAGCGCCTTCGCCATCGTCACGAGGTCCGGCTCGACGCCCAGCCGCTCGAAGCCGAAGAAGGTGCCCGTGCGGCCGACGCCGGTCTGGATCTCGTCGAAGGCGAGCAGCGCCGGCAGCGCGCGGGCGGCGGCGGCGAACTCCCGCGTCAGCGGATGGACGCCGCCCTCGCCGAGCACCGGCTCGAGCAGGATCAGGCCGACGTCGTCGCCGAAGGCCGCGTGCAGCGACTCGACGTCGTTCGGCTTCGCGAAGCGGACGCCCGGCAGCAGCGGCTCGAACGCCGCGCGCTTGCCCGGCTGGCCGGTCGCGGCGAGCGCGCCGGTCGAGCGGCCGTGGAACGAGCCCTCGAGCGCGACGATCCCCGGCTTGCCGGTCGCCTTGCGCGCGAGCTTGATCGCCGCCTCGTTCGCCTCGGTGCCGGAGTTGCAGAAGAACGCCTGCCCGCCGGGGAAGCGCGCCGCGAGCTTCGCTGCGAGCTCCTCCTGCGGCGCCGTCCGGTAGAGGTTCGACGCGTGCCAGAGCCGGTCGAGCTGCGCGTGCGCGGCCGCGAGCGGCGCCGGATGGCGGTGGCCGAGCGAGACGACAGCGATCCCGGCGCCGAAGTCGAGGTACTCGCGGCCCTCCGCGTCGGTCAACGTGCAGCCCTCGCCGGACACGAACGCGACCTCCTGCCGCCCGTACGCCGCCATCAGTCCTTGTGACAACTTGTCACGAAGTAGCTGCGTCACGCGAGCACCGCCGTCTCGCCGATCTCGGCCGCGACGCCGCCGCGGACGGCCTGTACCGCCGCCAGGAGCTTCGGAACGATGCCGCCGTCGAAGCGGCCCTCGCCGACGAGCCGCACGGCCTCGCCGGCGGCGATCGACGGCGCGACGCCGCCGTCGACGAGCAGCCCCGGCACGTCGGTCAGGAAGAGCAGCCGGTCGGCGCCGAGGCCGACCGCGAGCGCGGCGGCCATGTCGTCCGCGTTCACGTTCAGCGGCCCAGCCGCGAGCGGCGCGACGACCGGGATCCGCCCCAGCTCGAGCGCATGGACGATCTCGGGCGGGCACGACGGCTCCGGCTCGCCGACGAGGCCGAGCTCCGGCACCTGCCGCGCCGGCAGCCCGAGCGCGTCGCCGAAGAGCGGCAGGGCGAGCGCGCCGATCTCGGCGCAGAGCGCGGCGTTGACCTCGGCGAGCATCGCGCGGACGACGCCGAGTCCCGCGGCCGTCGTCACGCGGCGGCCGCCGACGAACTCGACCGGGATCCCACGCCGCTCCATCTCGGCCGAGATCTGCGGGCCGGCGCCGTGGACGACGCAGACCTCGTGACAACTTGTCACAAGGTCGAGAACGCGCCCCGCCGCCTCCCCGGAGACGGCGCCGCCGACCTTGACGACGAGCCGGCTCACGAGCGGTAGTCCGCGTTGATGCGGACGTAGTCGTAGGTCAGGTCGGAGGCGAGATACGAGGAGCTGCCGTCGCCGAGGCCGAGCTCGAGGTCGATCGTGCAGACCGAGCCGTCGAAGGAAGGCTCGACCCCGAGCGGCGCGCCGCCGCGGAAGACGGCGGTGCCGTTGAAGGCGAGCGAGAGCTTCGTCTGGTCGAGCGCGGCGAAGCCGCCGTTCCAGGGCGCCGAGCCGGCGGCGACGAGCACGCGGCCCCAGTTCGCGTCGCGCCCGAAGGCGGCGGTCTTGACGAGCGGCGAGGTGGCGATCCGGCGCGCGATCGCGGCCGCCTGCTCGTTCGACGCGGCTCCGGAGACGGCGATCTCGAGCAGCATCGTCGCGCCCTCGCCGTCGGCGACGATCTGCGCCGAGAGCTCCGAGCAGACCTGCAGCAGCGCGGCCGCGAACGAGGTGTCCGTCGCCGGCGTCCGCTCGATCTCCGACGCGCCGTTCGCGAGCAGGACGACGGTGTCGTTCGTCGAGCACTCGCCGTCGACCGAGATCCGGTTGAACGACGCCTCGACCGCGGGCCGCAGGAACGCGTCCGCCTCGCCGGGCGCGAGCGGATAGTCGGTCGTGACGACGCAGAGCATCGTCGCGAGCGCGGGATGGATCATCCCGGCGCCCTTCGCCATCCCGCCGACCGCGAAGCCGTCGCGCGCGACGAGCGCGGTCTTCGGGTGCGTGTCGGTGGTCATGATCGCCTCGGCCGCCGCCGCGCCGCCCTCGGGCGAGAGCTTGCGCGCGGCGCGGCGCATGCCGGCGAGCAGCTTCGGCATCGGCAGCGGCACGCCGATCACGCCGGTCGACGCGACGAGCACCTCCTCGGTGCGCAGGCAGAGGAGCCGCGCCGCCTCGGCGGCGGTCGCGACGGCGTCGGCCTCGCCCTGCTCGCCGGTGGCCGCGTTCGCGGAGCCGGAGTTGAGGACGATCGCCTGCGGCTCGGCCGCCTCGAGGTGCCGCTTCGAGACGACGACCGGCGCTGCCTGCACGCGGTTCGTCGTGAACATCGCGCAGCCGACCGCGGGCGCGGTCGTGCGCACGAGCGCGAGGTCGAGCGCGCGCTTGCGGATCCCGGCCTCGACGCCCGCGGCGACGAATCCCTTCGCGGCGGTGACGCTCATACAAGGACTCCGTGCAGGCGCAGCCCCGCGGTCTCGGGAAGCCCGAGCGCGAGGTTCGCGTTCTGGACGGCCTGGCCGGCAGCGCCCTTGCCGAGGTTGTCGAGCGCGCAGACGATCACCGCGCGGCCGGTCGCCGGGTCGTCGAAGAGCGCCACCTCGGCGCAGTCGCTTCCCTGCACGCGCGCGAGATCCGGCGTCTCCCCCTCGTCGAGCAGCGTGACGGCGGGCGTCGTCGCGTACGCGGCCTCGAGCGCGCCGCGCAGGTCGCCGCTCGGCGTCACGTAGCAGGTCGCGAGCAGGCCGCGGCGGACCGGGATCAGGTGCGGGACGAAGGTGACGGCGAAACTGAGCGCGCGGGCGATCTCGGGGCCGTGCTGGTGCGTCCCGACGCGGTACGGCGCCAGGTTCTCGAGCACGACCGCGGCGTGCGAGCTCGCCTTCAGCGTGCGTCCGGCGCCGGAGACGCCGGACTTGGCGTCGACAACGACCGACCCCGGCTCGATCGCGTCCACGACCGGCGCCAGCGCGAGCAGCGCCGCGGTCGCGTAGCAGCCCGGGTTCGCGACCAGCCGGCCGGCGGGCGGATAGAGCTCCGGCAGCGCGTAGGCCCAGCCGGCGAGCGCGTCGCCGTGCGGGTGCTCGAAGCCGTACCAGGCGGGATAGTCCGCAGCCCGGAGCCGGTGGGCGCCGGAGAGGTCGACGACGATCCCGTCCGCCGGCGGCACGAGGGCGGCCGCGCGCTCGTGGTCGAGGCAACAGAAGACGACGTCCGCGCCGCTTGCGAGCGCCTCGTCGTTCCGGACGAAGCGCGGCAGCGCGCCGTAGCCGTTGCGGCCGAGCCGCGGGTCGAGCGCCGACGCCGGCTGCCCTGCGAGCGACTCGGAGCCGAGCGCCACGAGCTCGAGCTCGGGGTGGGCGAGCACGCGGTCGAGCGTCTCCTGGCCGGAGAAGCCGGACGCGCCGAGGATCGCCGCGGTTGCCATGCGCGTATTATGCAGAAAAACTGTGGCTTATGCAGAGGGAGGCGCGCCGCCGCAGACCCCGCTCCACCCGTCTCCCTCTCGGACGGCTAGCGCTCGGGCGAGCAGGACTCGTCCGGCTCGCCGCAGTTCCCCGGCAGCCGGTCGAGCAGCTCGGCCAGCGCGCGCCGCTCGTCCTCGTCGAAATGCTCGAGGAAGAGCCGCGAGACGCCCTCGAGGTGCGTCTCCGCGGCCGAGCGCAGCTTCTCGATCCCCGCCTCCGTCAGGAACGCGTAGGAGACGCGGCCGTCCTCCGGGCAGCTCCGCTTCGCGACGAAGCCCTCGCGCTCCAGCCCGTCGAGCAGGCGCGTGATCCCCGACGCCGTCAGCACGACCCGCTCGGCGAGGTCGACGCGCCGCAGCCGGCGTTCCGGCGCGCGGGAGAGGTGCAGCAGCACCTCGTAGTCGTTGATCGTCAGCCCGTGCTCGCGCACGAGCTCGGCGGACAGCGCGCGCGTGACGGCAGCGTGCGCGCGGAGGAAGCGCACCCATGCCGCGAACTCTGCCGTTCGCGGAGCCTGACCAACCCCTCGAGGCACCCCTTCATCCTGACGAGTTCCGATCCGATTCGCCAGTCCCGACCCGGTTAAGGTTCCGTCAGGATGGTCCCGCGGGACACGATCGAGACGCTGCTCCGGCCCGGCGGGATCGAGGGGACGCTGCTCGAGGCGGTGCTCGAGCAGCTGCCCGCGGCGGTGATGATCGTCGAGGCGCCGTCCGCGCGCCTGCTCGCGATGAGCCGGCGCGCGCGCGAGCTGCTCGGGACGGACGGCAGCGACGACGTGCTCCGACAGCTCGTGCTGCGGCGCCCCGACGGGACGGCCGTGGCGAGCCCCGAGGCCGTTCCGCTCGTCCGCGCGGCACGCGACGGCGAGACGATCCGCGACGAGGTCTACGAGGTCGACCTGCCGGACGGGACGGCGCGCCTGGTCTCGGTCAGCACGACGCCGGTCCACGACGCGGGCGGCGAGACGGTCGCCGCGGTCGCGGTCTTCGACGACGTCACCGAGCGGCAGCGCCACCTGCGCGCCGAGCGGCAGTTCGTCGCGAACGCGGCCCATCAGCTGCGGACGCCGCTTGCCTCGATCGTCAGCGCGGTCGAGGTGCTGCAGACGGGCGCCAAGGAGCTGGCGGCCGAGCGCGACCTCTTCCTCGACCACATCGAGCGCGAGGCGCAGCGGCTGACCCGGCTCAGCCGCGCGTTGCTGATCATCGCGCGGGCGCAGACGGAGGCGGAGCGGCCGCGGCTCGAGATCGTCGCG
>DASSSQ010000130.1:0-8971 GCA_035708405.1 Gaiellaceae bacterium
CACGTATCCGATCGGCGCCGCCGCGAGTTGTATTTCCGAGCGCACCCGCACGCGCGACGGAGCCGACCAGATGACACTTGACCCTCAGACCGCGATCATGCTCGTCCTCGTCAGCGGCGTCGGCTACGCGATGGCCTACGCGGGCGTCGCCAAGAACGCGCTCGAGTGGAAGCGGCGCCGGCGCGTGTGCCCCTCCTGCGGCCTCGATGCGAGCGCCTGCCGCTGCAGCTCCTTGTGACAGAGTGTCACAAGGAGGTTAGCGCGCCCGCGTCTTCTTCTTCAGCAGCACGCCGACCTTCGCCGCCGCGTCGCGCAGCTCGCGCGGCTGTCCCTCGTCCTCGCCGAGCGACTGCAGGATCTGGATCGTCGCCGCCTGCGGCGAGCCGTTCTTCAGCGACATCACCGCGAGCCGGCGGACGGCGTCGTTCGGGTCGTGCGTCGCCAGCTCGTGCAGCAGCGGCCGCACCGAGTTGACCGGGCCGGGCGCGTCGCGCGAGAGCAGCTCGAGCGAGAGCAGCGCCGAGCCGCGGCAGGCCGGGCTCTCGTCGTCGAGCCCGCGGCGGAGCAGCTCGAGCTTCTGGCGGAAGCGGAACTGGCCGACGGCGCGGTAGGCGACGACGCGCTCGCGGAAGTCGGCGCTGCGGGCGCCCGCCTCGAGCTCCTCGTCCCACTCGGAGCGCAGCTGGGCGAGCTCGCGCTCGGCGCCGCGGTCGGCGAGCGCAGCGCCCTCGGCGGCCGCCTCGGCGAGCGTCACGACCGCTGGGCGGCGGGGAAGGGCCGCCGCGGCGCGCCGACGTACTCGGCGGACGGGCGGATGATCTTGTTGTCGCCGTGCTGCTCGAGCACGTGCGCCGCCCAGCCGGCGACGCGGCTCGCCGCGAAGAGGGGCGTGAAGAGGTCGGTCGGGACGCCGAGGTAGCGGTAGAACGAGCCGGAGTAGAGGTCGACGTTCGGGTAGAGGCCCTTCTCCTCGAAGACCGTCCGCTCGGCGGCGTCGGTGATCGCATACCAGTTCGGCTCGCCGCCGTCCTCGGAGAGCGCCTCGGAGAGCCGCTTGAGGATCCGGGCGCGCGGGTCGTAGGCGCGGTAGAGCGGATGGCCGAAGCCGTACAGCTTCTCCTTCCGCTCGAGCATCGCGCGCACCGCGTCCGGCGTCGCCTCGGGCGAGCCGAAGCGCTCGAAGAGCGCCATCGCCCGCTCGTTCGCGCCGCCGTGCAGCGGGCCGCCGAGCGCCGCGACCGCGGCCGTGACCGCGCCGTACATGTCGGCGTTCGTCCCGGCGACGACGCGCGCCGTGAAGGTCGACGCGTTCATCTCGTGCTCGGCGTGGAGGATCATCGCGACGTCGAAGCCGCGGGCCTCCTGCTCGCCCGGCGTCTCGCCGTGCAGCAGCGTCAGGAACCGCTCCGCGTAGCCGAGCCCCGGATCGGCGTCGACCGGCTCGAGCCCCTGCCGGCGGCGGTGGTAGCGCGCGACGATCGCCGGCAGCTGCGCGATCAGGCGCGCCGCCTTGCGCCGGCCGGCGGCCGCGTCGATCTTCGCGCTGTCCGGGTCGGCGAAGGAGAGCGCCGAGACGGCCGTGCGCAGGAGCTCCATCGGCGCCGCCTTCGTCGCCGACTCGTCGACGACGCGCGCCGCGGCGGCCGGCAGCTCGGCGGCGGCCGCGAGCTCGTCGCGGAAGGCCGCCAGCTGCTCGCCGGACGGCAGCTCGCCGTCGAGCAGCAGGTACGCCGTCTCCTCGTAGGTCGCGTGCTCGGCGAGGTCGGCGATGTCGTAGCCGCGGTACATGAGGACGCCCTCGTCCGGGTCGATCGAGCAGATCGACGACTGGGCGACGGCGACGCCGGAGAGCTGGACGGACTTCTTCGGCGGCATGGCTAGCCGATCTCCGAGGCGGGACGCGGGTCGGGCCCGACGTAGCGCGCCGAGGGCCGGATCAGCTTCGCGAAGCGCTTCTGCTCGAGGATGTGCGCCGACCAGCCGGCGGTGCGCGAGCAGGCGAACATTGCCGGCGCGAGCTTCGGCGGGATGTCGGCGACGTCGAGCACGACCGCCGACCAGTACTCGACGTTCGTCTCGAGCGGCCGGTCGGGCGAGCGCTCGCGCAGCGCGGCGAGCGCGGCCTGCTCGAGCGCCTCGGCGACGTCGAAGCGCGGCGAGCCGAGCTCCTTCGCCGTGCGGCGGAGCAGCCGCGCGCGCGGATCCTCGGCGCGGTAGACGCGGTGGCCGAAGCCCATCAGCCGCTCGCCGCGCTCGAGCGCGTCGTGCACCCACTGCTCGGGATCGCCGCTCTCTGCGACCGCGTCGAGCATCGGCAGCACGCGCGCGGGCGCGCCGCCGTGCAGCGGCCCGGAGAGCGCGCCGACCGCCGAGGAGAGCGCGGCGCCGCAGTCGGCGCCGGTCGAGGCGACGATCCGCGCCGTGAACGTCGAGGCGTTGAGGCCGTGCTCGCAGGTGCAGATCCAGTAGGTGTCGATCGCCTTCTGGTGGGCGGGCGTGCACTCGCCGCGCCACTCGAGCAGGAAGCGCTCGGCCGCGGTCTTGCCGGACTCGACCTTGTCGCGCGGCACCTTGTCGGTCTTGCCGTCGGCGACGCGGGCCGACTGCGCGACGATCGAGAGGAAGAGCGCCGAGCAGCGCCGCAGGTCCTCCTTCGCCTGCTCGTCGTCGATGTCGATCAGCTGCCCGAGCCCCCACTCGGCGGCGAGGTGGGCGATCGTCGACTGGACGTCGGCGGGCGCGCGGCCGGTCAGGTCCGGCGCCTCGAACCGCTCGGCCGGCGGCAGCCCGGGCTCGAAGCTCTCGTCGACGAGCAGCCCCCAGACCTGCTCGAACGGGTACTGCCCGACGAGCTCCTCGATGTCGACGCCGCGATAGCGCAGCGAGCCGCCCTCGCGGTCCGGCTCCGCGATCTCGGTCTCGACCGCGATGATCCCCTCGAGCCCCGGCCTGTACACGACTTCCGTCATCTCGTTCCTTTCGCAGATTCCGCCCGAAGGACGGTACCTCACTGGGCAGGCTCGAAGCCGCACTTACACTCACAACGCTAACGACAAGCTGGGAGCGAAATGAGCGAGAGAAGGAAGGTCACGGTCGTCGGCGGCGGCAACGTCGGCGCGACCTGCGCGCTGGAGCTCGCGCGCCGCGACTACGCGGACGTCGTGCTCGTCGACATCGTCGAGAACCTGCCGCAGGGCAAGACGCTCGACATGAACCAGATGGCGGCGGTCGTCGGCTTCGAGCCGTACCTCGTCGGCACGAACGGCTACGAGGAGTCGGCCGGCTCCGACGTCGTCGTCGTCACCGCCGGCAAGCCGCGCTCGCCGGGGATGAGCCGCGACGACCTCGTGCAGACGAACGAGCAGATCGTCGGCTCGGTCACCCGCGAGGTCGTGTCGGCGTCCCCGGACGCGGTGCTGATCGTCGTCTCGAACCCGCTCGACGCGATGTGCCACGTGGCGAAGAACGTCTCCGGCTGGGACAAGCACCGCGTCCTCGGCATGGCCGGCGTCCTCGACACGTCGCGCTTCCGCGCGTTCATCGCGTGGGAGACGGGCGCGTCGATCAAGGACGTGCAGACGCTCGTGCTCGGCGGCCACGGCGACCAGATGGTGCCGGTCGTCTCGGCGACGACGGTCGGCGGCGTGCCGCTGCGCAAGCTCGTCTCCGAGGAGCGGATCCAGGCGATGGTGCAGCGGACGGCGAAGGGCGGCGGCGAGATCGTCAACCTGCTCGGCACGTCCGCCTGGTACGCGCCGGGCGCGGCGGCCGCCTCGATGGTCGACTCGATCGTGCTCGACGAGAAGCGCGTGCTGCCGTGCACCGCGTACCTCGAGGGCGAGTACGGGATCGACGGGCTGTACATCGGCGTGCCGGTCAAGCTCGGCGCCGGCGGCGTCGAGCAGATCCTCGAGGTCGACCTCGAGGACGACGAGCGCGAGGCGCTGCAGCGCTCGAGCGAGGCCGTGCGCGAGGTCGTCGGCGTCCTGACGGCGTAGCCGCCACTGCCGGCGGGGCCCGGGCTCTACGATGCCGTCGTGGATCTCGGGCTCCGCGGCAGGACGGCGATCGTCGGCGGCGCGTCCTCCGGCCTCGGCCTCGCCTGCGCGCAGGCGCTCGCCGAGGAGGGCGCGAACGTCGTCGCGTTCGCCCGCCGCGGCGAGCTGCTCGAACGAGAGGCGGAGCGGATCGGCGCCGTGCCGGTCGTCGCCGACGTGCGCGAGCCCGCCGACCTCGAGCGGGTCGTGCAGACGGCGGTCGAGCGCTTCGGCGGCGTCGACGTCCTCGTCCCGAACTCGGGCGGGCCGCCGCCGTCGACCGCGACCGAGCTCGACGCCGACTCCGTCCAGTCCGCGGTCGACCTGCTGCTGAAGCCGGTCGTCCGCCTGGTCGGGCTCGCGCTGCCGCACCTGCTCGCCTCCGACCAGGGCCGGATCGTCCTGATCGCCTCGCTCGCCGTCCGCGAGCCGACGCGGAACCTCGCGCTGACGAACTCGGTCCGGCCCGGCGTCGTCGGCTACATGAAGTCGCTCGCGACCGAGCTCGGCCCGCGAGGGATCACCGTCAACTCGGTCGGCCCGGGCCGGCTCGCGACCGCGCGGATGCAGGAGCTCTACGGCGACGGCCCGCCCGCCGAGGAGCTGCGGCAGATCCCGGTCGGCCGCCTCGGCGACCCGCGCGAGCTCGGCGACCTCGTCGCGTTCCTCTGCTCGAGCCGCGCCTCGTACATCACCGGCACGCTGATCCAGGTCGACGGCGGCCTCGCGCGATCGCTCCTGTGAGTCGAGTCCGCCGCCGCCTCGCGGAGCTGCTGCTGCTGCTCGGGCTCCTGCTGCTGCTGACGGCGGCGATCCTCTGGGCGGTCCCCTCGAACGAGTACATCTTCCTGCCCGACGTCGCGCACCCGGTGGCGCCGCTCGTCTCGGTGCCGGCCGGCGACAAGACGCCCGACCCGGACGGCGGCGGCATCTACTTCGTCGACGTCGTCGTCCGCAAGGCGTCGCTGCTCGAGCGGCTCTTCCCCGGGATCCGCGACGGCGCGGACCTCGTCCCGGCGAGCGCGGTCGTGCCGCCCGGCGGCAACGACGCCCAGCGGCGCATGCTCGACCTGCAGGAGATGAGCCGCTCGCAGAAGATCGCCTCGGCGGTCGCCCTGCGCGCGCTCGGCCGCAAGGTCGTCGCCGAGCCGACCGGCGCGCTCGTCGACGCCGTCGACCCGAAGGCGCCGGCCGCGGGCCACGTGCATCCGGGCGACCGGATCGTCGGCGTCGACGGCAAGCCGGTGCGGACGCCCGCCGAGCTGCGGAAGCGGATCGAGGCGGAGAAGCCCGGCGCGACGCTGACGCTGCGGCTCCGCTCCGGCACGAAGACGCGAACCGCGACCGTGCGGACGACGACGCTCGACGGCCGCACCGTCGTCGGCGTCGTCGTCGAGCAGTCGGTGCACGTGAAGCTGCCGCTCGCGGTCTCGATCAATGCCGGCCAGATCGGCGGCCCGTCGGCCGGGCTCGCGTTCGCGCTCGACGTGATGGAGGAGCTCGGCCGCGACGTCGACCGCGGGCACAAGGTCGCCGCGACGGGCGAGATCGCGCTCGACGGGTCGGTGCTGCCGGTCGGCGGGCTGAAACAGAAGACGATCGGCGCCCGGCGCGCTCACGTGCAGCTCTTCCTCGTCCCGGCTGGGGATAACGCGAAGGTCGCGCGGCGCTACGCGGACGGGCTGCGGATCGTGCCTGTGAAGAGTTTTCGACAGGCGTTGTCCGCACTGGCAAAGCTGCCGCAGAAGTAGCAACTGAAGCGAGATTTCGACAGGTTCGATTCTCGCGGAAATTGCAGCGTTTTCATGCTCGGGCGCCCTTGCGCCCGGCGCCGCGGGTCAACAAGATCAGTGCCGGGAACGCGACCACCGCCAACAACGTGAACGAGGCCATGAACAAGCGAACTGATGCAACCTGCAACGATTGCTATTTCCGCCGCGCGGGTCTCTGCGCGCTCTCGCTCGAGACGCCGTGCCCGACCTTCCGGCTCGCGACGCGCGGCTCGCTCGCGCCGCCTCGGCAGGCCCGCCTCGTTCCCCGCCCGGCCGCGTTTCCGCAGCCCGCGGCGGCGTAGACTCCGGGAGGCATGCGCCTCCCCGGCCGGATCGACCGCACGAGACTCGACGAGCAGCGGCAGCAGTGGCAGCCGGCGCTCTGGGCGCGGATCGTCGTCCTGCTGCTCGTCGTCGCCTACCTGATCGCGTTCGTCGTCAAGAACTCGGGCGACGTCACGATCGACTTCGTCTTCGGCTCGGCCGCGGTCGGGCTGATCTGGCTGCTGCTGCTCGGCCTCGGCCTGGGGATCCTCGCCGGGATCCTGCTCGCGCAGCTACACCGTCGCCGCAGCCGGAAGCAGCGCGGCTAGCGTCTCGATCCCGCGCTCGATCTCTTCGGGCGAGGCGAAGCTGAACGCGAGCCGCACCGTGTTCGGGCCGCCGCCGAAGTCGGTGCCCTTGACGAAGGTGACGCCCTCGGCCTCGGCCGCCGCGAGCAGCGCGTCGGCGCGCACGTCCGGCAGCTCGAGCCAGAGGAAGTAGCCGCCCTCGGGCCGCGTCCAGCTCGCGCCCTCGGGGAAGCTGCGCTCGAGCGCGCCGAGCATCGCGTCGCGGCGGGCGCGCAGCAGGCCGGAGACGCGCTCCAGGTTCGGCTCGAAGTTGCCGCGGCGGACGAACTCGGCGACGGTCGCCTGGCCGAGCAGCGCCGGCGTGATGTAGGTCGAGGTCGCCGCCAGCTCGATCGCGGGCGTCAGCTCCTCCGGCAGCACGAGATAGCCGACGCGGATCCCCGGCGCGACCGTCTTCGAGAACGACGACGAGTAGACGACGCCCTCGCCGCCCGCGAGCGAGTAGAGCGACGGCGGCGGCTCCCCCTCGAAGCGGACGAGACCGTACGGATCGTCCTCGAGCACGAGCAGGTCGTGCGCCGCGACGAGCTCCGCGAGCCGGCGGCGGCGCTCGGTCGGCAGCGTGCGCCCGCTCGGGTTCTGGAAGGTCGGGATCGTGTAGAGGAAGGCGGGCCCGCCGTCGAGCGCCCGCTCGAGCGCGTCGAGATCGAGGCCGTGCTCGTCGAGCGGCACGGGCACGACCTCGGCGCCCAGCTCGGCGAGGATCTTCAGCGGCCGGTCGTAGGTCGGCTGCTCGACGAGGAAGCGGCGCGTGCGATGGGCGAGCACGTGCGCGGCGAGGAAGACGAAGCCCTGCAGCGAGCCGTTCGTCAGCAGGATCCGCGCCGGGTCGACGTCGTGCCGCGCGGCGATCCACTCGCGCAGCGGTCGGTAGCCGGACGGCGGCCCGTACGAGAGCACCGTCTCGCCGTCGCGCTCGATCGCGGCGCGCGCACAGTCGGCGAGCTCCGCGACCGGCAGGCACTCCGGCGCCGGCACGCCGCGGGCGAAGGAGATCGTCGGCACCTCCGCCAGTCTAATGAACAGCGATCGCCGGCCGCGCGTCTGGCGCGACCGCTACGCTGGGCCGCGATGGGAAAGGCATCTCGCACGAAGGCCGAGCGCCGGACCGCGCCGCCGCCGCCCGTCGGCAAGAGCCGGCCGCGCAACCAGCGGCAGCTGCTGATCGCGGGCGGGTCGGCGCTCGCCGGCATCGTCGCGATCGTCGTCGTCCTCGTCGTCAGCTCGGGCGGCTCGAAGGCGCCGCCGCCGTCCGCCGCCGCCGCGGCTGCGGACAGGAACGCGCCGAAGGCGCTCGTCGAGGCCGCGAACAAGGTCGGCTTCAAGCCGAACACCGAGGCCGGCGTCGGCGTGATCGAGGATCAGCCCGCCTCGGCCGCCGGCCCGCCGTCGACGACGTCCCTGATCTCGGTCGGCGCGAAGGCGCCCGACTTCACGCTGAAGACGCCGCAGGGCCAGACGCACTCGCTCTCGGACTACCGCGGCAAGACGGTGCTGCTCGAGTTCTTCGCGACGTGGTGCCCGCACTGCGACGCCGAGGCGCCGCACCTGCACGACCTCTACGCATCGCTGCCGAAGTCGACGTTCCAGTTCCTGTCGGTCAACGCCGACGGCGAGGACGCGGCGAGCGTCTACGCCTACCACCGCTACTTCGGCCTCCAGTTCCCGGCGCTGCTCGACCCGAGCTCGCAGCCGGGCAGCTACCACCAGCCGGGCGCGGCCGGGCCGGTGACGACGACGTACCAGGTGCAGTCGTTCCCGACCTTCTACGTGATCGACAGGCACGGCGTCATCCAGTGGCGCTCGGACGGCGAGCAGCCGGACGCGCTGCTGCGCCAGGAGCTGCTCGACGCGTCGAAGAAGTAGATGACGCACGCCGGGATCGTCCTGCTGGCGGTGCTCGGCGTCGTCGGCCAGGCGATCGGCGCGATCGTGCTGCTCGCCGCGCTCGCGGCCGGCGCCGGCGCGCGCGGGCCGCTGAGCGCGATTCGGCGCGCCTTCTGGGGCTACGAGCTCTGGGCGGTCTTCGTCGTCGCCGCGGTCGGCACCGGCGGCAGCCTCTTCTTCTCGCAGATCGCCGGCTTCCCGCCGTGCGAGCTCTGCTGGTTCCAGCGGATCTGCATGTACCCGCTCTCGATCGTGACGCTGCTCGCCGCGCTCGCCGGCGACGAGCGGGTCGCGCGCTACCTGCTGCCGCTGCCGCTCGTCGGCGCCGGCATCTCGGTCTACCACCTGCTGGTCGAGAACGGCGTCGTCGAGCAGGCGAAGGCCTGCCTCGCGTCGGCGCCCGGCGGCTGCTCGGTCAAGTGGATCGACGAGTTCGGCTACATGACGATCCCGACGCTCGCGATCACCGGCTTCGCGCTCGCCTTCGCCTTCCTCGCCCTGGCCGCGTGGGGCGCCGACGAGCCCGCGCCGGCGGGGTCAGACCCCGCAACGAGTCTGTAACGCCTTCGCGCAGGAAAAGGCCACCGGCGAGCCGCACGGCCGCATCGCTCCGTCGTCCTGTGGACGAATCGTCACACTGTTG
>DASSSQ010000131.1:0-17540 GCA_035708405.1 Gaiellaceae bacterium
GATCGCGACCAACATGGCGGGCCGCGGCGTCGACATCAAGCTCGGCGACGGCGTCACCGACCTCGGCGGCCTCTACGTGCTCGGCACCGAGCGGCACGAGTCGCGCCGGATCGACAACCAGCTGCGCGGCCGCTCCGGCCGCCAGGGCGACCCCGGCGAGACGCGCTTCTACCTCGCCGGCGACGACGAGCTCGTGCGCCTGTTCGCCGGCAACCGCATCTACTCGATCAGGGACCGCTTCAAGCTCCCGGACGACCAGCCGATGGAGGCGGGCGTCCTCTCGCGCCAGATCGAGAGCGCGCAGAAGAAGGTCGAGGAGCAGAACTTCGTCATGCGCAAGAACGTCCTCAAGTACGACGACGTGATGAACGTCCAGCGGCAGGTGATCTACGCGCAGCGGCGGCAGGTGCTCGAGGGCGAGGACATGTCGGAGCTCGTCCACGGCTGGATCCGCGAGACGGTCGAGTGGGTCGTCGGCGAGTACACGCAGGCGGAGATGCCGGAGGAGTGGGACCTCGACGCGCTCGTCGCGGCGATGGAGCAGCTCTACCGCACGGAGATCACCGTCGCCGAGCTGCGCGAGGAGGTCGGGCTCGACCGCGACGCGATCGTCGAGGAGTTCGTCGACGACGCGCTCGACGAGTACAAGGCGAAGGAGGAGGAGCTCGAGGGCTACGAGGAAGGGCTGATGCGGAACCTCGAGCGCTTCATCGTCCTCCAGGTCGTCGACCAGCGCTGGCGCGAGCACCTCGAGAACATGGAGTACCTGCGCGAGGGCATCCATCTGCGCGCGATGGCGCAGAAGGACCCGCTGACCGAGTACCGCAACGAGGGCTACCGGATGTTCGACGAGCTGAACGCGCAGATCCGGCAGGAGGTCGTGACGATCCTCTTCCACGCCGAGGTGCAGGCCGAGGACGCGGCGATGCTCGAGCAGCC
The DNA here is from genome assembly GCA_035708405.1 of Gaiellaceae bacterium. Taxonomy (GTDB): domain Bacteria; phylum Actinomycetota; class Thermoleophilia; order Gaiellales; family Gaiellaceae; genus DASSSQ01. The sequence continues at coordinate 940 of DASSSQ010000131.1, forward strand.
CTCCGACGGCGGCGGCCCGCGCGCGACCGACTACCAGCACGAGACGGCGGCCGGCGCCGACGCGATGGCGGTCAGCGCCGCCGGCGGCAGCTCGACCGCGCTCGCCTCGGGCGGCTCGGTCTCGACGACCGTCCACAAGTCCGAGCACGAGACGATCGGCCGCAACGAGCCGTGCTGGTGCGGCAGCGGCAAGAAGTACAAGAAGTGCCACGGCGCATGACCGGCGTCCGCGCATCTGTTTGAATCGCCGTATCGCGCTGGCGTCTCGCACCGATCGCCCCGAACGCCCCGCGGGCTGGCACTACCATCCGACCGGCCGCGCGGTCGCGCAGCCGCTCGACCTCGTCGTCTCGCTGGACGAGGCGGCGCGCGAGTCGGTGCACATGGTCTTCGCGCGCGACGGCGCCTACGTCCCCGCCGTGATCCGGCTGCCGCAGGGGCAGGGCCCGTTCCCGGCGGTCGTCTGCCTGCACGGCGGCTCCGGCGGGCTCGGCTGGTCGTTCCTCGCGCGGGAGCTGCACGAGCGGCCGCTCGTCTACGACCGCCTGACCGCGGAGGGCTACGCCGTCTGCGTCACCGAGGGCCGGATGGAGCGCGAGGACGAGTACGGCACCGGCGCGCCCGCCGCGCTCGACTACCAGGATGTCTGCGAGACCTTCCGCTACCTGCAGCGGCTGCCGGAGATCGACGCGGAGCGGATCGGCTTCTTCGGCGTCAGCCACGGCGGCGAGCTGCAGCTGAAGGTGATCGCCGAGCTCGGCGACGGGCCGGCGGCGCTCGTGCCGACCGAGCCGGCCGCGATCGAGTTCCTCGGCCTGAGGCACGACGGCGGCTCCGACGCAGACGAGGACTGGACGCCCGAGGACAGCTCGGGCCCGCGCACCGAGGAGCGGATGCAGTTCAACCGGCCGGTCGGCGACGAGGAGATCGACCTCGCGGCCGCGCAGAAGCGCGTCGCCGGCGTCTCCGACTCGGTCGCGATCCTCGTGCTCGGCCGTGACGACGACCACCTGCAGGGCGTCTTCCGCAAGTCCTACGAGCTGCTGGAGCGCGCCGGCAAGCGGGTCGAGTGGGACAGCTTCGACCACCCCGAGCACGCCTACCAGTGGGGCCCGCGGAGCGGCGAGAGCGAGCCGGACGAGGTGCAGCGGGCGACGCTCGAGCGGCTCGTCTCGTTCCTCAACGCCAACGTCCGCGACCGCTGAGCGCGTAGCCGCTACGATCGCGCGGCGATGGCAGAGGACGTCCGCAGCCTGACCGAGCAGCTCGAGGAGATCGGGGCCCGCCTGGCGTGGGTCCGTGATTACCTTTGACCCGGACGCGCTGAGGAAGCGGCTCGGCGAGCTCGAGCAGGCGATGGGCGAGCCGGGGTTCTGGGACGACCAGGCCCGGGCGCAGCAGATCTCGCAGGAGCACGCGCGCGCCTCGCGCCGGCTCGAGCGCTACGACCGGCTGCAGGCGGAGCACGACGAGGCCCGCGAGCTCTTCGAGCTCGACCCGGAGATGGAGGGCGAGATCCGCGAGAGCATCGCGCCGCTCGGGCGGGAGCTCGAGCGGCTGCAGGAGGACGCGCTCTTCACCGGCGACTACGACGCCGGCGCCGCCGTCGTCACGATCCACGCGGGCACCGGCGGCACCGACGCGCAGGACTGGGCCGAGATCCTGCTGCGCATGTACCTGCGCTGGGCCGACGACCGCGGCTTCCGGACGGAGCTCGTCGAGGCGAGCGCGGGCGAGGAGTACGGCCTCAAGTCGGCGACGTTCACCGTCCAGGGCGAGAACGCCTACGGCATCCTCAGGGCCGAGCGCGGCGTCCACCGGCTCGTTCGCCTCTCCCCGTTCGACCAGGCACACCGCCGGCACACGAGCTTCGCGGAGGTGATCGTCGCGCCGCTCCTCCCCGACGACGTCGACGTCGAGATCGACGAGGACGACCTGCGGATCGACACCTACCGCTCCTCGGGCGCCGGCGGCCAGCACGTCAACAAGACGGACTCCGCGGTGCGGATCACGCACCTCCCGACCGGGATCGTCGTCCAGTGCCAGAACGAGCGCAGCCAGAGCTCGAACAAGGCGACGGCGCTGCGGATGCTGCAGTCGCGCCTGGTCGAGCTGGCCGAGGAGGAGCGCGAGGCCGAGCTCGCACGCGAGCGCGGCGCCGCGCAGGACATCGGCTTCGGGTCGCAAATCCGGAGCTATGTGCTGCACCCGTACCAGCTCGTCAAGGACCACCGCACCGAGCACGAGGCGGGCAACGCGCAGGGCGTCCTCGACGGCGACCTCGACGGCTTCATTCGTGAGTATCTCCTCGCGAAAGCTGCCGGAAAGGTCGTCTAGCCGCCGGAGGCGCTACACTTTTCGATCGAGCTACCCCGACCGGTGCGGCCTCTCCGTCCGTCTCGCGTGAACACCCCGGTGCAGGACTCAGACCTCCAGACCCGAGAACCAGCGACGCTCGTAGAGCCGTACGTCGTCTCCGAGGCGCCGCCGCGGCCGAGCGCCGGCTCGATGATCGTCTTCGAGAGCGTGAGGAAGGTCTACGAGCCCGACGTGACCGCGCTCCGCGACGTCACCTTCCACATCGACAAGGGCGAGTTCGTCTTCATCGTCGGCGCCTCCGGCTCGGGCAAGTCGACGCTGATCCGGCTGCTCTTGAAGGAGATGGAGCCGACGAAGGGGCGGATCATCGTCGGCGGCCGCGACCTGACGCGGCTCTCCCGCGGCAAGGTACCGCTGCTGCGGCGCAACATCGGCTGCGTCTTCCAGGACTTCAAGCTGCTGCCGGCGCGCACCGCCGCCGAGAACGTCGCCTACGCGCTGAAGGTGCAGGGCGAGAGCCGCGCCTCGATCCGCGGCAAGGTGCCGGAGGTGCTGTCGATGGTCGGCCTCTCGCACAAGATGAACTCGCGGCCCGACGAGCTCTCCGGCGGCGAGCAGCAGCGCGTCTCGATCGCGCGCGCGTTCGTCAACCACCCGCCGCTCCTGGTCTGCGACGAGCCGACCGGCAACCTCGACCCGGACACCTCCGTCGGGATCATGCAGCTCCTCTACCGGATCAACCGCGCCGGCACGACCGTGCTGATGGTCACCCACGACCGCGAGATGGTCGACAAGATGCGCAAGCGCGTGATCGCGCTCGAGGACGGCCGGATCGCGCGCGACGAGCGCCGCGGCGGCTACACCGAATGAGGCTGCGGCTGATCTTCGCCGAGTCGTGGCGCTCGCTGAGCGCGAACGTCTCGACCACCGTCGCCGCGACGGTGACCGTGCTGATCGGCATGTTCCTGCTCGGCCTGTTCATCGCGCTCGGCACCTGGGTCGTCTCCTGGTCGAACCACGTCAAGAGCGAGCTCGTCGTCAAGGTCTACTTCGACGACCAGGCCGGCCCGGCGCAGTTCAACGCGGCGGCGCGCTTCATCCAGGCCGACCCGCACGTGAAGCCGGGCGGGATCCAGTTCGTCTCCAAGCAGCAGGCGCTGAAGATCATGGGCAAGCGCGCGCCGGCGCTCGTCACCGGGCTGCCGTACAACCCGTTGCCCGACTCGCTCGTCATCACGCCGTTGAAGGCCGAGTACACCTCGGCGATCGGCAACCGGCTCCGCGCGGCGCACCTGAAGGGCGTCCAGCCGGGCGCGGACGGCGTCAAGTGGGGCCAGCAGACCGCGCACCGGATCCTCTCCGTCGCGAAGGTGATCGAGTCGATCTTCCTCGTCGCGGTCGCGGTGCTGCTCGGCGCGTCGACGCTCCTGATCGCGAACACGATCCGGCTCTCGATCTTCTCGCGACGGCGCGAGATCGAGGTGATGAAGCTCGTCGGCGCGACCAACTGGTTCGTGCGCGGGCCGTTCATGCTCGAGGGTCTCCTCTGCGGCCTCGCCGGCGCGATCGCGGCGGTGATCCTGCTGCTGCTCGGCAAGGAGATCGCGCTGCCGGCGATCCTCGGCCACATCGACAGCGGCTCCGACGTGCACGCGATCGCGTTCCCGCTGACGGCGCTGATCCTGCTCGCCGCCGGCCTGCTGCTCGGCGCCGCCGGCTCCGGGCTGACGATCCGCCGATTCCTCAAGGTCTGAACGACCCTCTGATCGTCGAGGTCGCGCGCCGCGGCAAGCTCGTGACGGGCGAGCCGTGGTTCACGCCGGGGGTGCCGCTCGTCCTCGACGCGAAGGGGCGCGGGGCGGAGGTGGAGCCGGGCGAGCTCGCCCTCGTCCAGCCGGGCAAGGGCCGCGCGCGGGTGCTCGAGATCGTCGGCAGCGCGAAGCGGATCGAGAACGTGCTCGAGGCGCTGCTGCTCGAGACGGGGGCGCGGCAGCCGTTCGAGCCGTATTCGGCGCCGGTGCCGTCGCGCGAGGGGCGCGTCGACCTGCGCGACCTGCTCGCGTTCACGATCGACCCGGAGACGGCGAAGGACTTCGACGACGCGCTCTCGTTCCGCCGCGAGGCGGACGGGATCCGCGCCTGGGTGCACATCGCCGACGTCTCGTACTTCGTCGAGGCCGGGACGCCGCTCGACCGCGGAGCCGCCGCGCGCGCCTTCTCGACCTACGTGCCCGGCCTCGTCGCGCCGATGCTGCCGCACGAGCTCGCGGACGACCTCTGCTCGCTGCGTCCCGACGTCGACCGGCTGACCGTCACCGTCGAGTTCCCGCCGGGCGGCGGCGAGCCGGAGCTCTACCGCTCGGTGATCCGCAGCCGCGCCCGCCTCACCTACGGCGAGGCGCAGCGCGGCGAGGCCGGGCCGGAGGTGCAGGCGGCGCTCGCGCTCGCGGAGGAATACTCGGCCCGGCTGCGGCGGGAGCGCTTCGCGCGCGGCGCGCTGCGGATCGAGACCGGCGAGACGCAGTTCGCCTTCGACGGCCGCGGCGGCGTCGCGCGCGCCTATCGCGAGAGCGAGCCGGAGTCGCACGCGCTCGTCGAGGAGCTGATGATCGCCGCCAACGAGGCCGTCGCGCGGCTGCTCGCCTCGCGGCGGCGGGAGGCGCTCTACCGCGTCCACGAGCGGCCCGACCCGCAGGCGATCTCGCTCCTGCTCGCGAAGCTCGCCGACCTCGGCGTGCCGACGCCGCCGGCGCCCGAACGGATCGACCCGGCCGACGCGGCGAGGCTCGCGGGCGCGATCTCCGACCGCGTCGCCGCGTACGCGGAGCAGTCCGGCCGCGGCCGCGAGGCGTTCCCGTCGCTCGTCCTCCGCTCGCTCAAGCAGGCGCGCTACGACCCGGCGAACCTCGGCCACGCCGGCCTCGCGAGCCGCGCCTACTGCCACTTCACGAGTCCGATCCGCCGCTACCCCGATCTGGTCGTCCACCGCGCGCTCCTGCAGGAGCTCGGCCAGGGGACGGACCCGGTGCCGGAGGATCTCGCCGGGCTCGCCGAGCACACGTCGCTACGCGAGCGGGAGGCGGCGAAGACGGAGTACCTCGCCGACGAGATCTGCCTCGCCTGGCTGCTCGACCGCGAGCTCTTCGAGCGCGGCTGGGAGGAGCGCTTCGACGGCGAGATCGTCGGCCTGATCGGCTCGGGCCTCTTCGTCCGCTTCGGCGAGGTCTTCGAGGGCTTCCTGCCGGCGCGGCGCCTGCCGGGCGAGTACTTCGAGCTGAACGCGCTCGGCACCGCGATGCGCGGCCGCCGCTCGGGCCGCGCTTACCGGCTCGGCGACCCGATCGAGGTGCGCGTCGAGAAGCTCGACCGCCAGGACGGCAAGGTCGAGCTCGCGCCCGGCGGCTAACCTGCGCGCGTGCCGAGCCAGCCCGGAGAGAAGCTGATCGCCGACAACCGCCGCGCGCGGTACGACTACGAGCTGCTCGAGCGCGTCGAGGCGGGGATCGCGCTCACCGGCACCGAGGTCAAGTCGCTGCGCGACGGCCGCGCCTCGCTCGCGCAGGCCTATGCGGACGTGCGCGACGGCGAGGCCTGGCTGATCGGGATGTCGATCGCCGTCTACGACAAGGGCGGCTACGCGAACCACGAGCCGGAGCGGCCGCGCAAGCTCCTCCTGCACCGGCGCGAGATCGACTCGCTCTACGGCAGCGTGCGCGAGAAGGGGCTGACGCTCGTGCCGACGCGGCTCTACTTCAAGAACGGCCGCGTCAAGGTGGAGCTCGCGCTCGCCCGCGGCAAGGAGACGCGCGACAAGCGGCGCGACATCGCCGACCGCGACGCGAAGCGCCAGATCGAGCGCGCGCTCAAATCGCGGCGCTGATGTAGGTCCAGCAGCAGTCGAAGGTCGGCCGGCCGCCGAAGATCGTGTCGAGCGACTCGCGCAGCAGCGCCAGCCGGTCGGCCGCGGCCTGCTCGGTCGCCGGCTCGCCGTCGACCTTCGCCGAGCCGCCGACCCAGCCGAGCACCGCGTCGGCGTAGGTCGAGAGGAACTGGAACCACTCCTCGACGTCGGCCTCGATCGTCCGCTCGCTGACGTCCTCGACGGCGAAGCCGGCCCGCTCGAGCGCCTCGACGTAGAACGCGAGCGGCCGCGGCGCGAGGAAGACGCGGTCGCGCCACGCGAGGTACGCGGCCATCCGCTCGGCGTCGTCGAGCGCGTCGCGGTAGGCGGCCCAGCGCGGGTCGGCGCGGACGAGCCCGGTCGCGACCTCGTGGACGACGTACACCGTCTCGTCGATGATCCACTCGCTCTCGCTCGCGCGCGGGTTGCGCATGTTGCCGGAGTTGACGAGCACGCGGCCGCCCGGCCGAAGCACGCGCGCCCACGAGGCGAGCGTCTCGTCCAGCGCGTCGTAGAGGTGGATCGCGTTCGTCGAGACGAGCCGGTCGGCGCGGAAGCCGTCCGGCAGCACCTCGTCGACGTACTGGAGCCGCCGCTCGTCTCGGAGGAAGCGCAGCCGGCGGAAGGCGACTCGTTCGTCGTCGCGGAAGCGGTCGAGCGCGACGCGCAGGAACTTCGGCGAGCTGTCGACGATCAGCATCCCGACCTGACGGTCGAAGATCCGCAGCCGCAGCCGGTCGAGCAGGATGCCGGTGCCGCCGGAGTAGTCGACGAGGATCTGCCCGGGCCGCAGGTCGCGCGCGAGCTGCTCGACGGTCAGGTCGAGGTTCCGGTACCAGCCGTGCGCCTCGACGGTGTCGTAGTTGAGGCCGAACGAGTCGAGCGGCGCGTCGACCCACTCCTCGGCCGGGATCCGCTCGAGGCCGTCCCACGCGAACGCGTAGCCCGGCTCGGCGGCGAGGTCGTGGACGGGCCGGCAAGCGCGCGCGTGCGCCTCGACGAGCGTGGGCACCCGCGCGGGCGCGAGCCGGCCCCAGCCGCACGGCGTCGCGATCCCGAACTCGGGCGCCGCGGCGTGCGCGAGCGCGATCCGCCGGCGCGTATCGGCCTCGGAGTCGGTCGCGTGCAGGAGCCCGAGGTAGAGCTCGGTCTCGGCGCGCAGCCGCAGCGCGCGGAGCGGCCGGAGGAACGCCTCGTCTGCGTCCGGCGCGACCGGCAGGTGCAGCCATCCGAGCCGGCGCTCGAGTCCCGCCGCGATCGCGTTGCCGACCTCGACCATCCTGCCCGCGTCGGCCGGCAGCCGGCGCGCCGCCTGCTCGTCGTGCCCGTGGCAGAAGTGGTAGCCGAGCTCGACCTCCGGCGGCACGAGGCGGCCGAGCCGGAGCAGCCGCTCGAGCACGCCCGCGCAGACGTCGTCGAACCAGACCGGGAAGTGCCCGTCGAGCATCCCGAACTCGAAGTTCGTGTCCCACTGCAGCGCGAGCTGCTCGTGCGGGATCCGGTCGAGGATCTGCTCGAGCTCGACCGTCATCGCCGCCTCGTAGGCGCGCTCGACGGCTTCCTGGTCGGCGAGCGCGACGAACGCGCTGACGGGCGCGAGCGGCGTGGGGAGGGAGACCTGGAAGCGGCAGCCGCGCGGGACGACGCCGTCGCGCTTCAGCGCCGCGAAGGTCGCGTAGGAGCCGAGCGCGGCCTCGGCGTAGCCGAGCGAGCCGAAGCGGAGGTCGGCGCCGTCCTCGCCCGGCCGCAGCCGCAGCCGCGGCAGCGCGCGGTAGAAGTCGGGCGTCGGCGGTGCGACCTCGAACTGCGAGCGGGAGGAGAGCACCGGGTACTGCCAGACGATCCAGTCCGCGCGCGGCCCGGTCTCGCCGTCGGGAAGCCGCCGCAGCCGGTCGCCGAGGCCGGCCGCGACCGTGCGGAAGACCTCCTCCGCGCTCGCGAGCGGGACGCTGCCGACGAGGTGCGCGCCGAGCGGGAGGAAGCCGTCCGCCTCCGTCACGGGTACAATGTTCCCACGACATACGGGGGCGCCACGGTTTCGACGTGGTCGGTTCTCCGGCTGAGCTGCAAGCGGAGGTCCCCGGTCGGCCTCCTAAAACAACCGGGACAAACGCAAGTGCGGATCACGAACTCGCACTCGCCGCTTAGTCTCTAGGGACTAATCGACGCGTCGCTCCGAGCTGGGCCCGTGGCCCGGAAGCGGCGTCAACGAACGGGCTCGGCGCCGAGGGAGAGCCAATCGCCCGGAGCGCGACACCAAAGGATGGCTAGCCCGGCGGTAGGGCGTCCGTCCTCCGGCCACCGGGCAAATTCCAAGGGCGGACTAGGCTTGTAGAGGCTCTGCCCGGTGCGGCTGCGGACGCGGGTTCGACTCCCGCCGCCTCCACTGCTCCTGCAAATAGCGGATTTACTACCTCGCTGACTCCGTGTCTGTGCTGTCCGCGATGGAGTCTGCCTAGACAGCGTCCCTCGGCCGCGGTAGAAAGAAGTATGCGGCGTGTTCTCCTGGCAACGATTGTTATCGGGATCGCGATTGTGCAGTCGACGGTTACGGCAGTTCATCGCGCATCGGGGGCGTCCTTGGTCGCAACTGCGTCTTCGTACACGCCTGGCGACACGTATCCAGCGACCGCTAAGTCGATGCCGTGCGAGCGGAAACTCAACAAAAACGGGACATGCCCGAACTACGACTGGGGGCCCGTCAAGGGCGGCTCGGAGACATCGACTTATTCGTCGCGCATGTTCGGGTATCGCAACTGCACTGATTTCGTCGCATACAAGCTAGGGCTCACGTGGGGCAAGCCCTTTAAGGGAGACGGGGGCGACTGGAACCGGTACGTAGGTCCCGGAACCGGCTGGATTGCCACGCATTCGCCCCACGTTGGCGATATCGCCCAGTGGATCTCGAAGGACCACGTCGGGATCGTCACGGCGGTCCACCGCGGTACGAAGACGACAGTCGACATCGAGGATTACAACGGGGGCGTGCATACCGGCTTCGGGACCTACGGCACCCAGAAGGGCGTGGTCGCGGACTGGTATCTCCACCGGGGGTCGACCAAGCGCCAAGCGGAAACAATCTCCGCGCCTGCCGGGATCAGCGTTCGCCATGTCAGTAGGGCCGAGATCGCATTCCTGTGGCATCCAGTGAGGGGGGCGGCTGGCTATGTGGTCTATCTGAACGGTTCTCGGTTGGCGGCGACGGGAGCAGACTCGCCGGGATACACGTTTGCGGGTTTGTCATGCGGGAGGAGATACACGTTCGGGTTCCAGGCGTCCGGGTCGCACGGCGCGAAGTCCAGCGTCGCGACCAAGGCTGCGTCGACTAGTGCATGCCCGCCGACGACAACAACGAACCAAGCGGCCGGGGCGGCCCCGCCCGGCAGCCGCGGCGTCTACGGACTAGGCATCCAGGCGAACGGACATCCTACAGTCACGTCGGCCACACTCGGCGGCACGGCGACGACAACGTCGGCAGGAGACACACTGACGTGCGCTGCACCCTCCTTCTCGGCGAAGGGCACATACATCGTCTACTACTGGTGGTACCGGTCGATTTTCGACCCAGGGTCCGGGTGGCATGGTGCGTACGTCGGAGATAAGGCTTCGGGACAAAGGTACGCGCCCACCGGTCCCGACATTCCCAGCGAGGACGACCCCGGGCACGCCGTCGCGCTTCGATGCGTGGTCGAGGCAGAGCTCACGGACGGCTCCGGGTGGACGTACACGTATTCAGCGCCAATCGCCGTCCGCCCATAGAGGGGATTTGAGGCTCAGGAGCGTCTAGCACTTTCGGCACGTCAGCGCGCTCAGCGTGGGGAGCACGAGGGTTCCGGGTCTCGAGGGCTTAGGCCCCAGAGGACGCGGATCGAGTCACTCGTGCGGCGGAGCGGCGTTCTGGCGCAGCCGGGTACGCCATCGCGGCGCTACGCTTCCGGCGATGCTCGTGCGTGGCGCTGCTTTCGGGCTCGTCGTCGCCGCTCTCGCGGCGGCGCCGGCGGGGGCTGCGGTTCGCGGGCGGTTGGTCGTGCGGCCCGAGTCGCCTGTCGTCGGCAAGCGGGTCATGATCGAGGTGCGGGCGACGGCGAAGGCGCGGCGGCTGCGGCTCGAGATCGTCTCGCCGACCGGGGTTCTCCGGCAGGTCTGGCTGCGGCGGGTCGCGCCCGAGCGGTTCAGCACGGCCTACCACTTCGTCGACGACGGCCAGTGGCTCCTGCGCGTGCGCGGGTCGCGGATCGGCGCCGGGATCTGGGTGCAGCAGCCGCCGGCGCCGCTGCCGCCGTTCCGGCCGTCGACGCAGCCGAGCCTGAACGCCCTGCTGCAGGGCGGGCTCGTCTTCCCGTAGCCGGTAGATCCGGGCGTAACGAGTCAAACGGCCGCTAGCCCGTTACGGGCTGAGGCGACTCGTGCACTTGCCGACAGAAACCGGCGTTGTGCAGGGATTTTCTGCGCGGCGGCTGTTACGAGCGATGCCCTCGCAGGCGACGGCCGCGGTGACGAGGCTGCTACCGTGCCGCCTTCGCGCACGCCCGGGGCTGTGGCCAGCTGCACCGGGGTGCGACTGCGGGAAGGCGAAGAGGGGGGAACACGATGCGAGCACTCGCGTTGCTCTGCGTGCTCTGCGCACTCGGCGGCAGCATCGCGGCGATCGTGGTAGGCGGCGCCGGCGCGGCCGAGCGCAGCCCGGCGCCGCCGGACGGCGCCAGGCTGGTCGCCCAGATCGACCACTACCGCGCCGTCACCTGGCGCTGGCAGCGGCTGACCGGGACGCCGATCACGCATACGGCCAGGTCGGCCCGGCTCTCGCCCGACCTCGCGTACCGGCGCTGGGTGCTGAGTCTCTGGCGCCATCGCGCGAAGCGCGCCGAGCAGCGCGCCCGGCCGTGGCTCGCGGCGCAGGTGCGCGGCTTCCAGGCGACCGTCCGGCACTGGCAGCAGGTGATGGGCATCGCTGCCGGGCCGACGCGCGAGACGGCCGGCGTCAAGTCGGAGCTCGCGACCTACCGGATCTGGAAGAGCCGCGCCGCCGCGATCGTCCGTCGCGCGCAGCACCCTCCGTACGCGGCTGCGCTCGGCTGCATCCACCGCTACGAGGGCTCGTGGACCGATCCGGGCGCCCCCTACTACGGCGGCCTGCAGATGGACATCGCCTTCCAGGCGCACTACGGCGGCTACCTGCTGCGCACGAAGGGCACCGCCGACCACTGGACGCCGCTCGAGCAGATGTGGGTTGCGGCCCGTGCCGCCCGCAGCGGTCGCGGCTTCTATCCGTGGCCGAACTCGGCGCGCGTCTGCGGGTTGATCTGACCGCCTCAGCGCGGTTTAGATCGTGCCGACGGCAGGGATAGCGAGACCATGACGGCGGATCCGATCGCACGCCTGCTCGAGCACGGCGAGGAGCACGGCTGCATCCACCTGACGCAGCTGAACGAGGTCGTGCAGGCACTCGAGCTCGAGGAGGAGGAGATCGAGAAGCTCTTCGAGCGGATCGAGGGCGCGGGGATCGAGCTGACCGACGACTGCTCGCGCGCCGCCACCTCGGCGCCCGCGGAGTCGACCTCCTACAACCTCGACGACCTCTCGTCCTCGACGATGGACGCGCTGCAGCTCTTCCTGAACGAGGCGGGCCGCTATCCGCTGCTGACCGCCGCGCAGGAGGTCGAGCTCGCGAAGCGGATCGAGCGCGGCGACAAGGCGGCGAAGGACAAGATGATCAACTCGAACCTGCGGCTCGTCGTCTCGATCGCGAAGAAGTACCAGGGACACGGCCTCAGCCTGCTCGACTTGATCCAGGAGGGGATCATCGGCCTGATCCGCGCGGTCGAGAAGTTCGACTACCGCAAGGGCTTCAAGTTCTCCACCTACGCGACCTGGTGGATCCGGCAGGCGGTGCAGCGCGGCGTCGCCAACAAGGCGCGCACGATCCGGATCCCGGTGCACATCGTCGAGCGCGAGCAGAAGATCTCGCGGGCCGAGCGCGAGCTCGCGACGCAGCTCGAGCGGCCGCCGAGCGACGACGAGGTCGCGAAGAAGGCGAAGCTGCCGCTCAAGCAGGTGCGCGAGGTGCGCGCCGCGGCGCGGGCTGTGACGAGCCTCGACCGGCCGCTCGGCGACGAGCACGACGCGGCCTCCTACGGCGACATGTTCGCGAGCGAGGAGGCGCCGATCGAGGAGGAGGTGCACATGTCGTTGACCGAGGCGACGCTGCACGCGGCGATCAAGGATCTGCCGGAGCGCGAGCAGGAGATCCTCCGGCTGCGCTACGGCCTCGACGGGGACGCCGATCCGAAGTCGCTCGAGGAGATCGGGCGGATCATGGGGCTGACGCGGGAGCGCGTGCGCCAGCTCGAGTCGGCCGCGTTGAAGCGGCTCGCCGAGCGGCGCGAGATCGCGTCGCTGCAGGCCGCGTAGCCGCTGCCGTCGCTTCCTTGTGACACTGTGTCACTAGGAGAAACGGTCAGCCGCGCGCCTCCACTCGCGAGCCGAGGCCGGCGCGTGACCGCCGCCCTCACGCGGCGCGCGCATCCATCACGCCGAGCTCCTCGACGAGCGTGAAGAACGCCTTTGCATACGGCGAGTGCTCGGTGCGCCGCCGCAGGGCGCCCCAGTCCACCTGCTCGCGGAGCGCGCGCGAGATCTCGAGCACGGAGTCGTAGTCGACGTCGTGCTCCTTGAGCGCGAGCAGCTTCGTCGCGAGGATGTCGGTCGCGGCGAGCACGCGCATCCGCGTCGCCTGCACCTCGATCTCCTCGGCGCGTGCGAGCTCCTCGTCGGTCACCGGCCCGCTCGCCGGCTCGAAGATCAGGTCGACCATCACGTCGCCGTCGTAGGCCTTGTAGAGCCAGCCCTCGGGCGGCTTCTCCGGCCGCATGCCCGTGTCGGCGAGCGCTGCGAGCGCGCGGTCGGCGTCCTCCGGCTTGACGAAGAAGTCGAGGTCGTGCTCGCGCGGCGGCCCGCCGCGGGCCCAGGACGCGATCCCGCCTGCGAGCGCGAACGGGATCTGAGCGTCGCGCAGCGCGCAGACCGCCTGCTTGAGCGTGTCGAGGATGTTGTCGAACGGGAGCTCGTCGCCGACGGCCATCGAGCTGCGCCGTTCCCGGCCCGGTCGCGTTTGAACCGGGACGCGGTGCGGCACGGAGAGCGGGATGGCCGAGACCGTCCGCATCGCCGCCGCCGGCGACATCCACTGCGAGCCGCTCGAGGCGGAGCGGATCGCCGCCGCCTTCGACCGGGTCGCCGACCAGGCCGACCTCGTCCTGCTCGCCGGCGACCTGACCACCAACGGCGAGCTCGTCCAGGCGCAGACGCTCGCCGACGTCGTCCGCGACTTCCCGCTGCCGGTCGTCGTGGTGCTCGGCAACCACGACTGGCACTCCGACCGCGTCCAGGAGCTGACCGAGTTGCTGACCGCCGCCGGCGTCGTCGTCCTCGACCGCGGCACGACGGTGCTCACGGTGCGCGGCGTCCCGGTCGGGATCGTCGGCCTCAAGGGCTTCCTCGGCGGCTTCGGCGGTCAGATGGCGAACTTCGGCGAGCCGCTCGTCCGCGCCTGCTACGCCGAGGTGACGAAGGACGTCGAGGCGCTGAACGCCGGCCTCGAGACGATCGCCGGGGCGCAGATCCGCATCGTCCTGCTCCACTACTCGCCGACCGCCGACACGCTCGAGGGCGAGCCGCCGGGAATCTGGGCCTTCCTCGGCACCGAGCGGCTCGCGGCGCCGATCGCGGCGCACGGCGCCGACCTCGTCCTGCACGGCCACTCGCACGGCGGCACCTTCGAGGGCTGCATCGGGCCCGTCCCCGTCTACAACGTCGCGGTGCACGTGATCGGCCGCGACTTCTGGATCTTCGACCTGGAGCCGAAGACGCCGGAGCCCGAGCAGCGGCCCGTCGCGGTCGAGGTGAAAGCTCCCTAGGAGCCGACGACCTGGACCGTCCAGCGCCGCTCGCGCTCGCGATCCAGCTCGATGAAGAGGACGCGCTGCCACTGGCCGAGCGCGAGCACGCCGTCGCGCACGGGGATCGACTCGCCGGCCGAGCCGAGCAGCATCGACATGCAGTGCGAGTGGCCGTTGCCGAATTCCTGGTCCTCCTCGCAGACGTTCTCGGTGCGGCGATCCCAGTCGTCGTGCGCGTAGTACGCGTCGCTCGGGACGAGCTTGCGGATCAGCGTCGCGAAGTCCTCGAGGAAGCCGGCCTCGAACTCGTTCACGCGTACGCAGCACGTCGTGTGCGGCGAGTAGACGCAGGCGATCCCGTCCTTGATCTCGCTCTCGGCGACGACGGCGTTGACCTCGTCGGTGATGTCGCGGATGTGGAGGCCGCCTGCGGTGCGGAAGTGCGTCTCGTGCGCGTGAACCTTGACCCGGAACGCCTTCTTCGGCTTCGGACGATCGGCACGCGTGCGGGCAGGGGCGCTCACGACCCGGGAAGTGTAACGCCATCGCCGGGCGGAGGTGGCAGCCGCGATCCGCGTTACCGTTAGCGCGCCGGGCCCGTAGCTCAGCGGTCAGAGCAGCGGACTCATAATCCGTCGGTCCCAGGTTCGAATCCTGGCGGGCCCTACTTCGGCGAACGTATGTTCGTATAGGATCGGGCGGTGCAGCTGCGCCTGGATGCGGCCGACCGGCTCGTCGAGCTGCTCGAGGAGCGGCGCGGGTCGGTGGCGGCAGAGGAGGCGGCGCGCTGCCTGTTCGCGCTCGCGCAGGCGCCGGTCGGGCTCGCGCGGTCGCTGCTCGACGAGCCGGTGCGGGCGGACGCGCGGCTCGCCTGGCGCGGCGACCTCGTCGCGCTTGCGGGCGCGCCCGAGGTGCTGCTCGAGACGGCGCGGTTCTGCGTCTTCGACCTCGAGACGACGGGGCTGCGGCCCGGGGTCGCGCGGATCTGCGAGGTCGGCGCGGTGCGCGTCGAGGCGCTCGAGCTCGGTGGGCGGTTCGAGACGCTTGCGAACCCGGGCGCGCCGCTCGCGCCGGCGGTGTCGCTGCTGACCGGCCTCCGCGACGCCGAGCTGCGGCGCGCGCCGCCCGTCGCGGCAGCGGTGCGGCGGTTTCTCGCCTTCGCCGGCGACGCCGTGCTCGTGGCGCACAACGCGCGCTTCGACCTCGCGTTCCTCGACCGGGAGACCGAGCGGCTGACCGGCCGGCGCGTCGGCGCGACCGCGGTCGACACGGTCGGGCTCGCGCGGCGGCTCGTCGGCGGGCGGCGCGTCAACCTCGCCGAGCTCTCGAACTACTTCGGCACCGCCGCGCGCCCGTGCCATCGCGCGCTGCCCGACGCGGAGGCGACGGCCGAGATCCTGCTCGCGCTGATCGGGCTCGCCCAGGAGCGGGGCGTGCGCACCGTCGCCGACCTCTGCGACCTGGCCGCGACGCGCGCCCGCCGGGCCCACGGCAAGCGCTCGCTCGCCTTCGGCGCGCCGCAGCGGCCGGGCGTCTACCTCTTCCGCGACGCGCACGAGCAGGTGCTCTACGTCGGCCGCGCACGCGACCTGCGCGCGCGACTGCGCTCCTACTTCCGCTCGGAGCGGCAGCGGCCGGCGGTCGAGGCGGCGCTCGGCGCGCTCGCGCGGATCGAGTGGCGCGTGCTCGGCTCCGAGCTCGAGGCAGCGTTCGAGGAGCTGCGGCTGATCCGCGAGCTGCGCCCGCCCGCGAACACGCGCTCGACGCGGCCCGACCGCTACGTCTACCTGCGGGAGCGGGGCGCCGGCGTCTGCGTCTCGTCGCAGCCTGGGCCGCTCGGGCCGCTGCGCTCGCGCGCGCGGGCGCGGCTCGCGGCGCGCGCGCTCGAGAGCGCGGGGACGGCGGAGATCGGCGAGGCGCTGCCGCTCCTGCGCGCGCGGATGCGGCGCTTCGCCCGCGATCTCCGCTTCGAGGACGCGGCGCGGCTGCGCGACCGGCTCGCGGCGCTCGAGGCGGCGGCGGCGCAGCTCGCGGAGCTGGAACGGCTGCGCTCGCTCCGGCTCTGCCTGCTCGTACCGGCCGTCGAGCCGGGCTTCCGTCGCGCCTTCTTCGTCGCCGGCGGCCGCGTCTGCGCGGTGCGGACGGTGCCGCCCGGCGCGGGCGCGGCGCTCGAGCTGGCCGCGGGCGTCGCGGCCGCAGGCGCCGCCGGGGTCTCCTACGCGCCGGAAGCCGCCGACGAGCTGCTGCTCGTCGCGCAGTTCCTGCGCCGACCGCCGCCGGAGCTCGAGGTGCGACCGCTCGACGGGCTCGCGCTCGCCTCGTAGGGTGCGCTGGCCTGCGCGAGCGCTGGCTTCCCTTCTACGGCGAGAGCCTGCGCGCCGAGCGGCTCCCGGCCGCATGCCGCTTCGTCGACGGCCGCCTCGACCGCATCCCCTGGTACGTCGAGCGCGGGCTCTGGTTCCAGGCGCTCGACTCGCTCCACT
>DASSSQ010000132.1:0-27725 GCA_035708405.1 Gaiellaceae bacterium
GCCCGACCCCGAGCCCGAGCCGGCGCCGGCGCCGGCGAAGAGCAAGTAGAAGTAGCGGCACGCGAGAGATCGCCTCGGAGCCCCGGCCCTGCCGGGGCTCCATTCGTGCTCAAGCGTCTCCGGCTGCGGATGCACGTCCTATCGCTTCGAGCCTGCGGCCGCGACGCCGCCGGTCAAACCGCCTGCGGCGGTTCGAGCGCGCCCCGCTGGGGCGCGTGACAGTCGGCTTGGCGCGGCTCGCGACTGGCTCGGCGACAGGCCGCACCCGCAGCCCAGGCGGGAGGCGGTGAACCCGGACGCCCGGCCCGTCGGGAAGGCGGGCTGGGCGTCCCGACCCGAAGGAGGGTCATGAGCACCACCACGCACGAGGTGCGGCTCGTCCCGCACGCCGCGATCCGGATCGCCGACGGCGCCAATCCGCGCCGCCGCTTCGACGAGCAAGCGCTTGCCGAGCTCGCCGACTCGATCAGCCAGCACGGCATCCTGCAGCCGCTCGTCGTCCAGCCCGACGGCGACGGCTACACGCTGATCGCCGGCGAACGCCGCCACCGCGCCGCGAAGATCGCGGGGCTTACCGATGTCCCCGTCACCCTGCGGGACTCGGACGAGAAGGCGATCGAGCTCGCGGTCGACGAGAACCTGCACCGCCGCGACCTCGACCCCGTCGAGGAAGCACACGCCTTTCAGACGATCCTGCGCACGGGCAAGCTCTCGAAGAAGCAGCTCGCCGAGCGGGTGAGCAAGTCGCCGCAGTACGTCAGCGAGCGGCTGCGGCTGCTCGACCTGCCGCGGACGATCCAGGAGCACGTCGCGTCCGGCCTGATCCCCGTGAGGCTGGCGAAGACGCTGATCCAGATCGCGAAGATCAGCGAGCCGGTCGCGACCTGCTGCGTCGAGCTCGTCGCCCGCGGCGAAGCCGACGTTGCCGATCTCGAAGAGCGGCCCGAGCGGCTGATCGGCTGCCTCGGCGACCACGAATGGCCGGACCCGCAGCCGCTCGCGCTCGCCGTCTCCGGGTACATGCATTACACGCTCGACGGGCTGCCGCTCCCGGACTGCTGCGACGACATCCGCGAGCGGGTCGCGACGCTCGAAGCCGAGTACGGCAGCGTCGGCTTCGTCTTCGGACAGGAGGAGGCAGACGCCGCCCGCAGCTACGGCTGCCTGCTCGAGTTCAAGCGCGACCGCTTCTGGTCGCACGCCTACATCACCGACCGGGTCTTCGTCGCAGACCGGATCCGGCTGCAACTCGACCAGCTCGAAGCGGAAGCCGAACGCCGCCGGAAGACGATCGAGTCGCGCGAGCCTGAGCAGGCATCGGAGCCGCAGACGCTCGAAGCGGAGAAGGAACAGCGGCGTGAGCAGCGCCGCCAGCAGGCCGAGTCCCGCGAACAGGCGATCGCCGCGAACTTCGAGCTCGGCCGCAAGCTGCAGCTCCGCTACGACGCGCCGAAGATCACCACCCAGGTCGCGAAGCTGCTCGCTCTGCTGATCCTCGACCGCGACGCCGACAAGCTCGCAGGCCGCGGCCTCCGCTACGTCCGCGAGGACTGGCAGATAGTCGAGCCGGCCGAGGTCCGCGGCAAGACGGTCGACAAGCAACGCTACCCGGAAGGCTGGGAGTGCGCCGAGCAGCTCTACGCCCAGATCGAACGGGCGCGCACGCCCGAGCAGGTGATCGGGCGGCTGCTGCAGGCGCTGATCGCCGCCCACGCGGCCGACGAGGAGGCGCTGCCGCAGTCACGGCGCGTCTATCACGAGCTGCCTGGCCGCTACGACGACGGACCGAGCAGCGAGATCCAGACGATCCTCGCGAAGCTCGCCAAGCCGGTCCTGCCGCGGCACCTCGCCGCCAAGCAGCAGGCCGACGAGCCGGACGCATCGGCCGCCTGAACAACCGACAAGCGCCGGCCGCGGCGGACCACCGCCGAGGCCGGCGCGCCCACTCTCGAGGAGGTGAACCTCATGATCACGCAGACCAGCTACGGCCGCGTCTGGCATCCCCGGCTCGGCGAGCTGCCCGACCCGCCCAGCGAGCACCTGTACACGCGCGGCGACCAGATCGACGACGCGCTCGCAGCTCCCGCCGTCGCGGTCGTCGGCGCCCGCGCCTGCTCCAGCTACGGTGCCCACGTCGCCCGCGGCCTCGGCCACGACCTCGCCGCCGCCGGCGTCACCGTCATCTCCGGCCTCGCCCACGGCATCGACGGCGAAGCACACTGCGGCGCCCTCGACGCCGGCGGCCTCACGCTCGCCGTGCTCGGCTGCGGCATCGACCGCGACTACCCCGCCGCCCACGCCGAACTCGCCAAGCGGGTTGCGGCGAGCGGCGGCATCGTCTCCGAATACGAGCCCGGCATCGCGCCCGCACCCTGGCGGTTCCCGGCCCGGAACCGGCTGATCGCCGCGCTCGCGCAGGCGGTAATCGTCGTCGAAGCCCGCGAGCGGAGCGGCGCCCTGATCACCGTCGACCTCGCAATGGAGATCGGCCGTCCGATCTACGCCGTCCCCGGCGAGATCACCTCCCTCCTCTCCGTCGGCACGAACGAGCTGCTCCGCCGCGGCTACGCAACCGCGCTCACCGCAGCCGACGACGTCCTCTCCGCCCTCGGCATCGAAGGAGATCGCGATGGCCGCTGACGCCCAGTCCGACTTCCCGTTCAGCGTGGCCGACTGGCGCTTCCAGCAGCTCCTCCAGGCAGGCTGGCCCGAGCCGGACGCACTCCTGCTCGCCGGACAGCCCGGAGGTCGACCTGCACGTCGCCTGCGAGCTGCTCGAGCACGGCTGCGAGCTGCCGACGGCCTGGCAGATCCTCCGCTGAAACGGACCAGCGCACAGGACTCCCTCCCCGTGGGTGCTGGGGCCGCGGCCAGTGTGCGACCTGCTCACCCGGCGTCAACCCTGACGGGTTCCCGCGCCCGAAGGCGCGTGACGCCGGGCTGCGCGGTCGCGGCACACGGCTGTCCAGCACCCACCAAGGAGGAAGACATGGCCGCCACCGACCCGCCCACCGGACCTCAGCTCAACTACATCAAGCAGCTCGCCTACAGCCGCGGCATCAGCTTCATCCCGCCGCGCAACCGGCTCCAAGCCAGCCGGCTGATCGACCAGCTGCAGCAGCGCGAACGCTCCACGCTGTTCGAGATCGCCGACGACCGCACCGCAGTCGTGCAGCGCCACGGCGAGCACGCCCCCGCCAGCTCGCCGCAGCGCGACGAGATCACCGGCTACGGCTCGCACGCCCACTGGCGCCACACCCGGCCGCCGCGCCGCCGCTAACGCCAATAGAGAAAGGAGACGCGATGCCCGACCGCGCGCTGACCTGGGCGCAGACAGCGGCGCTCAACCCGAACACGCCGCTCTGCATCAGCTGCGGCAGCGAGATCAGCGCAATCCCGGCGTTCGCCGGCCTCGCCCGTTGCCGCGACTGCCGCCGCCCGGCGCTAGTCATCCCGCTGGCGGCCAGCGCGTCCGCGCCGCGCGTGCATCCCGCGCACCTGCGGCGCGCCGCCTGAGCAGCCGCTTCCCGACAGGACAATCGAAGGAGGATCATGAGCCAGATCATCAGCGACATCACTCCGACCACGCCCCTGTCGCAGCCTCCGCGCTACCTCACCGTCGGCGAGCTCGCGGCCGCGCTCGGCCAGAGCGAGCGCACCACCCGCCAGCTCCTCAACGAGGGGCTCATCCCCGGCGCCCGCCGCATGGTCCCGAGCGCCGGCCGCTCGCCCTGGCTGATCCCCGACGACGCCCCCGCCAGGTACATCAGCCAGTTCTACGAGAAGGCGAGCTAACGATGGCCCGCGCCAAACGCAAGCGGACCAAGCACGAAGGCGTCTACTACCGCGACCTCCCGACCGGCCGCGTCTACGACATTACCTACCGCTCCGGCGGAAACCGGCAATGGGAAAGCGGCTTCCCCACCCAGGAAGCGGCACTCGAACGGCGCGACGAGCTCCGCTACCTCACCCGCAAAGGCATCCGCGTCGCGCACAAGCGGCGGCTCTACCGCGACTTCGTCAACGACGACTATCTACCGCGCCTCGACGCGCGCGTCACGCAAGCCGAGCTGCGCGCCAGCACCGCCGTGCAGTACAAGCGCGACATCCGCAACCACCTCCTGCCCGAGTTCGGCCCATACCGCGTCGACGACATCGACGTCGAGCAGATCGAGCGCTTCCGCGACAAGCTCACCAAGTCCGGACTCTCGAACGACTCCGTCCGCCGCATCGTCACCACCCTCGGGTACACGCTCAAGCTCGCCCGCAAGTGGCGGCTGATCGCGCACAACCCCGTCGCCGACGCCGACAAGCCGGCAACGCGACGGCGCAAGCCGAACCTGCCGACGCTCGAGGACGTCCACCGGCTCGCCCGGGCGATGCCCGATCGCGGCACCGCAACGCTCGTCCTCTTCGCGGCCTTCACCGGAGCGCGCAAAGCCGAATGCTTCGCGCTCCGCTGGAGCGAAGTCGACCTCACCCCCGGCAATGAAGTCGTTCGCATCATCCGCCAGTTCTACAAAGGCGAGCTCGTCGAGCAGACGAAGACGCTCGCAGGCGCGCGCGAGATCCTGCTCGCACCACAAGCCGCCCACGCCCTCCGCCAGCTGTCCGTCTCCCAGCAGGTCGACGAGCGGCACAACCCGCACGGCCTCGTCTTCCCCTCCCCGCGCGGCAGCTACTGGCGCGACTCCAACTTCGACCGGCGCGTCTGGCAGAAGGCGCGCCTCAAGGCGAAGCTCCCCGACCTCACGTTCCACACCCTCCGCTACTTCTACATCTCCATGGTCCGCGCGCAGGGCCTTCCGACCGCGCTCACCGAGCAGCTCGTCGGGCACGTCGACGAACGCACCCACCGCGGCTACACGCGGCCGATCCCCGGGACCGAGCCAATGATTCGCGCGGCACTGTCGGCGGCTTTTGCCGATCGAGATGGAGCGAAGTAGTCGCAGCAGTCGGCTTTCTCGCTACGCGGGAGCTGAGGGCGTTGTACTCGCGAGGCCCCGCAGCCGCAGAGAGCTTCTACAGTTGAGTCAGGTGGACAACCTGACGCCCGAACAGCGCTCACGCGCGATGTCCCGCATCAAGCGCCGAGACACACGGCCGGAAATCATGCTCCGCCGCGCCCTTTGGGCGGCCGGCAGTCGCGGCTACCGTATTGATGACCGTCGGCTCCCCGGGCGGCCTGACCTGGCATGGACGGGAGGACGCGTCGCGGTTTTCGTCGACGGCAAGTTCTGGCACGGCCATCCCTCGGCGTATAAGCCGGGGCGCCACGGCGACTACTGGGACGAGAAGATCAGGCGGAATATCGAGAGAGATCGCGCGGCTGACGCAGCGCTCGCCTCGATGGGGTGGACCGTTCTGCGATTTTGGGATTTTCAGGTGCGTCGCGATTTGAACGGCACGACCGCGAAGGTGATCGAGGCGTTGCAAATTCACGCCTCCGGCTCGTCCGCATCGGCCTGAAGCCGCTCTTTCGCCTCCTTCGCGGCCTCTGCGGCCTTTCGCCTGACGGCCTCAGCTTTGCGATTGTCCTTGCCGAGCTTCGCGAGAACAGTCTCGACGAATGCCGGCCGTTGCGCCGCATGGATTGTCACAAACGCCTCCTCGACCTGCGCCAGCGTCGTGAAGACCGGCTCCCCGATTTCCGTGAGCCTCTGGCCGGTCTCGTCGTCGACCTCGCCGGTGTAGTCCCACGGCAGCCATACGATCTCGGCACGACTCATTCCTGCCGCGGGAGCTGCTTCAGCGGCATCCGCCGCCGGATGAACTGGAGCAGCGAGTCCTGGAGGATCACGAACAGCTTGCTCTCCCAGTCGGAGAACATGCGGCCCTTGTTCAACACCTGCGGCAGCAATCGCTTCCAGACATTCGTGGTGTTGACACCGAAGGTCGGCCGGGCGGCGAACCGTTGCCGCCACTCGTCCGGACGACCTTCGACGTACGACTCGAAGATCGGCAGGATGCGACCACCGCGCGTGTCGATCGTCTGGGCTTCGATCCCGACGAACTCGACGCTCTCGTCTTCGGCGACCAGGATCCCTACGCCGTCGAATGACATGTCTGGGTCCTTCAGGCGAACTTCGGTCACCAGGTCTGCCTTCTCCGCGTCCTCGCCGAAGCTGCGCTCGAGCGCGGCCTGGAACGGCGGCCCCTTGAGCCGGTTGGCGCAGGTCGCCCAGATGACGCTGGACTCGAAGCCCGCCGCCTTGTAGCGCACCGAGCACACGCCGGTCTTCGCCGCGCTCAGCAGCTTCGTGCAAGCACCGCCTTTGAACGGGCAGGCGCAGCGAGCGCGCGCCTCCCGTGCGGCCTCAGTGTCCGCCTCAGGCGGATAGCCGAAGATCTCGGCGGCCGGGAAGTCGTCGGGAACGATGTCCGGCCGATAGACGTACCCTCGCTCCTCGGCGCGCCGCCACTCAGCCACGCCGCTTCTCCGTCTCGTCGATCAGAGACGCCATGCTGACGTTGAGGGCCTTCGCGACCTTGCGGACGACCTCGATGCTCGCAGTCCGCTTTCCTCGCTCGATCAGGCTCACGTACGTGCGATGCAGTCCGGCGCGGTCGGCAAGCTGCTCTTGCGAGATGCCCGCCGCTTCACGTTTTTCGCGCAGGACCACGCCGAAGACAGCTCCGATCGGAGACTCCATCCGCCGCAGGCTCTATGCTGGCGTGACTATCCGTCAACAGACTATGGTCTGAAACAGACATGTCATGCATGGACAGCGCACCAGCGGTCGTCTCGCTCTTCAGCGGCGGCGGCGGCTTGGACCTGGGGCTCGAGCTTGCGGGGTTCGAGACGCGGGTCGCCGTCGAATGGGAAGCGTACGCGTGTCGGACCCTGCGCGCGAACGCCGCTGCGCGGGTGCGGCTGCCGACCGGCGCGTACTACCTCTCCGCCTGCGAGATTCTCGAACGAAGCGTTCGGGATGTAAGCGGCGACGAACTCCTTGCCGCAGCCGGCCTTCGCACGGGCGAGGCAGCGGTGCTCGCCGGCGGGCCGCCGTGCGTCACGTTTTCAGTCGCAGGAAGGCGCGAGGGTCTACAGGCCGAGACGGGACGCTTGTTCGAGGATTACGTCCGGCTGCTCGAAACCGTCCAGCCGTGCGGCTTGATCTTCGAAAATGTCAAGGGGCTGATCAACGCCGTCGACGAAGACGGCAAACGCGGGGGCGCGTTCGAGCGTATCCACTCGGCGCTGGAGGCTGCGGGTTACGCACTAACCTGGCGCCTTGTCAACGCCGCCGACTACGGCGTCCCCCAACGCCGCGAACGAGTCATCATCCTCGGCTTGCGCGGCGACCGGCCGCCCGTCTTTCCGGAACCGACCCATTACGACCCGCTCGGTCCGCAGCCGCTCAGCGCTTCGGCCCCGTGGCGCGACGTTCGGGCCGCGATCGCTGACCTCCCGCCGGCGGCTCGGCCGGGCGAGGCCCCAGCTGTTCCGAACCACGTTGCCCGTCGCCACGGCGAGCAAGTGGTGCAGGGCTTTGCGGCGACGCCGCCCGGCAAGCGCAACCCAGCGTATAAGCGTGACCGCCTTCACTGGGACCGCCCAGCGAAGGTGATTCGAGCACAGGGAAAGCCGAAGCTCGACGGCTCCGGCCAGCGGCACAGTTCGCACCAGTCGATCCACCCCGAAGAGCATCGCCAACTCACTGTCCGCGAATGCGCACGTATCCAGACCTTCCCAGACTGGTACGTCTTCCCCGAAACGTTTGCCAACGGCTACCGCATCGTCGGCGACGCCGTACCCGTCGAGCTCGCGCGCGTTCTCGGCGATGCGATGCTCCGCGAGATCCAGCGCGAGCAAGCTGCGCTGCGATATGTCGCGTAGCGCGGTTCGTCGCCGACTCGCTCGCATCCGTGAGCCTGCTGTAACGCTAAACGAACTCAGCGTTGACGCCGAGACCCTCGAGGGTCTCTACCACCAGTCCATCAGGGAACACCGCGTACTCGCGCCCTAGATGATGGACCGACGCGGTGTGCGAGAGTTCAAACGACGCACATCGATAGCTGGGATAGAGCACCAGCGGTACTCGGCTGTCGTCGTCGTATGTGAGAACCCAGTTGTCCCCACCCTGTAGGTGCCGCGCGAGCTGCACGTGGTCGTCCCACGTGAGGGTGTTCAGGTACAGCTCGTCGCCGTTACGCAAGTAGGGGGGATCGAGGTACATGAAGGATCGCGTTTCGTCGAGATAGGACCTCGCAAGCTCGATTCCGTCCTCCTCGCAGATAGTCACACGCGTCGAGTAGCGCGCGAGACGTTCGATTCGCGCCGCAAGGCGACCAGCGTCATAGCGAGCCGTGATGCCCCATGTGGACTCCTGCTCAAAGCCTCCGATCGGCCGGGCATCCAAGATGCCGGACCGGTTGGTGCGGTTGAGAAAGAACGTGGCAAAGCCGAGCTCTACTTCGTCGCAGCTCTTGGAGTTGTAGCGCTCGTGCTGCACGTGCCATTCGTCGATCGAGGGTCTGCATGTGCGAACTAGATGCAGTAGCTCGTCCGTCCGTGAGAAGACGGAGCGCCAGAAGGCGGCCACGCCTCCGTCGAGATCGTTGAGCACGATCTCCTCGACGTACTCGTTGTAAAGCAGATAAAGCCCTACCCCGGCGCCGCCGGCGAACGGCTCGATATAGATGCGCGGAACGCTCGGCTGCCGCGAGATTACGCCCGCCATGAAGCCGGCTAGCCTCGCCTTCCCACCGGGATACCTAAGCGGACTCAGGTACCGAGCAGGCGCGTTAGGCAAGGTCGTTCATCGCTTGAAGAAACGGCTTGAGGTTGGCGACGATGTTGCGAACCTCGGTCGCCGTCGGATGAAAGTGTTGGTTGTGCACGTATCCATGAAGCGTCGCGACGGCGTACATGCTCGTCCCATCGCTCAACCCCGCACGCACGCCCTGGTACTTCGGATCCTTATCGGTCGCGTCCACGACGCCGAGACACCGCCGCAACTTCTCCTTCAGCTTGCCCTGCGCTTGCAAGCTCTTCTTCTGTATGAACTGATCAACGGCAAGTTCGAGCAACACACGCGTGAGAACGGCAGCTGCATTTGGAAACTTTTCGAGGTCGAGTTTCCGGAGTTCGCCGACAATGTCGTTGATCCGCTGATCGAGCCTCTGCAAGCTCAAGTCCTTGAAGGGCGAACCCGGCTTCTGTTGCCGTACTGAGCGACTTGTTCGCGCAGCACCACTCTGCTTCGGATCAAGCGCCTGCGGTTCATTGCGGTACGCCGCCGATTTGGGCTTCGGCAGACTCGAGATGTAGCGACGGCGCATGTCTTTCGTCTTGATCTTCGTGACCGAGAGGTGCGTTGCCAAGTCCTCAAGCACTCTCTCGAGGATGGGTTCGATTTCTGAGGCTGGAAAGTGCGCGAGCAGACGGCCATCGTCTTGCTCAAGCCCCAGATGATCGTTGAAGTCGCGGTCCGCGATGAGCCGGCCCAGCGTTGTCAGCCGCGTCTTCGAAATCGTCTCGAGGGCCGACTGGATCCGCGTGTTGGTCGGGAATGCGGACTGCACCGTGTCGACGAAGGTGACAGCTTTCGCGGTCGCGGTCCCCGGCTTCGTGTTGAACCTTGCCGCCGCGAGCGCATTCCATGAAACCACCCCGCGCCCTTCCTGCTCGCCGGTGTGACGGAGCTCAACCCAGTGTCGCGCGTCTTCCCGTGATCCGATGACTCCGCACTCGATAGCGCTCGGGACGTCTTGAGCCGAGGCGGCGATCTTTCTTACTTCTCGCTCGATAGCCGTTCCCGCGGCAAGGTCGGGATTGCGCAGCAGCTTCAACGCGACAACTCGTCGGTTCCCTTCGACGACGACCCAGCTCCGTCCCTTCTTGAACACCAAGACCCTGTCGAGAGGGCTCAGACCGTGATCCGCGATGTCCCTCACGAGATTCGAGAGCTTCCCGCCCTGCTCCTCGATGACGGCCTGTATCGCGTCGCGCTGCGACGTGACGGCATCGTGGCGCGGGTTCTCGACATCCAGGAGCAGCGACTCGATCGGGACGGTCTCGCTCGCCATGCGGCGCAGTATCGCCGCGAGTTCGGACGGCGTTTGAGCGCCGAGTTATGCGACGGTGTCGCGCGAGGCGGTAGCACCGTGGTAGCACCGCCCGTCGCGCGTTGTCTATCACGGCACTACAAAGGCCCTGTTTCCAGGGCCTTTTTTCATGGGCGGTACTGGGCTCGAACCAGTGACCCCCAGCTTGTCGAGCTGGTGCTCTCCCAACTGAGCTAACCGCCCCCGCGGCGGCAGTTTAGCGGGCTTTCGCCAGCATCCGCAGGGGATTCACGGTGCGGCGGCCCTTGCGGACCTCGAAGTGGAGGTGCGTTCCGGTGCACCAGCCGGTGCAGCCGGCGACGCCGATCCGGAGGCCGCGCGGGACGAGCTCGCCCCGATGCACCTTCACGCGCGCGAGGTGCGCGTACAGCACCGTGTACCGGCCGACGCGCTCGACGACGACCTTGCCGTAGCCGGCGAAGCCGCGCGTGTAGCCGGCGTCGAGGACGCGGCCGGGCGCCGCCGCGCGCACCGTCCGCGAGCGGAGGACGCCGATGTCGATGCCGGGATGCGGGCGGCCGTCGTCCGAGCCGTACGCGCCCGTGATCGTCCCGCGCGCCGGCCACCCGAACGGGAGCAGCCGCGGCCGTGGGACGGCGAGCCGCGCCAGCTGGCGCGCGGCGGTCGCGTGCGCAGCGCGTGCGAGACCGAACTCCTGCGCGGCGACGGGCGGCGCAGCCTCGCGAGAGCGGCCGCCGCCGGCGAAGACGAAGCCGACGAGCACCGGCGCGAGCAGGGCCGGGACGAGCAGGAAGGGGACGCGCCGCATGCGACGCGGCAGGGTAACACGGCCTGTCCGAGCCGCAGCTTCGGCGCCATGGCGGATGGGATGTGGCGCCGGCTTCGAGCTCGATCGCGGCCGGCTAGACCTTCTCGAGCGGCGCGTAGTCGAGCATCAGCCGGCGCTCCGAGCCGTCCGCCGCGAAGCGGACGGTGACGACGCCGCCCGGCTCGATCCGCGTGACGATGCCCTCGCCGAGCGAGCCGTGACGGACGGAGTCGCCGGTCGCGAGCTCGGGCGCGTCGCCGCGCGGCGCGACCTCGCGCGGCCGCGGCGCGCCGTACTGCGACCACGACGCCGGCCGCAGCCGCTCCCGCTCGACGCCGTCCGCGGGCAGCTCGTCGAGGAAGCGCGACGGCAGGTTCGCGTCGGAGCGGCCGTAGAGCGTCCGCCGCATCGCGTGCGTCAGCACGAGGCGCTCCTTCGCGCGCGTCATGCCGACGTAGGCGAGCCGCCGCTCCTCCTCGACCGCGTTCTCCTCGATCGAGCGCGAGTGCGGGAAGATCCCCTCCTCCATGCCGATCATGAAGACGGCGCGGAACTCGAGCCCCTTCGCGTTGTGGATCGTCATCAGCGTGACGAGGCCGTCGTCGGAGCGGATCGCGTCCTGGTCGGAGTAGAGCGAGATCTCCTGCAGGAACGCCGAGAGCGTCGGCTCGGCCGCGGACTGCTGCCACTCCTGCGCGACGCCGACGAGCTCCTGCAGGTTCTCGATCCGGCCCTGCGCCTCGATCGTCCGCTCCGCCTCGAGCGCCTCGAGGTAGCCGCTGCGGTCGAGCGCCGCCTCGACGAGCTCCGGCACCGTCAGCTCCTGCGCCGAGGCCCGCAGCGACTGCAGCAGCGTGTGGAGCGCGCGCACGGCCTTCAGCGACGCGCCGGAGACGCCGGCCTCCTCGGCCTGCCCGAGCGCCTCCCAGAGCGGAATCCCCTGCGTGTCGGCGTGGCTTGCCAGGCGCGCGAGCGAGGTGTCGCCGACGCCGCGCCGCGGCCGGTTCGCGATCCGCTGCAGCGAGACGGCGTCGAACGGGTTGTCGAGCACCTGCAGGTACGCGATCGCGTCCTTGACCTCGGCGCGCTCGTAGAAGCGCGGGCCGCCGATCACCTGGTAGCCGATCGCCTGGCGGACGAGCACGTCCTCGAGCACCCGGCTCTGCGCGTTCGTGCGGTAGACGACCGCGATCTCCCGGCCGCTCGCGCCCTCCTCGACGAGCGCCGCGATCTCGGCGGCGACGAAGCGGGCCTCGGCGTGCTCGTCCTCGGTCTCGAGCACGCGGACGGGCTCGCCCTCGCCGAGCTCCGACCAGAGAGTCTTCTCCTTGCGCTCGCGGTTGTTCGCGATCACGGCGTTCGAGGCGCGCAGGATCGTGTTCGTCGAGCGGTAGTTCTGCTCGAGCGGGATCGTTCGCGTGCCGGGGAAGTCGCGCTCGAACTCGAGGATGTTGCGGATGTCGGCTCCGCGGAACGCGTAGATGCTCTGATCGGGATCGCCGACCGCCATCACGTTGCGGTGCTTCGCGCCCAGGATCTGCAGCAGGCGGTACTGCGCGTGGTTCGTGTCCTGGTACTCGTCGACGAGGACGTAGCGGAACTTCTTCTGCCACTGCTCGCGCGCCTCGGGGAAGCGCTCGAGCGCCTCGACGGTCAGCATCAGCATGTCGTCGAAGTCGACCGCGTTCGAGGAGAAGAGCCGGTGCTGGTAGAGGCCGTACACGTCCGCGACGGTCTGGTCGTAGAAGGACGAGACGCGCGCCGCGAAGTCGTCGGGGCCGATCAGCTGGTTCTTCGCGTTCGAGATCTGCGCGTGGATGCCGCGCGGGACGAAGCGCTTCGGGTCGCGCTCGAGCTCCTCGAGGCACGCCTTGACGACCCGCAGCTGGTCGGCCGAGTCGTAGATCGTGAAGTTCGAGCGGTAGCCGAGCCGCGGCGCCTCCGAGCGGAGCATGCGACCGCAGGCGGAGTGGAAGGTCATGATCCACGCGCCGCGCGCGGCCGCGCCGAGCATCGTCTCGACCCGCTCCTTCATCTCGCCGGCGGCCTTGTTCGTGAAGGTGATCGCGAGGATCTCGTGCGGCTTCGCGCCGGCGGCGGCGAGCAGGTGCGCGATCCGGTGGATGAGGACGCGCGTCTTGCCGGAGCCGGCGCCGGCGATCACGAGCAGCGGCCCCTCCGTCGTCACGACCGCCTCGCGCTGGGCGGGATTCAGGCCGGCGAGGTAGGTCTCGGGCGAGGCGACGCTCACCCTCCGATGCTAGCGGCGGAGCCCGATCGGCCTTCCGAATGCCCAGAAGCCGGCGAGGCAGGCGAGCGACTCGAGTGCGGCGCGGAGAAGGCCGTCGAACGGATCGCCCTGGACGGCGCCCGCCGCGGCCACGACGACGAAGAGGGCGAGCGCGAGCCAGCGGGCGGCGCGCCACGGCTCGATCCGCAGGCCGAGGTCGTCGCGCAGGTCGCCGACGACCGCGGCGGGCGCGCGCAGGCGCGCAGCGGCGACGGTGCGCGGGACGGCCGCGAGCAGCAGCACGACCGGGACGGCGTAGAGCGGCGAGGCGAGCGACGCGACCGAGCCGAGCGCCGCGATCCCGGCGCCGATCCCGAGCAGCGCGCGCCGGCCGATCACAGCGGTGTCGGCGGGACGTCGCAGCGCGCGCAGGACGGCGAGGCAGCCGGCGACGAAGGCGACCTGCGGCGCGACGACGGCGACGGCGAACGGCGCCGGCGCGGCGGTGCGAGGCGAGACCGAGAGGAACGCGACGGCGTAGACGCCGCCCGCGACGGCGAGCGCGGCGAACGCGCTCCAGGCGCCGCGGCGCGAGACCGACGGGGCCAGCTCCGCCGCGAACCGCTCGGCGATCGCGCGCGGGTCGCCGAAGCGCTCCTCCGTCCCACCCGATGCGAGGTGGTCGGCCGCCTCGGCGAGGATCCGGCCGCGCAGCCGGCCGTGGATCCCGACCGCCGCGAGCTCCCGCCCGAGCCGCTCCGGATAGCTCATGCGAGCACCGCGCGCATCGCCCGGGAGAAGCGCTGCCAGTCGGAGCGCCTGGTCGCGAGCTCGTCCCGGCCGCGCCGGGTCAGCCGGTAGACGCGGCGCCGCCGGCCGCCGGCGGTCGACCACGAGCTCTCGAGCAGCCCCTGCCGCTCGAGCCGGTAGAGCGCCGGATAGATGGTTCCCTCCGCGAGGTCGAGCTCGCCGCCGGTGCGCTCCTTCAGGCGCTCGACGACGAGGTAGCCGTGCGCCGGCTCCTCGGCCACCGTCGCCAGCAGCAGCAGATCGAGATGGCCCTTTAATACCTCGCCTTGCATAGGTTTGTCAGCTTAGGCGAAGGTGGACAGATGCGCAAGCGTGCCTAGAATCCGAGCACCGCACAGACAGGAGCGCCAATGTTCGAGATCGGCAGCAGCCTGCGGCAGGCTCGCCAGCATCGAGGGCTGGAGCTCGCCGACGTGGAGCGCGAGACGCACATCCGCGCGAAGTACCTCGGCGCGCTCGAGGAGGAGCGGTTCGAGGTGCTGCCCGGACAGGCGTACGTGCGGGGCTTCCTGCGCACCTACGCCGAGTTCCTGGGGCTGAACGGCGGCCTCTATGTCGACGAGTACAACGAGAAGTTCGCGGCGCCGGAGGAGGAGCTGCCGCCGATCCAGCACCGGCCGCAGCGCGTCCGCGAGCTGCCCCGGGTCGCGCGGCCGGTCGCGGGCGCGGTGGTCGCGCTCGCCGCCGCGACGGTCGTCGTCTGGCAGCTCGGATTCTCGCCGCCGCAGCGGACGGCGATCACGCAGACGCAGCTCGTCGCGCCGGTGAAGAAGCAGACGGCGCCGGCGCGGCGCACGTCCTCGCAGCCGCGGCGCGTGCAGGCGACGCCGAAGGCGCCGGGGACGCTCGTCGTGCGCGCGAGCCGCGGCGACTGCTGGGTCGAGGTGCGTCTCGGCTCGGAGACCGGGCCGGTCGTCTACGAGCGCGTGCTCGGTGAGGGCGGCATGCTCCGCTTCGGCCTGCGCAAGAAGCTGTGGCTGCGGCTCGGCGCGCCGTGGAACGCGGACGTGACCGTGCGCGGGAAGCCGGTCGGCGGGCTGCCGCACGCGCCGGTGAGCATGACCGCCGCTTAGAGCTCCGCGAGCGCCCGCTCGACGAACGCGCCGGCGGCGTCGACCGCGGCGGCGTCCCGCGACTTGAGCACGACCTCGACCTCGCTCCCGTGCGGATGAAAGCTCGGATAGGAGCCGACGAGCACCTGCGGGTGCCGCGCGACCGCCTCCTCGAGCACGCCGACGATGCTGCCCTCGGTCGTCCGGTAGGTGCGTCGCCAGGTGGCGATCGGCGCGTCGGCCCGCAGCTCGTCCGCGATCGTCTCGAACATCGCCTCCATCTCCGCCGGCAGACCGGGCAGGACGTAGACGTTCTCGATCGCGAAGCCGGGCGCGCCGCCGAGCGGGTTCGCGAGCGGACGGCTGCCGGCGGGAAGGTTGGCCCAGCGGGCGACGTAGTCGGCGTGGCCCGGGAAGCGGGCGCGGAGGTCGTCGGCGACCGCGGCGACCTCTTCCTGCGGGACGGAGAAGGCGGCGGCGATCGACTCGCGGGTGATGTCGTCGGGGGTGCCGCCGAGGCCGCCGGTGACGAGCAGCAGGTCGGCGAGCGGCGCCTCGCGACGGACGAACTCGGCGATCCGCTCGAGGTCGTCCGGCAGCGAGGCGAGCAGGGTGACGGTGACGCCGAGTCCCTCGAGCCGCTTCGCGAGCCAGGAGCCGTTCGTGTTCGGGACGTCCCCGCAGACGAGCTCGTTGCCGATCGTCAGGATCGCGGCGCTCACGGCGCTAGCGTAGGTCGCAGAAGGCGAAGCCGTCGCGCTCGACGGGCTCGCCCACCTCGATCGGAACCGCCGCGTCGAAGATCGGGCCCGCGTGGACGAAGGTGTGGAACTCGTCGTTCTCGCCGCACGGGTCGACGCCGGCGGGCAGCTCGTCCGGGTCGAACGCGCGGCCGGCGAACGACCCGTCGAGCCGGCGCGGGTCGACGCAGCAGAGCGTCGCCCGGAAGCCGTCGGCGAGGAAACGGCGAGCCAGCGCGGCAGTGTCCGAGCCCCAGAGCGGGAAGAGCGCCTTCTTTCCGACGCGGCCGAGCCGCTCCTCGCGGTAGGCGCGCACGTCCTCGAGGAAGAGGTCGCCGAAGGCGACGGCGTCGAGATCGGCGTTCGCCGCCGCCATCCGCTCGTCGTAGACCTCGTTCGTGCACCGCTGCGGGATCCGCACCTCGAGCAGCGGGACGCCGACCGCGCGAGCCTGCGCGACGAGCAGGCTCCGGCGGACGCCGTGCATGCTGATGCGCTCGTAGCCCTCGGTCACCGTCGTCAGCAGCGCGTCCGGCTCGACGCCGTCCCGCCGGAGCGCCTGGAGCGCGAGCGCCGAGTCCTTGCCGCCGCTCCAGGCGAGCGCCAGCCTCATCGCCGGACGGGGATGACGGCGCCGCCGACGATGCGCACGGACGCGCCGTAGTGCTCGGCGACGAGCGCCTCCGTCAGCACCTCGTCCGGGCCGCCGTCGGCGGCGACGCGGCCGCCGGTGAGCAGGACGAGCCGCTGCGCGTACTGGCCCGCGAGCGTCAGGTCGTGCATCGCCGAGAGCACCGTCAGCCCCGACTCGAGCCGCAGCTCGTCGACGAGCTCGAGGACGTCCTGCTGCCGGCCCGCGTCGAGCGCCGTCGTCGGCTCGTCGAGCAGCAGCGTCGGCGCCTCCTGGGCGAGCGCGCGCGCGAGCACCGCGCGCTGCCGCTCGCCGCCGCTGAGCGCCCCCAGCCGGCGCGCCGCGAAGCGCCGCAGATCGAGCCGCTCGACCGCGCGCCGCGCCGCCGCGTGGTCGTGCGAGCTCTCGCTGCCGAGATACGAGAGATACGGCGTCCGGCCGAGCAGGACGTATTCCTCGACGGTGAGCGCAGGCGGCAGCTGCGGCAGCTGCGGGACGACGGCGACGCGGCGCGCGAGCTCGCGGCGGTCGAGCACGCCGAGCGGCGTCCCGTCGACGCGGATCGTCCCGCTCGCGCGCACGAGGCCGGCGATCGCGCGCAGCAGCGTCGACTTGCCGGCGCCGTTCGGGCCGAGCAGGCAGGTCCAGGTGCCGCGCTCGACCGCGAACGAGACGGAGTCGACGACGCGCGCGCCGCCGTGCGAGACCGAGACGCGCTCGAGCTCGATCATCCCGTCAGCTTCCGGCTCGTCCGCAGGACGACCGCGAAGAAGGGCGCGCCGCAGAACGCCGTCACGACGCCGATCGGCAGCTCGGCGGGCGAGAGCGCCGTCCGCGCGACGACGTCGGCGAGCACGAGGAACGCGGCGCCGACGACGATCGACAGCGGCAGCAGCACGCGGTAGCTCGGGCCGACGACGAGACGCAGCGCGTGCGGCACGACGATCCCGACGAAGCCGATCAACCCGCTGACGGCGACCGCGCCGGCGGTGCCGACGGTCGCGGCGACGACGACGACCAGCCGGACGCGGCCGACGTCGACGCCGAGGCTCGCCGCCTCCTCGTCGCCAAGGCTGAGGACGTCGAGCAGCCGCCGGTGCGCGAGCAGCGCGGCGAGCGCGAAGCCGGCGTACGGCAGCAGCAGCCACACGTCGCGCCAGCCGGAGCTCGGCAGGCTGCCGAGGATCCACGAGTACACCTGCTGCAGCGTGTCCGAGTGCTGCTGCTGGACGAAGGTCTGCAGCGCCGTGAAGAACGAGACGACGGTGACGCCGGCGAGGACGAACGTCGTCCCGGAGCGGTCGCCGCCCGCCGAGCGGCCGACGAGGTAGGTGAGGCCGACGGCGACCATGCCGCCGGCGAACGCGGCCGGCGGCAGCAGCTCGCGCGCGGGCGCGTAGGCGACCGCGAGCGTCGCGCCGAGGCCCGCGCCCGCGGCGACGCCGAGCAGGTACGGGTCGGCGAGCGGGTTCCGGAAGACGCCCTGGTAGGAGGCGCCGGCGGTCGCGAGGATCGCGCCGACGAGCGCGCCGAGCACGACGCGCGGCAGTCGGATCTGCCAGAGGATCGCGTCGTCGGTCGCCGACAGATGCGACGCGACGGGCAGCCCCGCGTGCGCGACCAGGGACCGCAGCACCGCGCCGACGCCGAGCTGCGCCGGCCCGACGAGCGCGCCGAGGAGCAGCGAGCCGAGCAGCAGCGCGACCGCCGCCGCGCCCCAGAGCGGCACCCGCCGCCGCGGGCGCGCGAGCCGCAGGACGACTGCGACGGCGCTCATCGCCCCGCAGGCAGGTGCCGGAGCGCGCTCGCGATCGCACGGACGAAGTCGACGATCCGCGGGCCCCAGCGCGACGCGATCGAGTCGTCGAGCCGGACGACCTCGCCGTCGCGCACCGCGCGGATCCCCGACCAGCCGGGCCGCGACGCGACGCTCGCGCGCGACTGGCCGCAGCAGACGGTGTCCGCGAGCACGATCAGGTCGGGATCCGAGGCGACGACGTACTCGGCCGAGAGCTGCGGATACCCGGAGCCCGTCTTGTCGGCCGCGTCGGCGATGTCCTTCAGCCCGAACAGGCGGTAGACCTGGCCGGCGAACGTGTTCGACGTGACCGAGTAGAGCGTCGGGTCGAGCTCGTGGTAGACGGTCAGCCCGCGACCGCGGTCGTGGGCGGAGGCGACGGCCTTCGCGATCCGCGCCTTCATGCGCGCGACGAGCCCGGCCGCGCCCGCGCGGTGGCCGGTGACCGCGCCGAGCCGGCGGATCTGCGCGTACGCGCCGGCGAAGTTCTTCGCGGCGTCCTGGTCGAGCACCGGGATCTTCAGCTTCGCGAGCGCGGCCGCGAGGCCGCCGGGGTCGTAGGCGATGACGACGAGGTCGGGCCGGTAGGCGGCGATCGCCTCCACGTTCGGCGTGACGCCGGAGAGCTTCGTGCGCGGCGCCTGCGCCGGATAGGTGGAGTCGTTGTCGACGGCGACGACCTGCTTGCCGGCGCCGATCGCGAACAGCGTCTCGGTCGCGGTCGGCGAGAGCGAGACGATCCGGTGCGGCACGGCGGCCGGCGAGGCCGACGCGAAGACGGCGGCGAGCGCCAGGAGAGCTGCGAGGACGAGTGAACGGCGAAGCACGAATCCTCCCTTCCGCGAGGGGTTCGATGTCGCGGCGGGCGGCAGGTCTTCTGACTCGGGGCTCCCCCCTCGCCGCCTTCCCAGCCCGGAGGCCAGTGGCGTCTGGCGAGGAGCGTCTCCCCTTACAGCGGCGGGACCGTCCCGGACTCGCACCGGAGTTCCCTTACCGCTCGCCGATTGCGGCCGGAGCGTATCACCCGTCTAACATGCGATGCGTGGAACGCCCGCAGGAGGTCGCCGACCGGCAGCTCGACGCGCTGCTCGAGCGGCTCGACCGGGTCGCCGGCGAGCTCGAGCGGCTGAACCGCCGCCTGGAGAGCCGCGAGGAGCTGACGGTGATCGCGCACGAGCTGCGGAACCTGAACGAGTCGCTCTCCGCGCTCGCCTATGCCGCGCTCGGCCAGCAGGGCCCGCAGGTCCGCCGCCGCCGCGCCGGCTGACCGGGCAGCGCCTTCTCCTCCTTGTGACACAGTGTCACAAGGACGCGAAGGTGGCGCGATTTCGGCACCCGGGCGTGACGTTTTCGACGCGACGATGGAGCGGTGACCTCGTTCGCTCCCCGGCTGCCGACCCGGCTCGTCGCGCTCGTCGAGATGCTCGCCGACTCGGGGACGCCGGTCGCCGAGATCTGGCGGCAGGCCGGCGCGGCGGCGGAGGAGCTCGGAGCCGTGCGGCCGAGCTACGAGGGCGTGCGCCGGATCGTCCGCGACCGGCAGCGCCAGCCCCGCTACCCGGGTCTCGGCGAGGTCGCGCTCGACGTCGTGTTCCGCGTCCGCCCGCCGGACGCGATCGCGAAGCAGCTCGCCGGGACGCTGCCGCCGAAGCGTTCCTTGTGACACTCTGTCACAAGGAACTGAAGGCGCCGCGCGCTACGGGAGGCGCCAGATGTCGAGGATCCCGCTCTGCGCGTGGTCGTTCGCGTTCCCCTCGCCGAGCGCGATCCGGCCGTCGGCGACGACCGGGCTCTGCCAGTGGCCGGCGCCTGCGTCGAGCCGCGCGACGAGCTTGCCGGTCGCGGGCGCGTAGACGGCGAGGCCGCCGTTCGGGTCGTAGACGTAGAGCAGGCCGCCGGCGGCGAGCGGGCTCGTGCCGGCGGTGCCGTTCCCCCAGGCCTTCCGCAGCCGGCCGCCGCGGAAGCGCCACGCGTCGGTGCCGGCGGCGTCGGCGACGAAGACGAGGTCGCCGCGCACGAACGGCTCCGAGAAGAGGTCGGTGCCGCCGGGCGTCGGCACGGTCTGCACCTCGCCGCCGGTGCGCGCGTTCGCGCCGGCGAGCCGCGACAGGCGCAGCAGCCGCAGCTTCCCGTCCTTGCCGCCCTGGACGAGGAAGCCGCCGGGAAGCAGCGCCGGCCCGGTCGAGCCGAGGTCGAGGTCGGCGTCCTCGAGGTGCTGGTACTCGGCCGGCGTCCAGTGGCGCGTCAGCGCGGTCGCGTCCGGCGTCAGCTCGACGACGCTGTCGCCCCAGTAGGTGCCGCCGTCGAAGCGCCCGTTCGAGGTCGCGAAGAGGAGGCGATGCGATCCCGGCTCGACGACGACCCCGGAGCGCGCCCAGACCGCCGAGCCGCTCTCCGGGCAGGACGCGGGATCGATCAGCGCGTGCCGGTCCGAGCAGAGCGAGTTCCAGACCGAGACGATCCTGCCGCTCGCCGCGTCGAGCACGGCGACGTGGCCCTGGTAGGGCGGCTGGTCGCCGACGTAGCCGTCGGTCGCCGCGATCACGTGGCCGCGGTCGACGTTCAGCCCGGCGGCGAGCTTCTCGCGCTCCGGCAGCCTCGTGACCGCCGTCGCCCAGACCGCGTGCCCGTTCGCGACGGCGAGCTTGCGGATCTTCCCGTCGGGCGCGCCGGCGTAGACGTAGCGGCGACTCGGGTCGGCGGCCGGCGGCATGTTCGCGACCCGGTAGCTTCCGGCCCACGAGGCGTAACCCGGCGGCGTGTAGCTCCAGAGCAGCTTGCCGCTCGCCGCGTCGACCGCGAGCGTCTTCCCGTAGGTCGTCGTCACGAAGAAGACGTCGCGCCGCTTGCCGGCGACGGTCACGCCGTGCAGGTAGATCGGCGTCGAGTCGACCGTGCCCGGGAGCCGCACCTGCTGCCGGCGCAGCGTGCGCACGTTCGCGGCCGTGATCCCCGTCCGCGCGAGATAGCCGGTGCGCGCGGAGTTGCCGTTGAAGGCCGGCCAGTCCGAGCCCGCCGCTGCGGCGTGGCATGCGCAGCCCGCGGCCGCGAGCGCCGCCAGCGCGACGACTAGGACTTTTTCAGGAGGACGCGTCGTAGCTCGTCCTCCTTACCCGGCTCGAGGATCGCCAGCACCTGGTCGCCGGGCCGCAGCTCCGTGTCCTCGTCGGCGATCTCGGCGCCGCTCTCGCGCATCACCGAGATCAGGCGCGCGCCGTCCGGGAGCGCGAGCCGCGAGACGGGCTTGCCCGCCGAGGGCGAGTCCTTGTCGATCATCACCTCGACGATCTCGAGGTTCTCCTTGCGCAGCTCGAGCAGGTGGATCATGTCGTGCTCGGGCACCTCGTGCTCGACGAGCGCCAGGATTCCCGAGGTCGCGCAGACGGTCGGCGAGATCCCGAGCAGGTCGAAGTAGGCCTGGTTGCGCGGGTCGTTGACGCGGGCGATCAGCTTCTGGACGCCGTACTTCTCGCGCGCGAGCTGGCAGATCACCATGTTGTCCTCGTCGTCGCCGGTGACCGCGATCACGAGGTCGGGCGGACGGCGCATCCCCGCCTGCTCGAGCACGTAGATCTCGGTCGCGTCGCCGGCGAGCACCTGGTGCTCGAACTCCTGCTCGAGCATCTCGAAGCGGTCCGCCTGCTGCTCGATCAGCGTCACCTCGTGCCCGGTCCGCAGCAGCGTGCGCGCGACGTTGGCGCCGACCTTGCCGCCGCCCGCGACGACGACGTACATCAGCGGACCGCCTTCGGCCGTACCTCGCAGGCGCGGACGGCCTCGGTCAGCACCGCGACCGCGTTCGAGGTCGGGCAGACGGTGCGCAGGCCGCGCGAGGCGTAGAACTCGGCGCGCGCCGGGTCGAGGATGCGGACGACGACGCACTCGATCCCGAACATCTTCTGCGCGACCTGGCCGACGACGATGTTCGTGTTGTCGCCGTTCGTGGCGACGACGACCGCCTCGGCCTCCTCGATCCCCGCCTCGCGCAGGAGCTTGACGTCCATGCCGTGGCCGACGAGGAAGCCGCCGCCCCAGTCGTCGCCGAGCCGCGAGAGCGCCTCCTCGCGCTCATCGATCGCGGTCACGTCCCAGCCCGCCTTGTCGAGCGTCAGCGCGACGGACGAGCCGACGCGGCCGCAGCCGATGATCAGCGCCTTCATGGGGCTGAGCCTAGCCGACGGGCGCGGTCACGTAACCGCCGACTCCTCCTCGATCACGCCGTGCGGGAAGGCGACGATCAGCACCTCGCACGGGGCCCGCTCGAGCACGTACGCGACGGTCGGCGAGAAGAACTGCGAGCGGCGGCGCCAGCGCGGCGCGGAGCCGAGCACGATCAGGTCGGCGCCCGTCGCCTCGGCCTGCGCGACGATCGCGTGGCCGATCGAGCGGGAGCGGACGATCGCGCCCTCGACCTCGACGCCGTTCTCCGAGCCGAGCAGCTTCGCCTCCGCGATCGACGCCTCGGCGCGCTCCTCCCGGTCGATCATCGGCTCGTCGAGCGGCAGCTCGAGCGGCACGCGGACGACGTGCAGCGCGGTCACGCTCGCGCCGCGCTCCTGGGCGAGCCGGACCGCCGTCGCGATCATCTCCTCGCCGATCAGGCCGAGCTTCATCGGCACGAGGATCCGCGAGAAGGTCGCCTCCGGCAGCACCTGCTCGTCCGGCGAGAGGACGCGCTCGGTGATCCCCTCGCCGCGGCCGCGGCGCACGAGCACGTAGGCGACGAGGCCAAGTGCGAGCCAGATCAGGCCGCCGTAGCGGGCGCCGCGGTGGGTGACCATCGCCGAGACCCAGATCGCGAAGGTGAGGAGCGCGCCGGCGACGGTCAGCACCGGCACGCGGCCGATCGTCAGCGGCACGCGGTAGGGCCGGTCGAGCCCGGGCTCGGCGAAGCGCAGCCGGACGACGGCGACCTGCGCCGCGGTGAACGCGAGCAGGACGCCGAACGAGAAGAGGGCGGCGAGGAAGGAGACGTCGTCGCCGAGGAAGGCCGTGATCACGAGCAGCACGATCGAGATCGCGGCCGCCGCGGCGATCGCCTGCGGCGAGACGAGCGTCCGCCGGTGCAGCCGTCCGAACTGCGCCGGCAGCATCCCGTGCTCGCCGAGCGAGTAGGCGAGCCGCGAGAAGCCGGAGATCGAGGTCGTGATCGCCGCGAGCAGGATCAGCGCGCCGGAGAGCCCGACGTAGACGCGGAGCGCGTGCGCGCCCCAGTCCGGCAGGTGCGTGTCGATCTGAGAGACGACCCCCATCAGCGGCGCGTGCAGCCAGCGGCCGCCGAGCTGCGTGCGGCCGGCGCGCTCGGGGAACGCGGAGAGCCCGACGAGCGCGATCAGCACGTAGACGACGACCACCGTCCCGATCGCCGCGAACACGCTTCGCGGCAGGTCGACGCCAGGCCGCCGCACCTCCTCCGCGTAGTTCGCGACCGTCTCGAGGCCGGTGTAGGCGAGCATCGCGAGCGGCAGCGCGAAGGCGAGGTCGTGCCAGCTCGGCGAGCTGCCGACGTGGATGCCGACGGTCAGCCCGTGCCAGGAGAAGACGAGCGCGAAGCCGAGCGCGACGAGCAGCACCTGCGTGACGAGGTCGAGCGCCGGCACGAGGATCCCGATCCGGTAGAAGCTCGGCCGCCGCACGAGCCGCACGAGCGAGACGAGCACGATCGCCCAGCAGCCGACGACGACGTCGTAGGGGCTGCGGTCGAGCGTCGGCAGGCCGAACGCGACGCCGAGGTAGTGCGGGAAGAAGAGCGCCGAGAGCGCGATCACGATCAGGTAGTCGAGGAAGAGCACCCAGCCGGTCGCGAAGCCGGCGAGGTCGTTGAAGGCGCGGCGGACGAAGGTGGCGGCGCCGCCGGTCTCCGGGATCGCGGACGTGCCCTCGGCGTACGAGAGCGCGACGAGCAGGAAGAGGGCGCCGACCGCGAGCAGCACGAGCGGCGTCAGCCCGAGCGCGTAGAAGGCGATGATCCCGAGCGCGAAGTAGATCGACGAGGCGATCTCCCCGTAGGCGACCGACGCGAGCGACGGCGCGTCGATCACGCGCTTGAGGACGGGCAGCTTGCGCGCCACGGGCGGAGCCTAGCGGCGGCGCAGGAGGTAGAGGCGCCCGCCGCCGGCGGCGACGAAGAGGACGCCGACGAGCGCGCCGACCGGCGCGCCCCGGAGCGCCGCCTCGCCGATCATCGCGAGCCCGAGCCCGACGAGGACGATCCCGAGCAGCGCGATCCCGCCCCTGTATGCCCTCACGCGGCCTTCCTCCCGGCGGCGACCATCACCCGGCAGGGCGCGTTGCGGAGGACGAAGTCGACCGTCTTGCCGAAGATGCCGCCGCCGCGCCGGCGGCCGCGGCGCGGCGCGCCGAGCACGACGATCTCCGAGTGGCGGCGCACCGCCTCGTCGACGATCGCGCGGCCCGCCTGGCGCGCGCGGAGGATGCGCGCGATCGTGCGCACGCCGTAGAGCTCGCCGACCGCCCGCGCCTGGTCGAGCAGCACGTCGGCTCGCGCCTCGTCCTCCGGCAGCGGCGTGTCGAGCGACAGCTCGAGCGGGACGACGATCACGCGCAGCGCGACGATCGCCGCGCGCCGCTCCGCGGCGAGGCGGCAGGCGAGGTCGACCGCCTCCGCCGACTCGCGGCCCTCGACGACCGGCACGAGGATGTTGCGGTACTCGAGCGCGGCCGCGGCGCCGAGCTGCACCGGCGCGCGCACCGTCTGCGAGAGCGGCGCCCGCACGACGCGCCGCCGGTAGACGACGTAGAAGACGAGGCCGACGACCAGCCAGCCGATCCCCGTGTAGCGGATCGACGGGTACTGGACGACGATCACGAGCCACGAGAGCCCGGTGCCGAGCGCCCCGAGGATCGCGAACACCGGCCAGTGCACGCCGCGGAAGCGCACGTTCAGCCGCCGCCGGAACGCCGCGTCCTCGGGATGGTCGGCGCGCTTCATCCGGATCCGGATCAGCGCGACGTGGGCGACCGTGAACGAGAACGTGGCGCCGAACGAGTAGATCGTCCCGATGAAGGTCGTCTGGCCGGAGAGCGTGAGCAGGATCGGGATCCCGCCGGCGAAGACGAGCAGCGCCAGCCACGGCGTCTTGTAGCGCGGGTGGATCTTGCGGAAGACGAGCGGCAGCTGCCGGTAGCCCGACATCGCGTAGGTGATCCGCGAGGCGCCGATCACGCCGGCGTTCGCGCCGATGAACAGGATCGTCGCCGCGAGGATGCCGAGGTAGATCTGGAGCACGTGCGTGAAGCCGGCGCCGAGGCCGAGGTTGTTGACGAGCCCGAGCACCGGGTCGTTCTGGTAGCCGTGCTGCCCGCGGAAGGACTCGGTCGGCGGCAGCGCGAGCAGCGTCTTGTAGGTGTGTCCGGCGACGTGCTCGACCGGCATCGCCGAGAGCGCGATCCAGGGCAGCGTGAAGTAGATCGCGAAGACGGCGACCGCGACGAAGAGGACGGCGCGCGGGATCGTCCGCATCGGGTCGCGCGCCTCCTCGCTCATGTTCGAGACGGTCTCGATCCCCGTGTAGGCGAGCATCGCGAGCGGGATCGAGAGGAAGAACGACCCCCAGCCGGGCGCGACGCCGAAATGGACGTTCGCGGCGAGCACGTGCGGCGAGAAGACGAGCGCGAAGCCGAGCACGACGAGCAGCAGCTGGGTCGCGAAGTCGGTGACGGCGAGGAAGATGTTGATCCGCGCCGACTCCTGGATGCCGACGACGTTCAGCAGCACGAGCAGCGCGATCACGATCACGCCGGCGACGATGTCCCACGGGTTCTGCTTCAGCGGCGGCCAGAAGACCGACAGGTAGTGCGGCACGAAGAACGCCGACACCGAGACGGTCGCGACGTAGTTCAGCATCTGCGCCCACGCCGCCTCGAACGAGACGAGCTCGTTGAACGCGTGGCGGGCGAAGCTGGAGGAGCCGCCGGCCTCCGGATAGCGGATCGTCCCCTCCGAGTAGGTCGCCGCGGTGCAGGCGAAGATCAGCCCGGCGATGATGAAGACGACCGGCGTCAGGCCGAGCGCGAGCACGGCGACGACGCCGAGCGCGTAGTAGATCGACGAGCCGACGTTGCCGTACGCGGTCGCGAAGAGCGCGTTCGTCCCGAGGACCCGCTCGAGCCTGTGCTCGCGCCGCCGCCGTGGCATCGTCGGAATCTAGCCGTTTGGCGGGCGCCCGAAGGCGCCCGCCGAATGGCTAATGGATCGAGACGAGCAGCGGGATGATCAGGATCGCGACCACGTTCGTGATCTTGATCATCGGGTTGATCGCCGGGCCGGCGGTGTCCTTGTACGGGTCGCCGACGGTGTCGCCGGTGACCGCGGCGGCGTGCGCCTCGGAGCCCTTGCCGCCGTGCTCGCCGTCCTCGATCAGCTTCTTCGCGTTGTCCCAGGCGCCGCCGCCCGAGGTCATCGCGATCGCGAGGAAGAGGCCGGTGACGATCGTGCCGATCAGCAGGCCGCCGAGCATCTTCACGTTGATGATCCCGACGACGATCGGGAAGACGATCGGGATCAGCGCCGGCACGAGCATCGAGCGGATCGCCGAGCCGGTGACGATCTGGATCGCCGGGCCGTACTCGGGCCGGCCGGTGCCCTCGAGGATCCCGGGGATCTCGCGGAACTGCCGCCGCACCTCGGTGACGACCTCGCCGCCGACGCGGCCGACCGCCTGCATCGCGAGCGACGCGAAGAGGAACGGCATCAGCCCGCCGATGAAGAGCCCGCCGACGACCCACGCGTCCGAGAGCGAGAAGACGGTCGAGAGCCCCTTGTCGGAGAGCCCGCTCGTGTAGCTGTCGAAGAGGACGAGCGCGGCGAGCGCGGCCGAGCCGATCGCGTAGCCCTTCGTCACCGCCTTCGTCGTGTTGCCGACCGCGTCGAGCGGGTCGGTGATCGCGCGCACCGACTCGTCCAGGTCGGCCATCTCGGCGATACCGCCCGCGTTGTCGGTGACCGGGCCGTACGCGTCGAGCGCGACGATCATCCCGGTCATCGAGAGCTGCGCCATCACGGCGACGCCGACGCCGTAGAGGCCGGCGAAGTGGTTGGCGACGAGGATCCCGACCACGATCGCGATCACGGGCAGCGCGGTCGCCTGCATGCCCATCGCGAGGCCCTCGATGATGTTGGTCGCGTGGCCGGTGATCGACGCCTTCGAGATCGCCTTCACCGGGTTCCAGCGCGTGCCGGTGTAGTACTCGGTGATCGCGACGAGCGCGAAGGTGACGCAGAGGCCGACGATCGCCGAGATGTAGAGGTCGGCGAAGCCGAACTTGCCGGAGTCGAACGCCATCGTGATCGGCACGAAGCCGCCCGCCGAGACGAGCACCGAGACGCCGACGCCCTTGTAGAGCGCGTTCATGATCGAGCCGTTGCGGCCGACGCGGACGAACCAGGTGCCGATGATCGACGCGATGATCGCGACGGCGCCGAGCGCGAGCGGGTAGAGCGGGATGTGGCCCGCCGGGAAGCGCGTCCCGATCAGCATCACCGCGACCGCGGTCACGGCGTACGTCTCGAACAGGTCGGCGGCCATGCCGGCGCAGTCGCCGACGTTGTCGCCGACGTTGTCCGCGATCACGGCCGGGTTGCGCGGGTCGTCCTCGGGGATG
>DASSSQ010000133.1:0-6968 GCA_035708405.1 Gaiellaceae bacterium
GTGGTCGCGGCGATCTCGCTCGGCGTCGGCATTCCGATCAGGCGATCGCGCTCGGGCACGGCCTGGCGGCGCTCGCCGTCTGCTGGGCCGGGATCGTTCTCGTGAACCTCGTCGTCGCCGCGCGCCGCTAACCGGCTCGGCCGGCAAGGCCGAGGCGCGCCGCCTCCGAGCTCGCCTGCGCGCGTGTCTTCGCCGCCAGCTTGCGCAGGATCGCGGCCACGTGGTGCTCGACCGTCCGCGTCGAGAGGAAGAGCCGCTCGGCGATCTCGCCGTTCGTCAGCCCCTCCGCCACGAGCGCGAGCACCTCGACCTCGCGCGCCGTGAGCCCGGCGGGGTTCCCGCGCGTCGAGGAGCGCGGGCCGCGGGCGAGGCCGCGCTCGCCGCGCTCGCGCAGCCGGCGCGCGACCGGCGCCGCCGCGGGCCCCGCGCCCAGCGCCCGGAGCTCCGCGAGCGCACGCCGCAGCGACCC
Source organism: Gaiellaceae bacterium (assembly GCA_035708405.1). Lineage (GTDB taxonomy): Bacteria > Actinomycetota > Thermoleophilia > Gaiellales > Gaiellaceae > DASSSQ01. The sequence goes on from DASSSQ010000133.1 coordinate 470, forward strand.
GGCGTCGCCGGCGTCGCCGAGCGCCAGCGCGGCCTCGTAGGGACAGCCGAGCGCGTGCCAGCGCGCGGCCGCGCCTGCGAAGTCGCCGCGGAGGTGGAGCGCGTAGGGCTCCGCCGCGATCGCGGGGCAGGGCTCGTCGATCCCCGCCCGGCGGCGCCAGAAGGCGAGCTCGCCGGCGACCCACGCGGATTCCTGCTCGAGCGCCAGCTCGAGCGTCTGGGTGGAGGCCTCGCGCGCGAGGTCCGGCCGGCCGGCGAGCCACGCCGACTCCGTCCGCGCCGCCGCGACGCGCGCGAGGTGCTGGAGGTTCCCCTTGTCCGTCGCCAGCTCGAGCGCCTCGTCGAGCGGCGACGACGCGTCCGGATCGCCGCGACGGAGGCGGACGATGCCGAGTACGGTCAGCGCGAGGATCTGCAACAGCGGCGCCTGGGCCGGCTGGCGGAGGATGAACGACGCCGACTCGGCCGCTTCCCCCCAGCGGCCTCGATCGAGCTCTCCGCGGGCGCGAAAGGCGATCAGGTAGAGCCGCCAGAGCTCGAGGCCGTGCTCGGTGCAGTAGTCGATCCCGCCGGCGAGCTTGTCGAGCAGCGCGTAGTTGCGCGTGCGCGAGGCGGCCCAGCCGAGATGGATGTAGCCCCGCCCGACGTGATCCTCGAGCCCCGCCTCGGCGGCGAGGGCGATGCTCCGCTCGAGCAGGGCCCATCCCTCGGGCCGGCCGAGCAGCAGTGCCATGGTGCCCATGTTGTTCAGCTGGTAGACGAAGGTCTCCGCCATCTCGGTCTCGTCGATCAGCGCGAGCGCCCGCTCCCCCCACGCGAAGGCGGGCTCCGCCTGCTCGAGGTTCATCGCGAGCGACGACGCGGCTGCATAGGCGCGCGCGAGCTCCGGGCTCGGCCCCAGCCGCTCGAGCACGGCGACCGCCTCGGCGACGGCGGCCTCGGAGCCTGCGATGTCGCTCGCGCACCAGCGACGGCTCGCGAGCGAGCAGAGGCCGACGCCCTCACTGCGGACGTCGCCGACTGCGCGATAGCACTCGAGCGCGGCCTCGAGCGCGGCGATCGCCTCGGCCTGCTGGTCGGTGAGATAGCACTCGTAGGAGTGGTGCTCGAGCAGCTCGGCGCGCTCGGCCGGCGACAGGCGGTCGGCGTGGCGGAGCGCGCGCGCGTACTGCGCCGCCGCTTCCCGGTGCGCCCCGACCGCGGCAGCACGGTCGCCCGCCGCGGGGGCGAGCTCGAGCACCGCCGCCGCATCGTGCGCCGCGTCGGCGTGGTGCGCGAGCCGGGCGAGGTCCGGCCGTCCGTCGGGCGGACCGCGCAGCGCCTGCAGCGCCGCTCTGTGCAGGCCGGCGCGCCGGTGCGGGTCGATCGATTCCTCGATCGCGAGCCGTGCCAGCTCGTGCCGGAAGCCGACGGCGTGGTCCTCGGCCTGCAGCATCCCGGAGGCGAGGCACTCGTCGAGCGCGCCCAGCGTCGCGCCGGCGATCGCCTCCAGCAGCCAGAGCGCCGTCTGCTGCGGCACGATCGCCACCGCGTCGAGCAGCTCCCGGGCCGGCCCGCAGAGCCGCGCCGCGCGCGCGAGCACCGCGTCGCGAATCGTGGCCGGAACCTCCGCGCTGCCGCTCGCAAGCGCCTCCGTGACGAAGAACGGGTTGCCTGCCGTCTTCGCGTGGAGGTCGGCCGCATCGACGCCGTGTGGAGCGGCGAGCTCGGCGACGGCCTCCGCCGAGAGCGGCTCGAGGTGGAGCCGGACGATTCCCTCCACCGTCGCGAGGTCGCCGAGGACGATCCGGAGCGGATGCGTCCGCGTCAGCTCGTCCGAGCGGTACGTCGCGACGACGAGCGCGCCGAGCTGCTCGACGCGCCGCCCGAGCAGGCCGAGGATGTCGAGCGTCGCCTCGTCGGCCCAGTGGACGTCCTCGAGCACCACCACGGTGTCGGGCTGGGAGCGCAGCTCGTCGACGAGCGCGTCGAACGCCGAGAGGGCCGTGTCCCCGGCTGCCACGGCCTGCTCGAGCGGGCCGCCGACCGCCGCCGCGATGTCGACGAGCGGCCCGAGCGGGCGCGGCGTCCGCAGCCCGTCGCAGGCGCCGATCAGGATCCGCTCGCCGGCGCACGAGGCGCAGAACGCGCGGACGAGCGCGCTCTTGCCGATTCCGGCGTCACCCGAGACGAAGACGAGGCGGCCCTCGCCGTGCCGTGCCGCGGCGAGCGCCTCCTCGAGCGCGGCGAACGCGTCGGCGCGCTCGAGCAGATCGCCGGCGGCATTCGAGGCAGTCGGCACGATCGAAACCACGAGGTGGATGGTGCTACCTATCGCGTCCCCGCGCAAGCCGGCGCTCCAACCTGGGTAGGCGGCCACCCGTGAGATGGGCGGATCCGCCGATGCGCGCCGGGCCCGCTCGCTCGTACCGTCGCGGCAACAGTCCAGGAACGAGAGAGGAGGATCGAGATGCCGCGGTACGTCGTGGAGCGCACGTTTCCGGAAGGGCTGCGAGTCCCTCGCGGAGACGAGGGCGCGGAGCTGTGCCTGACCGTGATCGGCCGGAACGCCGACGAGGGCGTGACGTGGGTGCACTCGTACGTGAGCAGCGACGGGACGAAGACGTTCTGCGTCTACGACGCGCCGACGCCCGAGGCGATCCGGAGGACCGCGTCGCGGAACGAGCTCCCGGTCGACCGCATCACCCAGGTCAGCGTCCTCGATCCCTACTTCCATCACTAGGAGGACACCATGCGCCGCATCGTTCTCGCCGTGGCAGCGCTCGCCGCCGCGGCCTCGCTCGCAACCGCGGCCGGCGCGAGCTCCGGCTCCGGCAGCTCGTCGACGCTCGCGTCGCAACTCGCCCTCGCACGTCTCGCGACCGCGCCCTACGCGACCGACCTCGGGCTGGCGAAGTCGAGGGGCTACGGGATCATCACGCGGATGATCCCGGAGATGGGCTACCACTACCTGAACCCGAAGGTGACGGGCTTCGACGTGCGCAAGCCGCCGATCCTCGTCTACGAGCACAGCGGCACTCACTGGCAGCTCGGCGCGCTCGAGTGGATCTTCCCCGCGAAGCCGGCGAAGGCACCGCTGCCCGGTGCGCGCTACGGCTCCTTCGGCGCCGCGTGCCACTACGTGGACGGCACGTTCGTCTTCAAGAGCTCGCAGGCGGAGTGCGCGGCGACGAGCCCGCAGACGGGCGCCAAGTTCAACTTCTGGCACCCGAAGCTCGTCACGCTCCACGTCTGGATCTGGTACCCGAACCCGAGCGGGATCTTCGCCTCGACGAATCCGCTCGTCGGTGTCTACGACGAAGGCTGATCGCTCAGCCGCTGCGGGGCGGGTCGTCCTGGCCCGTCCCGCGCCGGACGACGGGGTCGCTCGCGCGGTCGCGGCGATCGGGCTGCTCGGCGTCGCGCTGATCCACCTGCTCGACGCGCCCGGGACCTTCGCCGAGATCCCCTACCAGGGCTGGCTCTACGTGGCGCTGATCGTCGGCTGCACGAGCGCCGCCGCGGCGCTCATCGCCGGCGGCGACCGCCGCGCATGGCTCGCCGCGACGCTGCTTCCGCTCGGTGCCGCCTCCGCCTTCCTCGTCTCGCGCTCCGTCGGCCTGCCGCAGGGCGGCGACGACGTCGGCAACTGGGGCGAGCCGCTCGGGATCGCCTCGCTCTTCGTCGAGGGCTGCCTGACCGCGCTCGGCGTCGGCGTGCTCGTCGGCCGGCCGCGACCTAATCGGCGAGCAGATGCCGGAGGAACCGCCCGGGATCCTCGAGGAACGAGCGCGTCAGCTGGACGTGCTCGGTCTGCTCCCAGGCGACGCGCGCGAAACCGTCCTCGCCGAGCTCGTAGATCGTCGCGGCGGGGAACCCGAGCAGGATCGGCGAGTGCGTGGCGACGACGAACTGCGAGCCTTCCGCCACGAGGTCGTGCATCCGCCGGATCAGCGCCAGGATGCCGCGCACCGAAAGGACCGCCTCCGGCTCGTCGAGCAGGTACAGGCCATCCCGGCCGAAGCGGTTCGTAACGAGCGAGAGGAACGACTCGCCGTGCGACTGCTCGTGCAGCGAGCGCTCGCCGTAGGCCGACGCGATCTCGGCGCCGAGCTCCTCGACCTGCGTCGCGACGTTGAAGAAGCTCTCCGTGCGCAGGAAGAAGCCCGTGCGCGGCCGCCTGCCGGTGCGGACGAGCCGCAGGTGCTCGTGCAGGTCGGAGACGGAGTCGCGGGTCGCGAAGCGCATGTTCCGCGAGCCGCCCTCCGCGTTGAAGCCTGCGGCGACGGCGATCGCCTCGACGAGCGTCGACTTGCCGCTCCCGTTCTCGCCGACGAGCAGTGTCACCGCCGGGTCGAGCTCGAGCTCGTCGAGCGTGCGGATCGCCGGCACCGCGTACGGGTAGCGGCCGAAGCTCTCGACCTCGTCCCGCTTGAGTACGACGGAGCGGAGGAAGCTCACGCGAGCCGCCCCCGGACGAGCCGCGCGAGCGAGCCCGAGGCCGCGGGCTCGGCGAGCAGGATCCCGGCCATGATCGCCGCGCAGCCGACCCAGCCGGCCGCGCCGAGCCGGTCGCCGGCCAGCGTGTAGCCGAAGATCGCGGCGAAGACCGGCTCCATCGAGAAGGCGAGCGCGGTGCGGGTCGCGCTCGTCCGCCGCTGCGCCCACGTCTGGGCGAGGAAGGCGAGCGCGCTCGCGAAGACGCCCGTGACGACCAGCGCGCCCCAGACCGTCCAGCCGTGCGGAACGCCGAGCCGCCCCTCGCCGGCGGCGACCGCGCCGAGGCCGACGAACGCGGCCGCCATCTCGACGAGCGTGAAGCCGAGCGGGTCGTAACGCGGCGCGTAGCGCTCCAGCAGCACGATCTGCAGCGAGTAGACGGCCGCCGCGGCGAGCACGAGCAGGTCGCCGCCGGCCGAGCCGCCGTGGACGCCTGCGAGTAGCGCCAGCCCCGCGGTCGCGAGCGCGACCCCGCCCCACGCCGCCGCCGCGATCCGCAGCCGGAAGACGGCGAGCGCGATCACCGGCGTCAGGACGACGTACATCCCGGTGACGAAGCCGGCGCTCGAGACCGTCGTCCGCTCGAGCCCGGCGGTCTGCAGCGCGTAGCCGGCCGCGAGCAGCGCGCCGAGGAACGCCGCCGCGCCCGTGCCCGCGACGCCGAGCCCGCGCAGCCGCGCGGCCGCGGCCGGCGCGAGCGTCAGCGTCGCGATCCCGAAGCGGAGCGCGAGGAAGGCGAAGAGCGGATAGAGCGCGACCGCGTCCTTGACCTGGACGAACGTGACGCCCCAGACCGCGGTCACACAGAGGAGAACGAGCAGCGCCGGCACGGGAACCGCACCGTACCGGCGCTGCCGGCAGTGCTAGAAGGCCTTCGCGAGCCTGCCGCTCGCCTTGCGCAGCGTCGGCGAGGCGGCGACGGTCTTGCCCGCCTTGCCCATCGCCTGCCAGGTCTGCGGCCGTTTCGCGAGCTTCCACGCGTACCTGAGCCGGTGGTCGAGCCGGTGCTTGTCGCCAGGCTCCGTCTTCGTCGTCAGCGCGAGCCCGATCTCCATCGCGCCGACGAGCGCGAGCGGCAGCCAGTGCCGCTTGCCGCGGCGGGCGGCGCCGGTCAGCCAGGGCGCCGCGCCGAGCGCCGCGCCGCCGGCCGCGTCGAGCGCGAGGTGCGCCTTCATCGGCAGCACGCGCTTCGCCGCGAGCTCGTAGTCGGTCAGGTTCGAGTAGAGGCCCTGGACGGAGCCGGCCGCCCTCGGCACGAGCGACTCCTTCTTGCTGCTCTTCAGCCGGAAGAGCTCCGGCGCGATCACGAGCGTCGGCCCGACCACGTGGTCGACGGCCGCATGCGCCTTCGTCGGCACGACGCGCATCTTCATCTCCGCCTCCTCGTTCGGATGCACCGCACCTACCCTCGCCGGGCGAGGCGGGAAACCCGGCCGCGGCTACTGGCAGACGGGCTCGTACGGGCGCGTCAGCGCGAAGCCGTAGACGGCCTCGCCGTTCGTGTAGATCGACGTGACGACGCCCGGCCGGCGCATCGTCAGCGCGCCGTAGCCGATGCAGAGCCGCCACTTGAGCGCGCCGTAGATGTCGTGGACGCGGTCGATCTGCTCGCCGAGCAGCAGCCCCTCCTTCGTCCGCCAGCCGGTCGGCGAGCCGAGCGTGAAGACCGCCGAGACGCGACCGCCGCGGAAGGTGACGCCCGCGCCGAGCGGCTCGCGGGTCCCCGCCAGGTAGTACCAGGTCGGCTCGCCGCACTCGCTGCAGACGCGGTAGCGCGTCCCCCAGCGCGCCTCGACGGCGGCCCGCGTGTCGCCGAGGCGGACGCCGGCGAGGCTCTTGCCCGGCTCGAGCACGCCGCGCTGCGGGAACGAGGCCGTCCGGCCCGCGCCGGCCGCGAGCGGCAGCGCGAGCGCGACGAGCGCGACCGGCAGGAAGCTGCGGAGTAGCCGTTCGATCGGCGAAGTAAAACGAATCGGCCGGAGGCCGTCCAGCGGGAGCGGTGCGGGGCCCCGCATCGGGCC
>DASSSQ010000134.1:0-14217 GCA_035708405.1 Gaiellaceae bacterium
GGCAGCGCCTCCCGCTTCTTCGGCGTGCGCAGGACGAGCGCCGGGTTGCGCTCCAGGTACTCGTTCTCGAGGCAGAAGCGGAAGAAGCCCTTCAGCGCCGCGACCGTCCGCGCCTGGCTCGAGGGCGCCGGCCGCCGTGCCGCCTCATCGGCGAGGAAGCGGCGCAGATGGGCCGGTCCCACCTCCTGCCAGGCCGTCACCCCTTCGCCCTGCAGGAAGCGTAGACAGGCGCGCACGTCGCGCTCGTAGGCGCTGCAGGTCAGCTCCGCGAGGCGCCGCTCGACCCGGCAGTACTGCAGGAAATCGGCCACTTCAGACTCCATTGATCCTCCTTCGGGCAGGCCGCGGGCGCCCGTCCGGGAAAGGGGGCCGAGTCTCCGGCTTACAGGCCTGCTACGGAAGAAGCCCCGGAGACGGGGCTTCTTCTACGAGACGCCGTGCGCCTGCTCGATGCTGCGGGCGCGCGGGCGGCCGACGCGGACGTACTCGGCGACGAAGTAGGAGCCGATCACCAGCATCGCGGCTGCGGCCTGGGCGAGCAGGCCCTCGACCGTCGGGAACGCGGCGAACCAGAGTCCGACCCAGCCGGGGAACGAGACGCCGAGCTCGTGTGTCGGCAGCCACCCCGCGAGCTGCAGCTCCTGGACGCTCTCGCCGACCATCACGAGCAGCACGAAGCCGAGCAGGACGCCGGTCGCGACGAGCATCCGCCTGTACGGCAGCCGGTGCTGGAGGACGAACGTGACGACGCCGACGGCGACCGTGAGGGCGAAGCCGATCGCGACGCCTTCGAGCACCGTCGTCGCGCCCGCCTCGATCCGCAGGTTCTGCAGGAAGAGCACGACCTCGAACCCCTCGCGGTAGACCGCCGTGAAGCCGAGCACGGCGAGGCCGAGCAGCGTCCTCCGCGCCACCGGGCCGCCGAGCAGGGCGCGGCGCTTGCGATTGTGCGCCGTGATCCAGCCGGTCCAGTAGATCTTGTGGAAGAACCAGTTCATCACCACGAGCAGCACCGCGACCGCGAGCAGCCCGGTCGCGGCCTGGACGTCGAGGCCCGGGCCGCCGAGCGCGCCGATCGCCCAGATCGCGACGAACCAGGTGAGGACGGAGACGGCGAGCGCGGCCGCTCCGCCCGCGGCGACGGGCCGCCGCAGGCGCCGGTTCGCGCCGACGAAGCTGGCCGTGAACGCGGCGAGCACGAGCACGGCCTCGAGCCCCTCGCGGAAGACGAGCAGCGCGCTGTTCAGGACGACCGCGCCGTGCCCGAGCCGAACGCCCTGTGCAGTCGGGTCGACGACTCCGCCGGGCGAGGTGACCGCCTTCCAGGCGAGCGCGCCGATCGCCGCCGCGGCGACGAGCGTCCATGCGGACCTGCGCAGGACGAGCTTCCGGCGCGCGATCTCCTCGGCGGTGGGACAGCGAGACCACATGTAAGGCGCACCTTACACGGCCCCGTCCGCGGTCAGTGGCGGAGGCGCAGGCGCTTCGTCAGCTGGGCGAGGTTGACGTCGTAGCCCCAGCCGTAGACCTTGGGCACGAACAGGCGCGGCTCCTTCGGGTTCCACCAGCGTTCGCGCGTCCGCGCCCAGGTCGGCCGGCGCCAGTCGTACGGCACGCCGAGGAAGGTTCCCGTCCGCTTGTCGCTCACGCCGGAAGCGTAACGCTAGGCGGTTGCCGCGGCGGCGTCGTCCTCGCCGACCGGGATCCCGCCGACGCCGGCGCGCCGCAGCGTCAGGTGGCGGAGCGCGACCGCGGCGAGCGCGGCGACGACGAGACAGGCGGCGCCGCCGACGCCGAGGCCGACGCGCGCGCCCGCCGCGGCGATGATCCAGCCGATCAGCGGGCCGCCGATCGGCGTCGAGCCCTGGAGCGCGACGAACCAGAGCGCCATCACCCGGCCACGCAGCGAGGGCTCGGCGGTCAGCTGCAGCGTCGAGTTGCCGACCGCGGTCAGCGAGACGCTGGCGGCGCCGACGATCGCGAGCGCCGCCAGCTCGAGCGGCAGGTCGGGCGCGAGCGACGCGAGCAGGATGAAGACGCCGAGGCCGCTGGCGGCGAGCACGATCGGCTTGAGGCCCGTCCGGCCGCGCGCCGCCGTGACGAGCCCGCCGACGACCGCGCCGACGCCCATCGCGGCCGTCATCAGCCCGTAGCCCTCCGCGCCGCCGTGCAGCGCCTCGCGGTCGAAGACGGGCAGCGAGACCGAGAACTCGTAGGCGAGCGTGCCGATCAGCGCCATCATCGCGAGCGGCACGGCGAGCTCGGGCGTCCGGCGGATGTAGCGTAGGCCCTCGCGCAGCTGCCCGCGCGCCCGCGCGACGCGCTCGACCGGCTGCAGCGCCGCACGGTTCATCGTCACCAGCGAGACGACGACGGCGACGAAGCTGCCCGCGTTCGCGAGGAAGCAGACGCCGTCGCCGACGGTCGCGATCAGCACGCCGGCGAGCGCCGGCCCGACCGCGCGCGAGGCGCTGACGAGCACCGAGTTGAGGCTGACCGCGTTGCGCAGGTCGGCGACGCCGACGAGCTCGAGCATGAACGCCTGCCGCGACGGGCTCTCGAACGCCTTGTTGACGCCGAGCAGGAGCGCGAGCGCGGCGATCTCCCAGAAGCGGATCGCGCCGATGACCGTCAGCACGCCGAGGACGAGCGCCTGCACGCCCATCAGGCTCTGCAGCGCGATCATCAGCCGCAGCTTGTCGACGCGGTCGGCGACGACGCCGCCGTAGGGGCCGAGGAGGAGCACGGGCAGCGCCTGCGCCGCGACGACGAGGCCGACGTCGACGCTCGAGTGCGTCAGCGTCAGCACCAGCCACGACTGCGCGATCATCTGCATCCAGGTGCCGACGAGCGAGATCGACTGGCCGACGAAGTAGCGACGGTAGTTGGGGATCGCGAGCGCGGCGAAGGTCAGGCGGCCGGCGGCGCCGATCCGCCTCACGTCGCCGCTCCGCGTGCGTCCTTCAGCAGCTCGGCGAGCGACTCGAGCGCGGGGAGCGCCGCGCTCAGCGCCTCGCGCTCGGCCGGCTCGAGCGCGGCCAGGGTGCGTGCGAGCGCGTCGTTGCGCTCGCGTCGCAGCCGCTCGCAGAGGCGCCGGCCCGCCGGCGTCGCCTCGACGCGGGCCGCGCGGCGGTCGTCGGGGTCGGCGATCCGGCGCAGCAGCCCCTGCTCGCCGAGGTGGGAGACGACGCGGGAGAGCATCGTCGGGTTCAGGCCCTCGTGCCCGGCGAGGTCCGAGAGCCCGAACGACCCGGCGCGATAGACCGTGAAGAGGACCGAGAGCTGCGTCTGTGTCAGCCCCGCGGCGGTCTGCGCGGCCCGTAGGCGGCGCGAGAGTCGGCCGAGCGCCGTCCGGAGGCGCGCCACCTCGTCCGTCTCGACCATCGCCGCCAGTCCTTCCATGCCGCCAATTATACTTGCTTATCGGCAAGCATGCGCCTTAGAGCGCAGCGACCACCGCCTCCGCCGCCGCGCGGACGTGGATCGCGCCGTCGTTCGGCGGCTCCTCGTACCAGGTGCCGGGCCCCCAGAGCAGGCCGAAGCGGAGGAGCTCGACGTCGAGGCCGGACTCGTCGGCGATCCGCTCCATCTCCGCGAGCGCGGCCGCGCCCGCCGGCGGCAGCTCGAAGTCGACGCTCTCGACGAGCAGTCGCCGCGCGCCCGCGGAGACCGCCGCGTCGACGAGGTTGCGCACTCCCTCGCGGCGGATCCGGTTGTTCGCGTCGAAGTCCCGCTCGGCGAGGTCGGTCAGCAGCGAGACGACGACGTCGGGCCGCGCGGCCGCGACCGCCTCGAAGACGCGCTCGCGGTCGTAGACGTCGCAGACGGCCGGCTCGGCACCGAGCTCGAGGACGAGCTCCGGCCGCGAGCGCGTCATCCCGGTCACTTCGTGCTCGGCGAGGAGCGGCAAGAGCTCGCGCCCGATCGCGCCGGTTGCGCCCGCGATGAAGATCCGCATGCTGCAAAGCTACCGGCGTGCCCGCCTACCTCTGCGTCACCTGCTCGACCCAGTACCCGGAGAGCGAGGCGCCGCCGCAGGCGTGCCCGGTCTGCGAGGACGAGCGCCAGTACGTCCCGGAGTCGGGCCAGGCCTGGACGACGCTCGACGAGCTGCGCGCGACGCATACGGCGGTGATCCGCGACGAGCTCGACGGCCTGCTCGGGATCGGCTGCGAGCCGTCGTTCGCGATCGGCCAGCGCGCCCTCCTCGCCGGCCGCGTCCTCTGGGACTGCCAGGCGCTCCTCGACGAGGAGATCGCCGACGCGATCCGCGAGCGCGGCGGCCTCGACGCGATCGCCGTCAGCCACTGCCACTACTACTCGACGATGGTCGAGTGGGCGCATGCCTTCGACTGCCCGATCTACGTCCACGCCGACGACCGCGAGTGGGTGATGCGGCCCGACCCGGCGATCGTCTACTGGGAAGGCGAGGAGCGCGAGCTCGCGCCCGGGCTGACGCTGTTGCGGCTCGGCGGCCATTTCGCCGGCGGCCAGGTGCTGCACTCGGCGGAGCGGCGGCTGCTGCTCTCCGGCGACATCGTCCAGGTGATCCCGGACCGCGGCCACGTCTCCTTCATGTACAGCTATCCGAACCTGATCCCGCTGCCGGCCGAGACGGTGCTGCGGATCGCGGAGAAGCTCGAGCCGTGGGACTTCGAGCAGATCGTCGGCGCCTGGTGGGGGAGGGTCGTGCGGCGCGACGCGAAGGAGGCGGTGCGCCGCTCGGCCGAGCGCTACGCGAAAGCCGTCACGCGCGGAGCATGACGTGCAGCGCCGTGCCGCGGCCCGGCGTCGACGAGACCGAGAAGGCGCCGCCGATCGACGCCGCCCGCTCGCGCATGTTCTTCATCCCCTGGCCGGCGCCCTTCGACTCGCCGTCGAAGCCGACGCCGTCGTCGGCGATCGTCACGTAGCGCTCGCCGTACGACTGGGCGATCGTGACGACGACCCGTCGCGCGCCCGCGTGCTTGCGTGCGTTCGCGAGGCCCTCCTGGACGATCCGGAAGAGCTCGATCTGCTCGTCCGGGCCGAGCCGCGTCGTCCGGTCGATCTCGAGCTCGACCTCGAGCGCGCCGTCCGCGGTCAGGAACTCGACGTAGCGGCGGAGCGCCGCGTCGAACGGGGCGTTCCCCGAGGCGGAGGAGAGCGCCAGCACCGCGAACTTCGCCTCCTGCTGCGCGGCGGCGGCGGCCTCCTTCAGCCGCGGCAGCGCGACCGCAGGGTCGGCGCCCGCCTCCAGCATCGACGCGTGCGTCGAGACCGCGAACAGGTACTGCGCGAGCCCGTCGTGGATCTCGCGCGCGACGCGGGCCCGCTCCTCGGCGACGGCGCGGCCGAACTCGGAGAAGCGGATCGCGCGCCAGACGCCGACGAGCAGCACGCCGAAGCCGATCACGCGCAGGAAGTCGCCCTGCGAGACGTAGTCCGACGAGAGCGGGGTGGCGAAGATCGAATGCAGCGACGCGAACAGCATCAGCGTCGCGCCGAGCGCGAGCCAGCGGTCGAGGTCGTCGTCGAAGTCGCGGAAGCGGACGCCGAAGCCGACGACCGCGAGCAGGTTGAGGAGCGCGGTGGCGGCGAGCAGGCCGACGAGCAGGGCGGGCTGCTTGTCGTCGGTCGACCCGTCGAGGCTCGGCAGCCCGCCGGAGAACCCGCGCGCGAGCGCCCAGGTGCACGCGAGCGCGATCACGAGCAGCACGAGCACGTTCCCGAGCAGCCGGCCCCGGAGCTTGACCCGGCCGCGGAGGAACGGCGCGGGGGCGGCGGCGATCAGCACCCAGGAGAGCAGCCGCGCACCGTTGTCCGCCCAGGCCTCCGTGCGCCCGAGGGTGCCGCCGCCGAGCGTCGGCGCGATCGCGAAGGCGAGCGTCGCGGCCGCGCCGACGAAGAAGCCGCCGGCGAGCACGAGGTCGGAGCGCCGTCCCTCGACCGAGAAGCGCGCGCCGGCGAGGATCGTCACGAGCGCGCCGGCGAGCATCACGACGGTCAGCAGCACCGTGTGCAGCTCCGGCAGCAGGTACGTCATCCGCAGGCTCGGATAGGAGAGGAAGAGCGCGAGCGCGGCGCCGAGCAGGCCGATCAGCAGCACCTCGCCCCAGAGCCAGGCCTCGTAGCTGTCGCGCTCGGCGTGCACGTTCCCCTAATCGGCAGCGGCCCGGCGGCCGATGAGGGGAATGTGAGCGAACGGATCCTGATCGTCGACGACCATCCGCTGACGCGCGGCGCCCTCGCGGCGCTGCTCGGCGGCAACGGGTTCGACGTCGTCGGCGAGGCCGGCGACGGTCTCGAGGCGATCGAGCGGGCGCGCGAGCTGCAGCCGGACCTCGTCCTGCTCGACCTGACGATGCCGGAGCTCGACGGCCTGCACGCGCTGCCACGGCTGCGCGAGTCCTCGCCGGCGAGCGAGATCGTCGTCCTGACCGCGTCGGAAAGCGAGGAGAACCTGCTCGGCGCGATCCGCGCGGGCGCCGCCGGCTACCTGCTGAAGAGCGAGCCGCCCGAGCGGATCGTCTCCTTCCTGCGCGGCGTCGCCCGCGGCGAGGCGGCGCTCTCCGGCGCGATCGCGCGCCGCCTGCTCGAGGAGGTGCGCGAGGGCGAGCAGCGCGTCAGCGGCGTCCCGGACGGGATCGCGGAGCGGCTGACCGCCCGCGAGCTCGAGGTGCTGCTGCTGCTCGACCAGCACCTCGGCACCGACGAGATCGCGGCGCGCCTCTTCATCTCCGAGCACACCGTCCGCTCGCACGTGAAGAGCCTGCTCGCGAAGCTCGGCGTCTCCTCGCGCCGCGAGGCGATCGAGGCGCTGCAGTCCGCCCGCGCCGCCTAGAACACACGTTCTCCCTCAGCGTGGGTGAGTCGATTCCCGAAGCGGGGGTCATGAGTCGCCGGCTCGCGCCGTCGATGTAGCGGGTGAGTTTCCGAGACTGCGGCACAGCTTCGGTGACGGCAGACAACTGAGATCCTTCCCCGCGCGGCCGGCCCACAAGCCGGCCGCGCTAGTTGTCGAAGCCCTCGAGCGCCGCCTCGACGAGGTCGGGCAGCGTCGCGAGGTTGTAGCCGCCCTCGAGCACGGCGGCGGTGCGCGGCGCGAGCGCGGCCGAGCGGCGCGCGAGCTCGCGGAATCCGTCGGCGGTGACGCGCATGTCGGCGAGCGGATCCTCGAGGTGCGCGTCGAAGCCGGCCGAGACGAGCACGAGCTCCGGCTCGAAGCCGCGCACCGCCGGCTCGACGATCTCGGCGAAGGCGGCGAGGTACTCGCGGTCGCCCGAGCCGGCGGCGAGCGGGACGTTCAGCGTCGTCTCGGCCCGGTCGTCGGGTCCGCCGGAGCCGGGATAGAACGGCCACTGGTGCAGCGAGACGAAGAGGACGGAGTCGTCGCCCGCGAAGATCGCCTGGGTGCCGTTGCCGTGGTGGACGTCCCAGTCGAGGATCGCGACGCGGCCTGCGCCGTCCGCCTGCGCGCGCCGCGCGGCGATCGCGACGTTGCCGAAGAGGCAGAAGCCCATCGCGCGGCCGGGCAACGCGTGATGACCGGGCGGCCGGACGAGCGCGAAGCCGCCGCGCCGCGCCGCCTCGATCGCCGCGCCGGCGGCGAGCAGCGCGGCCTCGTAGCTCGTCTCCGAGCAGACGGTGTCGCCGTCGAGCCACGTCGTCTCCTGCGCGCCGGCCACGAGATCGACGTAGCGCGGCTCGTGGCAGCGCTCGACGTCCTCCCGCGCCGCCGGCGCGGCCTCGGCATCGGCGGGGAAGCGCTCGAGCAGCACCTCGAGCCGCCTGCCGCACTCGGGATGCGCTCCCGTCGGGTGCAGCCGGCCCATCGCGGCCGCGCTCACGACGTCGATGCCAGGCCCTCCAGCCGCCCCGCGAGCCGCCCGAGACCCCACTCCTCCGCGAGCGCGGCCGCGCGCTTCCAGGTCGGCTCGGCGTCCGGCAGCGGCGGCAGCGGCGCCGAGGCGTCCATCGTCGCGATCCGTCGGTAGAGCCGGAGCGCGTCGGCCTCGGCGGCGAATCGTCCTTCCGCGAGCGCCGCCTCGAGCGACCCGTACTGCTTCAGGACCTGCGCGGCCGTCTTCGGGCCGACGCCGCGCGCGCCCGGGATCTTGTCGGACGGGTCGCCGCGCAGCGCGATCAGGTCCGGCACCTGCGCGGGCTCGCAGTCGTAGCGCTCGCGCACCTCGGCCGGCCCGATCCGCGCCAGCTCCGAGACGCCCTTCACCGGCTGCAGGATCGTCACGCGGTCGGAGACGAGCTGGAAGGCGTCGCGGTCGGAGGTCGCGACGAGCACGGGCCCCGGCTCGGCGGCGGCCGCGGCGGCGAGGAAGTCGTCCGCCTCGTAGCCGGCGCCCTTCGCGCAGGCGAAGCCCAGCGCCTCGACGAGGGCCGGCAGCTCGTCCAGCTGCTCGACGATCGAGTCCTCGAACTCGCGTCCCGACTGGTAGGCGGCGAGCGCCTCGTGCCGGTAGGTCGGGACGCCGAGCGTGTCCCAGGCGACGAGGATCGTCCGGGGCCGCTCGCCCTCCCAGAGCCGGACGAGGAAGTTGGCGAAGCCGACGACCGCGTTTCGGCGGATCGACTTCGGCAGCGCGTGGTAGGCGCGGTGTGCGAGCGAGTCGCCGTCGACGGCCAGCAGCGGCCTCTCCTTGTGACAACTTGTCACAAGGACTCGCGCAGCCGTTCGATCTCCGCCATCAGCCGGTCGGTCAGCTCCTGCGGCGTCCCGGCCGGCGGCAGCGGCTCGCCGTAGGCGACGCGGAGCTTGCCGAGTCGTGCAAGCCGGTCGGTGCCGCCGATCGCCGCCGGGACGAGCGGCACGCCCGCGTCGAGCGCGATTCGCGCCGCGCCCGTGCGCGGCCGCGCGGCGAAGCGCTTGCGGAGCCCCTTCCGCGCCCGCGTCCCCTCGGGGAACATCGCGACGACGTGGCCCTCGCGCGCGAGCTCGACGGCCGTCTCGATCGCCTCGACGTCGGCCTGACCGCGCCGCACCGGGAACGCGCCGGCGCCGGCGAGCAGGAGCGAGAGCGGCCACCAGTAGAGGTCCGACTTCGCCATGAAGCGCAGGAAGCGGCCCGGCCAGAGCGGCAGACCGAGCGGCCACGGGTCGAGATTCGAGACGTGGTTGGCCGCGAGCACGTAGCCGCCCTCCGCCGGCAGCCGCTCGAGCCCGCGCGCCTCGAGCCGGTAGAGCCGGAGGAAGAGCGGCCGCGAGAGCACGGCGACGAGGTTGTAGGCACGACTCGGTTTCGGCGCCATCCGGCGCAGTATCCGGCAAACCCGCTCCGCTAAGGTGCGCCGAATGGCGAAGAGCGCAAACGGACGCAGGCTGGTGATCGTCGAGTCGCCGGCGAAGGCGAAGACGATCGCGGGCTACCTGGGCCCCGGCTTCGACGTGCAGTCGTCGATCGGTCACGTCCGCGACCTGCCGGAGCGCGCCTCCGAGATCCCCGAGCGCTACAAGAAGGAGCCGTGGGCGCGGCTCGGCGTCGACGTCGCCAGCGACTTCGAGCCGCTCTACGTCGTCGACTCGAAGAAGAAATCGGTCGTCTCCGACCTGCGCAAGCGGCTGAAGGACGCCGACGAGCTCCTGCTCGCGACCGACGAGGACCGCGAGGGCGAGGCGATCGCCTGGCATCTCGCCCAGGTGCTGAACCCGAAGGTGCCGGTGCGGCGGATGGTCTTCCACGAGATCACGCACGACGCGATCGAGCGGGCGCTCGGCGAGACGCGCGAGATCGACGAGCGGCTCGTCGACGCCCAGGAGACGCGGCGGATCCTCGACCGGCTCTACGGCTACGAGGTCTCGCCCGTGCTCTGGAAGAAGGTGATGCAGGGGCTCTCCGCCGGCCGCGTGCAGTCGGTCGCGACGCGGCTCGTGGTCGAGCGCGAGCGCGAGCGGATGGCGTTCGTCGCCGCCGCCTACTGGGACGTCGAGGGCCTCTTCGTCCCCGGCAGCTTCAAGGCGAAGCTGGCCGCGCTCGCCGGCCGGCGGGTCGCCCAGGGCCGCGACTTCGGGCCGGACGGGAAGCTGAGGACGGAGGACGCCGTGCAGCTGGACGAGGCGGCCGCCCGCGGCCTCGCCGAGCGGCTCGCCGGCGCTGCCTTCGCCGTCTCGTCGGTCGAGCGCAAGCCGTACCGCCGCCGGCCCGCCGCGCCGTTCATGACCTCGACGCTGCAGCAGGAGGGCGGCCGCAAGCTCCGCTTCTCCGCGCAGACGACGATGCGGATCGCCCAGCGTCTGTACGAGAACGGCTACATCACCTACATGCGCACCGACTCGACGACGCTGTCGGAGCAGGCGCTCGCGGCGGCGCGCGCGCAAGCGGCCGAGCTCTACGGCGCCGACCACGTCCCGAGCGAGCCGCGCCGCTACGACCGCAAGGTGCGGAACGCGCAGGAGGCGCACGAGGCGATCCGCCCGGCCGGCGACCGCTTCCGGACGCCGAAGCAGGTGCAGGGCGAGCTCTCCCGCGACGAGCACGCGCTCTACGAGCTGATCTGGATGCGCACCGTCGCCTCGCAGATGGAGGACGCGCGCGGCGAGACGGTGTCGGTGCGGATCGCGGCCGACTCGTCGGCGGGCGAGCGCGCCGAGTTCGCGACCGCCGGTACGGTCATCAGCTTCCGCGGCTTCCTCGCCGCCTACGAGGAGGGCCGCGACGACGAGCCGGAGGAGTCGGAGCAGGTGCTGCCGCCGCTCGAGGAGGGACAGGCGCTCGAGGCGGAGTCGCTCGAGCCGCTCGGCCACGCGACCTCGCCGCCGGCGCGCTACACCGAGGCGACGCTCGTCCGCTCGCTCGAGGAGCTCGGCATCGGCCGTCCGTCCACCTACGCGTCGATCATCGGCACGATCCTCGACCGCGGCTACGTCTTCAAGAAGGGCTCCGCGCTCGTGCCCTCGTTCGTCGCCTTCTCGGTCGTCCAGCTGCTCGAGCAGCACTTCGGGCGGCTCGTCGACTACGACTTCACGGCGCGGATGGAGGACGACCTCGACCGGATCGCGGCCGGGGAGGAGGGCCGGAGCGACTGGCTGCGGCGCTTCTACTACGGCGACGGCGACCGCGGCCTCAAGGAGCTCGTCTCCGAGCTCGGCGAGATCGACGCCCGCGCCGTCAACTCGCTGCCGATCGGCGAGAGCGGGATCGTGCTCCGCGTCGGCCGCTACGGGCCGTACCTCGAGCGCGGCGAGGAGCGCGCCTCGGTGCCGCCCGACGTCGCGCCGGACGAGCTGACGCCGGACCGGGCGGAGGAGCTGCTCTCGACGCAGCAGTCGACCGACCGCCGCCTCGGCGTCGACCCCGAGTCCGGGCGCGAGGTGGTCGTCAAGCAGGGCCGCTACGGCCCGTACGTCTCCGAGGTCGCCGCCGACGGCGAGAAGCCGCGCACCTCGTCGCTGCCGAGCGGCCTCCGGCCGGAGACGGTGACGCTCGAGGACGCCCTGCGGCTGCTCGCGCTCCCGCGCGTCCTCGGCGAGTCCGACGGCGAGCCCGTGACCGCCCAGCTCGGCCGGTACGGGCCGTACATCGCGAAGGGCAAGGAGACGCGCTCGCTCGAGTCGGACGAGCAGGTCTTCTCGATCACGCTCGCGGACGCGCTCGCGCTCCTCGCCCAGCCGAAGCAGCGCCGCGGTCGCGGGCAGGCGGCGGGGCCGTTGCGCGAGCTCGGCGAGGATCCCGGCAGCGGCAAGCCGGTCGTCGTCAAGTCCGGTCGCTTCGGCCCGTACGTCACCGACGGCGAGACGAACGCGACCCTGCGGGCGGGCGACACGCCGGAGTCGGTGACGCTCGAGCGGGCGGCCGAGCTGCTCGCCGCGCGGCGCGAGCGCGGGCCCGCGAAGCCGCGCGCCCGCCGCTCGCGGCGGTAGGCCAACCTTTCCGACCGACGTTCGTCGTATAGTCGTCGAGGGACCGGGCCGGAATAGGGTCCGCGGACGGCGCGTTCGATTAGGTGTCCCCCTCGGCGTGGAGGCACGGTTCCCCCTGGCAAAGGCAGGAACTATCCCTTACGGTGCGAAAGTTTGAGAGTTTGCGAGCGGACGAGAGAAAGGTGACGGAGAGCGTTTTGACGCAGAACCAGCTGACCGAATTGCTCGAGACGGAAGGTGCCCGCTCGCTGCTCGAGGGAGCGGAGGAGCGCGGCTTCGTCGAGCCGGCGCGGCTCGAGGCGTTCGCGCTCGAGCACGAGCTGTCCGACCTCGACGTCGAGGAGCTGCGCCGCGAGCTGGAGCGCCTCGGCATGGAGATCGGCGAGCCGGCCGCCGCCGCCGCTGCCGACGAGGAGAGCACCGCCGACGCGGAGGCCGAGGCGGCCGCCGTCGCCGCGGTTCAGGCCGCGTCGGGCGCGGGCGACAGCCTGCAGCTCTTCCTCGCCGACGTCGGCCGCCACAAGCTGCTGACGGCCTCCGAGGAGGTGATGCTCGCGAAGGCGATCGAGCGCGGCGACCCGACCGCGAAGCGGCGGATGATCGAGTCGAACCTGCGCCTCGTCGTCTCGATCGCCAAGGGCTACCGCGGCCTCGGCGTCCCGTTCCTCGACCTGATCCAGGAGGGCACGCTCGGTCTCAACCGCGCCGTCGAGAAGTTCGACTGGCGCCGCGGCTACAAGTTCTCGACCTACGCGACCTGGTGGATCCGCCAGTCGGTGCAGCGCGCGGTGGCGAATCACGCGCGGACGATTCGCGTGCCCGTGCACGTCGTCGAGCGCCAGCAGAAGCTCGGCCGCGCGGCACGCCGGCTCGAGGTCGAGCTCGGCCGCGAGGCGACCAAGCAGGAGCTCGCCGAGGCAACCGGCCTGCCGATCCAACACGTCGACGAGGCGCTCGGCGCCGCGCAGGCGTCGGTCTCGCTGAACCAGACCGTCGGCGCCGACGACGAGGGCGAGCTCGGCGACCTCTTCGCCGACCGCGAGGCCGCGGACCCGTTCGACGAGGCGGAGGAGTCGCTGCGCCGCCAGTCGGTGCGACGCGCGCTCGACGCGCTGCCCGAGCGCGAGCGGCGGATCCTCGAGCTGCGCTTCGGCTTCGAGGGCGAGCCGTGGACGCTCGAGGCGATCGGCCACGAGCTCGACCTGACGCGCGAGCGCGTCCGCCAGCTCGAGGGCCAGGCCCTCGCCCGGCTCGCAGCGCTGCGCGAGCTCGCCGGCCTCGCCGCGTAGCCGCGCAGTCCTCCCAGACACTGTCCCGGTGCCAGGCACGTGCCAGGCACCGGGACATGGCCGTTCAGGACAGGAGCGGGTCGTCCGCATCGGCCGCGACGGGCGCGGCTTCCGTTCCCTGCTCGTAGCGCACGGCGCCCTCCGCCTGCCGGATCTCGTCCTGCGTCATCGGCCAGCGCTCGAGCGGATAGTGGCAGGCGACGCGCTGGCTGCCGCCCTGCTCGCGCAGCTGCGGCTCCTCGACGTCGCAATGGCCCTTGTGGAAGCGCGGGCAGCGCGGATGGAAGACGCAGCCGGGCGGCGGCATGACCGGCGAGGGGACGTCGCCGCCGAGCACGATCCGCTGCCGGCCGTCCGAGCCCGCCCGCGGCACCGCCGAGAGCAGCGCCGCCGTGTACGGGTGCCGCGGATGCTCGTACAGCCGCTCCGAGTCGCCCGTCTCGACGACCCGGCCGAGGTACATGACCGCGATCCGGTCGGAGATCTGCCGGATCACCGACAGGTCGTGCGAGATGAAGACGTAGGTGAGGTTGTAGTCGGCCTGCAGCTCGCGCAGCAGGTTCAGGATCTGCGCCTGGATCGAGACGTCGAGCGCGGACACCGGCTCGTCGCAGACGATCAGCTTCGGTTGCAGCGCGAGCGCGCGGGCGACGCCGATCCGCTGCCGCTGGCCGCCGGAGAACTCGTGCGGGTAGCGGTTGTAGTGCTCCGGCGAGAGGCCGACGCGGGCGAGCAGCTCGCGCACACGCGTCCGCGAGTCCTTCTCCGTGCGGTGGATCGCGTACGGCGCGCCGACGATCTGCCCGATCGTCTTGCGCGGGTTCAGCGACGAGTACGGATCCTGGAAGATCATCTGCATCTCGCGCCGCAGCGGCCGCAGCGCGCGCTGCGAGAGGCGCGTGATGTCGCGTCCGTCGAAGTGGATCGTGCCGCCGGTCGGGTCGAGCAGCCGCAGCATCAGCCGCGCCGTCGTCGACTTGCCGCAGCCCGACTCGCCGACGATGCCGAGCGTCTCGCCCTTGCGGACGACGAGCGACACGTCCTCGACCGCGTGCACGACGCCCTTGCCGCGCG
>DASSSQ010000135.1:0-33016 GCA_035708405.1 Gaiellaceae bacterium
GAACAGCGTCGTCGCGCCGAGGTCGAAGGCGTAGCGCGCGACGATCGCGACGGGGGCGAGCACCAGCGACGCCCAGAGGATCCTCCGTGCCACTGCCGGTACCCTACCCGCGGTGCTGCGGGCGCTTCTCTTCGAGCTGGAGGACACGCTGACCCGCCGCGACCCGGAGGACGGGCTCGCGCTCGCCTCGACGACGCACGCGCTGCTCGACGCGCTCCGCGACCGCGGGCTCGCGCTCGGGCTCGTCGCCGGCGACGTCGAGCCGGCGGAGCTCGCCGAGCGGTTCGACACGGTCGCGCCCGCGCCCGCCGAGGCGCTCGAGCGGCTCGCCGTCGAGCCGGCCGACGCGCTCTACGTCGGCGCGTCCGCGGCCGGCCTACGCACCGCCGGCGGGCTTGGCCTGGCGACGGTGCAGGCGTTCTGGTTCCGCGCCGACGACGGCGGCGAGCCGGCCCACGAGGCGTTCACGCAGATGGACGTGCTCAACGTCGCCGACCGGCTCGCGCGGCCCGACTAGCGCGGTCCCGCGGCAAAGTCAAGTCTTGCGGCGGGCGCGGCGCGATCCCACAATTCCTGCATGCAGGACCATTCGTCGCCGTCCGCGAGCCCGGCGCTGCCGCTCCATCCGCAGGACGAGATCGAGTGCCGCCGCTGCGAGGTGCACTGCGACAAGGTCGTCTATCCGGGCGCCTGCCTCGAGCGCTCGTGTCCCTTTGTCTACGCCTACGAGGCCTGGGGACACACGTACGTCGGCTGCATGCAGAAGGTCTACGAGGTCGAGATCGACGTCGACCTGCTGCGCGCCGCCGAGCGCCGCCGCGCCGGCTTCGGCGCGATCAAGGCGAAGCGCCGGCCGCTGCCGATGTGCCACGCGGAGGTCGAGCGCACCTACGAGCAGCGCTCGGACGAGATCGGCTGCGTCAACCCGGAGTTCTCGGAGCTCCCGGTCGGCCGCCCGACCTTCCGCGTGATCGCCCAGCTCCACACCTGAGGCGAGGGCCCCGTGCCGCTCCTTCCTCGTGACACAGCGTCACAAGGAGCTTAGGGGCGCTCGAGCAGGCGCTGCTCGGCGCGGCGGCGGAGCAGGCGGGCGGCCAGCCAGACTGCGAGCAGGAGCGCCGCGACCGGGCCGCCGACGATGAGCGCGTAGAGCGCGCCGATCCCGAGCCAGGTGAGGGCGACGACGGCGCCGTGCAGCGGGCCGTGGTGCACGGGCTTCGGCGGCGGCGCGGGCGCGCGGGTCGTCAGCGCCAGCGAGATCGTCGCCAGGCGCGCGGTCCGCACCGTGTTCGCGCGGCTGCGCTGCAGGCGCTCGACGTGGGCGGTGATCGCGGCGATCTTCCGCGTCGTCGTCGCGGTCTGCGGGCCGGCGCGCAGCGCTCCGAGCTGCCGCTGCAGGCGCGCGATCTCGCGGTCGATCGCGTTCACGCCTGCCTGGACGTCCTGCACGTTCGTCTGCTCGCCCGTGATCGTGCCGAGCGCGCCGAGCCGTCGGAGCGCGTCCTGCACGTGCGTGACCGGGACGCGGAGCCGCAGCGCCGCGTCGCCCTGCCTGCCGTCCGCGTTCACGTCGACGGAGGCCGCGAAGCCGCCGAGCGAGCGGACGATCGCGAGCGCGCGCTTCGTCGCTGCCGAGAGCGCGCTCGTGCCGCGGACGCGCAGGGCGAGCGTCGCGTCGTAGTCCTGCAGCCGGCCGCGCGTCGGCGGCACGGCCGCGGGAGCGGCCTTGTCGGCCGCGCCAACCTGCGTCTGCAGCGCGGATCCGCTGCCCGCGGAGCGGAACGGCGCGAGTCCCCGCGCGGCGCCGTGCTCGACCTGGGGCGCGGAGCCGCCGCCGCGCCCGAGGACGATCGCGGCCGCCGCGAGCGCGAGCACGGCCGGCACGAGCACGACCGCGCCGCGCCGCCAGGTCAGACGCGGCCGCCGCCGCCGCGGCGCCGGCGCCGCCGCCGCGATCTCCCGCACGCGCTCGCGGAGCTCCGCGGGCGCCGCCGGCCGCGTCTCCCTCAGCTCGGCCAGCAGGTCAAGCCGCGACATCGGCGCTCAGCTCCTTCTCCAGCCTGTCGAGTGCGCGCGAGAGCCGCGTCGAGCACGCGCTCGGGCTGATCCCGAGGACGCGTGACGCGGTCGCGCCGTCGAGGTCGAGGACGACGCGGAGCGCGACCACCTCGCGCTCGCCCGCCGACAGCCGCCCGAGCGCGCGCTCGAGCGCGGGGGACAGGCCCTCGGCGAAGCGCGGCTCCTCGGCGTCGGCGCGTTCCCGCGCCCAGGCGAGCTCGCGCCGCGCCCGCCGCCGCTCCGAGCGGAAGTGGTCGAGCGCCACCGAGCGCGCGAGCTGGCAGAGCCAGGTGCGCGCGCCGCCGCGCTCGGGGTCGAAGCGATGCCAGAGCCGCGTCGCGCGCTCGAAGGTCTCCGCGGCGAGATCCTCCGCGAGCCCGCGGTCGCCGGTCAGGTAGGCGAGATAGCCGTAGACCTCGTCGAGGTGCGCCTCGGCGGCCTGTTGCAGCGTCGTCACGGACGTATTTACGCCGCCGCGGCGCCGTTTGTCACACGTGCCGCTCGCGCAGCGCCTTCGCCGCCGCGATCTGCGACGCATCGGGCCCGTGCCCCTCCGGCCCGGGAACCTCGAGCAGCGCCGGCAGCCCCTGCAGCCGCGGATGGCCGAGGAAGGTGCCGAGGCCCTCGCCCATCAGCCCGGCGCCGACGTCGTCGTGGCGGTCGCGGTTCGAGCCGAGCGGCGTCTTCGAGTCGTTGACGTGCAGCGCGCGCAGCCGGTCGAGGCCGATCTCGCGGTCGACCTCGTCGAGCAGCGCGTCGAGCGCAGCGCGGTCGGTGACGTCGTAGCCGGAGGCCCAGAGATGGCAGGAGTCGAGGCAGATGCCGAGGCGCGGGTGCCGGTCGAGCCGCTCGACGAGCGTCGCCAGCTCCTCGACGGAGCGGCCGATCGTGCCGCCCGCGCCGGCGGTGTTCTCGATCAGCAGCCAGGTCTTCCCGGAGCAGCTCTCGAGGCAGTCGGCGAGGGCCGGCACGACACGCTCGAGGCCGGTGTCGAAGCCGGAGCCGAGATGCGAGCCGACGTGGAAGACGACGCCGTCCGCGTCGATCGCGCAGGCGACCTCGACGGTCTGCCGCAGCGCGGCGACCGACTTCTCGTGGATCGCGTCGTCGGGTGCGGCCAGGTTGATCAGGTAGAGCGCATGGCAGACGACGCCGCGCAACCCCGCCTCCGCCGCGCGCTCGCGGAACCGCTCCAGGTTCGCCGGATCGTGGTTCGTCGGCCGCCACATGCGCGGGCTCTGCGTGAAGATCTGCACCGCGTCGCAGCCGAAGGCCTCCGCCCGGTCGACGGCGGTGTGGATGCCGCCCGAGGAGGAGACGTGCCCGCCGATGAACACCGCGCCAGCCTAGCGGCCTCTACCGCCCCGCCCGCCGGCATCGCTCTACGATGCAGCCGTGCCCGTCCGCGTCCGCATGGCTCCGAGCCCGACCGGGCTCCTCCACATCGGCGTCGTCCGCACGTTCCTCTTCAACTGGCTGTTCGCGCGCCGCGCGGGCGGCGAGTGCCTGCTGCGGATCGAGAACACCGATCGGGCGCGCGAGGTCGCGGAGGCGACCGACCAGATCCAGCGCTCGCTGCGCTGGCTCGGCATCGACTGGGACGGGCCGGTCACCTTCCAGCTCGACCGCATGGACGAGTGCCGCACGCTCGCGAGGCGGCTGGTCGACGAGGGGCAGGCCTACGAGGACGAGGGCGCAATCCGCTTCCGGATGCCCGACGAGGGGCAGACGGGCTGGGACGACCTCGTCCGCGGCCGCATCGACTTCCCGAACGAGAAGCTGGAGGACGTCGTGATCGTCCGCTCCGACGGCCGCCCGACCTACAACTTCGCCTCGCCGGTCGAGGACATGCTCGACGGGATCACGCACGTGATCCGCGGCCAGGACCACGTCTCGAACACGCCGAAGCAGCTGCTGATCCTGCGTGCGCTCGGCCACGAGCCGCCGTACTACGCACACGTCCCCGACGTGCTCGGCGACGACGGCAAGAAGCTCTCGAAGCGGCACGGCGCGCAGTCGGTCGAAGACTTCCGCGACGCCGGCTACGTCCAGGAGGCGCTGCTCAACTTCCTCGCGCGGCTCGGCTGGAGCCTCGACGACCGCACCGAGATCTTCACCCGCGCGGATCTCGTCCGCGACTTCTCGATCGGCCGCGTCTCGGCGAGCCCCGCCGTCTTCGACTACGCGAAGCTCGACTGGCTGAACGGCCACTGGCTGCGTGCGTTGCCGCCCGAGGAGTACGCCGACCGGCTCGTCGCCTACCTGCGCGAGCAGGGCCACGACTGGCCGGAGGCGCGGATCCGTGCGATCGCGCCGCTCGTGCAGGAGAAGATCGGGCGGCTCGGCGAGTTCCCCGAGTTTGCCGGCTTCTTCTTCGAGCGACGCGACGGCTGGAATCCCGGCGACCTCGACCCGACGGTGCTCGCCGGCGCGGAGGACGCGTTGCGCGAGGTCGAGCCGTTCGCCGCGGAGCCGATCGAGCAGGCGCTGCGCGGGCTCGCGGAGCGGCTCGAGCTCTCGCCGCGCAGGGCGTTCCAGCCGATCCGCGTCGCCGTCACCGGCTCCCGCGTCTCGCCGGGGCTCTTCGAGAGCCTCGAGCTGCTCGGTCGGGAGGAGTCGCTCGCGCGGATCAGCGCCGCCCGCGAGGAGGCAGCGGCCTAGGCGGCCCGAGCGGATCGAGGGCACGCTGAAACGCCCGCCAGCTGCGGAGGCGGAACAGGACCGACGGGCGAGGGAGGCCGTCGCTCTTCGAGAGCCCTTCATCCCGCGCGCGCCGGGGGGTGCTGGCGCGGTTTCGCATTCTCGAAGTTCAAACGCGCCCTTCCGGCGCATGGTTACGGGCAATAGGATGCGCGTGTGAGCACGCTCGCGAACCGGCCGAACACGGCGCTGCTCGTCGTCGACGTCCAGAACGGCGTCGTCGGGGGCGCGCACGAGCGCGATTCCGTCGTCGCCAACGTCGCCGGGCTGGTCGAGAGGGCGCGGCGCGAGCAGGTGCCGGTCGTCTGGGTCCAGCACGCCGACGAGCAGCTCGCGCCGGGCGGCGAGGGCTGGCGGATCGTGCCCGAGCTGGCGCCGGCCGAGGCGGAGCCGCTCGTCGAGAAGCACTACGGCGACTCCTTCGAGGACACCGGCCTCGAGTCCGTGCTCGAAGGTCTCGGCGTCGGCAGGCTCGTCGTCGTCGGCGCGCAGACCGACGCGTGCGTCCGCTCGACGCTGCACGGCGCGTTCGTCCGCGGCTACGACGCGATCCTCGTCGGCGACGCGCACACGACCGAGGACAACACGGAGTGGGGCGCGCCCCCGCCGGCGCAGGTGATCGCGCACACGAACCTGTACTGGGCCGAGCAGGCCGCTCCCGGACGGACCGCCGGCACGGTCTCGACCCGCGACGTCGACTTCGGCTAGGGCCGGTAGGCGACGAGGCCGCCGGCGACCGCCAGCGTCCCGGCCGCCCAGAGCGGCCACGCCGAGAGCGTCGCGCCGAGCGCGAACGCCGTGGCGCCGCAGACCGTCAGCGCGAACGCGACGAGCGGCGCGGTGACACCGCGCATGCGCTCGTCCGGGCCGCCGGCCGGGCGGTGCGCCGGGCCCATGCGCAGGCGCGCGAGCCGGACGCGGAAGAGCGCGCCGCGCCACTCGTGGACGAGCGTCGCAGCCGCGTCGGCGCCGCCGTCCTCCAACGCCTCGGCGACCTCGGCGGTCGCGTCGCGCGCGCCCTCGAGCGCCTCGGCGAGCTCGGCGTGCGCCGCCTCGGCGCCCGCAGGCGGCTCGAGGCCCCAGACGCGCTCGCCGGCGACGTGGAGCGCGTACTGCAGCCGTGCCAGCTCGTCGACCTCGAGCGCGTCCTCCGGGTCGGCCGCGACCTCGTCCAGCCGTCGCAGCGTCCGCGCGAGGTCGCTCCAGAGCCCGGCCAGCTCGGAGGCGTACCCCTGCCGCTCCCCGCTGCTCACCTTCTGCGTCAACGCTGCCGATCATACAACTGTGGCCTCGGTAGACTCCCGCGGCGTGGCGCACGCGCCCTCCCGGATCCTCGTCGTCGACGACGACCCGTCGCTGCGGCTGCTCTGCCGCGTCAACCTCGAGCTCGACGGCTTCGAGGTCTGCGAGGCGGGGACGCTGGACGCGGCCCACGAGGCCGCGCTCTCGGAAGGCGTCCGTCTCGTCCTGCTCGACGTCCATCTCGGCTCGAAGTCGAGCCTCGGTCTGCTCGACGAGCTGAAGCGCGAGCGGCCGGGGATGCCGGTGGTGCTGCTGACCGGCGAGAGCGGGCTGCCGGAGGAGGCGCGCGGCCGCGCCGACCTCGTGCTCGGCAAGCCGTTCGAGGTCGCCGAGCTGTCCCGCGTCGTGCGGCGCCTGCTCGGTTAGTCTCCGCGACGTGCGTAGGCTCGACGGAGCACGACGGGGAGTGCCCGTCCTCGGCACGGCGGAGTACGAGGAGCGCCTGCGGCGCTACCTCTACGAGCGCTCGGAGGAGGGCCGCGCCGTGCGCGTCGGCGAGAAGGAGGTCTCCGAGCAGGCCGAGATCGTCGCGCGCTACGTCGATCTCTTCACGCGCGAGCAGCTGGACGCGCTGCGCGGCGAGGAGGAGGACGCGGCCGGCGACGAGCGCGAGCGCCTGTTCCGGCTGCGGCTCGCCTGCGAGTCCGGGATCGCGGCGGGCGAGCTGGCGGCGCGCGAGGACGCGCACGAGAACCGGCTGCTCGCCGAGCGGATCGAGTTCCGCGGCGAGTCGCTGCCGCTCCGCACCGCGCAGGCGCGCCTCGCGGTGCTGCCCGGCTACGGCGATCGCGAGGAGCTCGGGCGGCTGCACGCGGACGCCTCCGCGGCCTTCAACGACGAGCGGCTCGAGCTCGTTCGCGCCGGCGAGGAGCTCGCGGCCGAGCTCTCCGGAGAGCCCGACCCGGTCGCGCGCAACGCCTACGAGAAGGGGATCTCGCTCGCCGAGCTCTCGGTCGCGCTGAAGCAGGCGAGCGACGCGTCGACCGCCGCCTTCGAGCGCCTCCGCGCGCGCTGGTTCGAGCGCCTGCTCGGCGGCGGGCGCGAGGAGGTGCCGTCGAGCCACCACGTCTCCTGGCTGCGCCGCCTCTCGCCGCTCGAGGCGACCTACGCGAAGGAGCGCGCGACCGAGGTCTGCCTGGAGACGCTGTCCGCGCTCGGCTTCGACCTCGCCGCCGACCCGAACGTCCGGCTCGACCTCGACGACCGGCCGCAGAAGGCGCCGCGCGCCTGCGTGATCGCCTCCGACCCGCCCGGCGTCGTCCACCTGATCACCCGCGCCCAGGGCGGCGTGCACGACTACCAGGCGCTCCTGCACGAGGCCGGCCACGCGCTCCACTACGCCGGCTGCGACCCGGAGCTTCCCTACACCTTCCGCCGGCTCTCGCGCGACCACGCGCTGACCGAGATCTACTCCTACATCTGCGAGGCGATCTCGCGCGAGCCCGGCTGGCACGCGCTCCACTTCGGCCTCGCCGACGCGGAGGCGGAGGAGAACGCGGAGGCGACGTGCTTCCTCGAGGCGCTGCTCTACCGCCGCTACGAGGCGAAGCTCCGCTTCGAGCTCGACTTCTGGGGCCGCTTCCCGGCCGACGGCGGCACGCCGGACGGCTACGAGGAGTACCTGACCGCGGCGACAGGCGTCCGCTACCGCGCCGAGGGCTATCTCTCCGACATGGACGCGGGCTTCTACTCCGCCGACTACCTGCGCGCCTGGATCCGCGCCGCCCAGCTGCGCGCGCACCTGCTCGCCGAGGTCGGCGACGACTGGTGGCGCAGTCCGCGGACGGGCGAGCTGCTGCGCGACCTCTTCCGCGAGGGGACGAAGCCCGGCAGCGAGGAGATCGCGACGCGGCTCGGCTTCGACCCGCTCGACACGGCGCCGCTGCTGCGCGAGCTTGGCGGCGTGTAGAGAAAGGCACCCCCGGCGGGATTCGAACCCGCGGTCTCCTGGCTGAGAACCAGGCATCCTAGGCCGCTAGACGACGGGGGCGCGGCGGCCACAGGGTAGCGGATTGAGGCGCGGCGGCGGCGGGTAGACGAGGGCCATGATCGCGTTCCTGAGACGGCTCTTCAGCACGCCCGCGCGGGGCGCGACGGCGGCGAGGCAGCAGGGCGACGTGCACGCGCTCGACCGCGAGGGCGACCCCCGCGGCGGCGTCCAGAGCGACGAGTACCGGCATGCCGGGCCGACGGAGATCGTCGAGGACGGCGTCGCGATGAGCGGCCCCGGCGGCGCGCCGCAGGAAGGCGAGAGCGTCGAGGAGCGCCGCGACGCCGACCGTCCCGACGAGCCCTTGTGACACTGTGTCACTAGGTTGAGAGGGCCTGCCGTGCCGACTCCGCGGCGGCCTCGGCATGGCCTTCCGCCTCGCGGACGCGGTCGTCCTCGGCGCCGACGGCGAGGTTGACGGCGACCAGGTGGGCGGCCGTGCGCGCGGCCGCCTCGGCGAGCAGCGCCGCGCCGACCGCCTCCGGCCGCAGGTCGGGGTTGCCGTGCTCTGCGACCTCGGCGGCGAGCGCGGCGACGTCGGCGGACGCGGCGGCGATCCGCGTCGGGATCAGGGCGGCGGCGTCGAGCGCGCGGCCGAGCTGGAAGTCGCGCCGGCCGGCATCCGTCTCTCCGGGCTCGTCCAGGCGCGCGACCGCGGCGGCGTAGGCGTCCGCGTCGGCCTGCGCGAGCGGCGCGGTCCGCGCCCGCAGCGCCTCCGCCTGCGCGGCCGCCGCCGGCGCGTCCTTCCAGTCGCCGGAGCCGCGCGCGGCCTTCGCGACGAGCGCGGCCGCCGTCGCGGCGACGAGCGCCGCCGCCGAGCCGACCGCCGGCCCGCGGCCGCGCCGGGCGAGCAGGTCGAGCAGGGCGCGCGTCTCGAGGCCGAGCAGATCGTCCACGGCCCGGGATCATCGCGGAACGCGGGCCAGGCCGAGACCTCTACCCGGTCGCGAAGCGCTCCCGGAGCGCGTCGAGCAGCGGGGCGTCGGGAGCGTACCCCGCCTGCTCGAGCGCCGATTCGAGATCGTCGACGAGCGCCTGCCGGAACGCCGCGTCCGCCTCGGCCCGACGGAGGATGTCGTCGAGCCCCCTCCGGGCGGCGGGTAGCTCCTGCGCGGCCCGAACCCAGGCCTCCGGCGCGGGCGGAAGCGCCCGTAGGAGGCGAGCCAGCCGTTCGATGTCGTCGTTCATGCTCGAATCACCTGTCCACTAGGACGGGGCACCGGCCGGATTTCTTCCCTCGACCTGCGCGCGCAGCCGCTCGAGGCAGCGCGAGATCCGGCTCGCGATCGTCCCCGCCGGCAGGTCGAGCGCGTCGCCGATCGCCCGGTAGCTCTCGTCGCGCGTGAAGAAGCGGTCGAGGATCTCGCGGCAGCTCTCGGAGAGCGTCGCGAGCGCCTCCTGCAGGGCGAGCGCCTCGTCGAGGGTCGCCAGGGTCTCGTCGACGCCGCCTGGCTCGAGCTCCTCGTCGGCGACGGGCTGCTCGCGCGCGCCCGCGCGCAGCCGGTCGATGCAGCACCGCCGCGTCAGCTGCGCGAGCCACGGCCGGAACGCGTCGTCGGCGCGGAGCCGGCCGAGCTGCTCGTAGACCCTCGCGAACACGTCCTGGAACACGTCCTCCGCGTCGGCCTCCGGCAACCGGAACGCCTGCACCACGATCGCGTAGACGTAGCGGGAGAAGCGCCGCACGAGCTCGTTCCACGCGGCCTGGTCGCCCGCGCGGCAGGCGGCGACGAGACGCGCGTCGTCGAGCTCGCCCGTCAAGAGAAGCTCGGGTACCTCTGGGTGAGCAGGAACGTGTAGCCGTAGGTCTGCGCCTCGTAGCGCAGGCAGTAGGTGCCGAGGTTCCGCATCCCCTCCGGCATCCGCCCGAGCGCGAGGCAGGTGAACCAGCCGAGCACCGCGATCACGCGCAGCACGGTGCCGAGCACCAACGCGACGATCCAGGCCGGGATCGCCAGCAGGAGCCGGAAGAGCGTCATGAGCCGGTTCTGCGGTGCGGGCGGCGCGATCTCGACGTCGACGGGATAGCCGGCCGCGCCGGTGAAGCCGGGGAACGGATCGGCGAGCAGCGCCACGTACGCGGTCACCCGGGTCAGGTAGCGCACGTAGGCGGCGAGGAACGTGTGCAGCTCGTCGGGCACGCGGCCGACGACGAGCGCGGCGAGCCAGGCGACGAGGGCCACGACCTCGGCGACGATCGTCCACAGCCAGAGCCAGATCGCGTGCGGCAGGAAGAGCAGCAGCCGGAAGAAGACGGTGAGCCGAGAGCGGGAGCGGTCGTCGCTCACCTGGAGGCGGATCGGATGGACGTCCATCGGCGTGCCTTTCGAGTCCGGGAACGAGTCGGGGAGGACTTTCGCCCTCCCCGACCCGATTCCTCATCGTCGACGATCGATTACGCCGACTTGACCAGCGAGGTCGGCGGCGTGATCACCTTGTACGTCGTCTGCTGCCCGCCCTTGATCCGGTAGACCGTGACCGGGTTCGACGTCGTGTCGCCGTTCTTGTTGATCTTGAAGGAGCCGAGGATCCCGTTCGTGATGTTGGTCTTGAACAGGTTCGCCGCCACCGAGGCGCGCGAGCCGTCGGACTTCGAGATCGCCTGCACCATCACCTCGGCCGCCTGCGCCGCGTACACCGTGTACGGGTTCGGGGCCTTGTGCGTCGCCTTCGTGAACGCCTTGACGAACGTCTTGCCGGCGCCCTTCAGCTTCTCGTTCGGCAGACCCGCGACCGACACCGTCATGTTCTCGGCCGCCGCGCCGGCGCCCTGGACGTCGGCGGAGATCGGCGTGAAGCCGTCCGGAGCCATGATGTGGACGGACGCGCCGAGCGTCGCCCGCAGGTCCTTGATCAGCTTGCCGCCGTTCTCGCAGATCAGGCCGCCGAGGAAGACGGCGTTCGCGCCCGCGTGCTGGATCTTCGTCGCCAGCGCCTCGTAGCTCGACGCCTTCGGATCCCACGCCTGGAAGCCGACGACCTTGACGCCCCCGAGCTTGCCGAGCGCGTTCTTCAGGTTCGTCGCGACGCCGAGGCCGTAGGCCTCCTTGTCGTTCAGGATGAAGATCTTCTTCACGTGCAGGACGTTCTTCGCGAGCATGCCGTCGGCGGCGCCCTGGAAGTCGTCCGCGGCGACGATGCGCACGTAGTTCCGCTTGCCCGTCGGGTAGTACTTGCCGGGCTCGCCCGCGGAGGTGCCCGGGCCGGAGTGGGTCAGGCCGACGTACGTGTTCGCCGGGCTGATCATGCCGATCGGGCCGTTCGGCGCGCGGTTGAGGATCGGGACCATGATCTCGGCCGCGCCCGAGTTGAACGTGCCGATGACGCCGATCACGCTCGAGTCGTGCGCGTACGCGTTCGCGTTCGCCGAGGTCTTGCCCGAGTCCCACTTGCCCGCCTGGGCCGTCGCGTCGTCACACGCCTGGTAGGCGATCGTGTACTTGCCGGCCTTGTAGTTGTGCTGCTTGAAGATGAAGTTGATCGCCTGACCCATCTGGACCGTCTGCGTGCGGCCGGCGCCCTGCAGGGGCAGGTCGGACGCGACGATGTACTGCGCGTTGCTCGGGCCCTGGACCGGGCCGCACGACGACGCCGGAAGCGGCGTCAGCGACTGCCGGCCGAAGCCGGACGCCGCGACGACCAGCGACGCAGCCGCGCCGACGGCCACGGCGGCCGCAAAGGTTCGCTTCTGCAAGTTTCCTCCTTGGGGGTGGTGGTGCACCCGGGAGTATCTGCGGAAGAACATGGTTTTTCAATAGGCCTCGTGCGACTGTCGCGCGGCAGCCGTGCTCGCGGCCGCCCGGAAGGGGGTCGAGAAGACGGCGCCGGCTGCCGATCGCGTCCGCGATGACGCGCATCGCCGCCCTCGCCGCGCTGCTGCTCCTGCTGCTGCCCGCGGCCGCCGCCTCGCCCTACGCGGTGCAGGGACGCGCGTGGCCCGGCGGTCGGATCCTCTACTACAACGCCGCGCCCGACCAGGCGTGGGCGCTCGGGCAGGCCGTCTCCGCCTGGAACGCGAGCGGCGCTGCCGTGCGCTTCGTCCCGGCGAGCCGCGCGCGGGCGCAGGTGACGATCGAGGACATGCCGGAGAGCGACTGCAACGACGCGCGGGGATCGGTCGGCGGCGAGGCACACGTCGGCTACACGTCGCATTCGGTCGTCTACGTCGTCCCGCTCGAGGCCGAGACGCAGAAGTGCAGCCGGTTCTCGGCGGCGCAGGTGCTCGCGCACGAGCTCGGGCACGTGCTCGGGCTCGGGCACGAGACGCGCGGCTGCGCGACGATGAACCCGAGCGGCACCCTCCGCGGCCCGTCGCTGTGCCCGCCCGTGCCGCTCGGCGACTGGGCCTGCGGCCTGCTCGAGCCGGACGACGTCGCCGGCGCGGTCGCGCTCTACGGCGGCGTCGCACGGAAGAACGGCCCGCGGGCCTGCCCGCTCTACGCCGCGATCGCCGCGCCGCGGTCGCTCGCGCTCGCCGGCTCGGGTCTGCCCGGCGGCGTCACGGCGACGTTCGTCCGTCCGGCCGACCCGGTGCTGCCGCTCTTCCTGAACGGGATCCGCGGACAGGCGAGCTTCGCCGTCGCGATCGGTCGCGACGCCTGCCCGACCGCGCCCGGCGCCCGCTCGGCGTGGACGGCGCAGCCGGGCGCCGCGCAGAGCGCGGGCTTCGACTCGCTCGCGGCCGGCCGCTGGTGCGTCGCGGCCTGGGCCTACGATCGGCTGGGCCGGCGCGGCGCGCGCGCGACCGCTTGGATCAGGATGATCTAGGCAAACCTTCTTCAATCTGACAGGCTGTCGCCGGTGGACGACGAGACCCGCCGCCTGGTCGACGCCACGATGATCGGAGAAGCAGTCGAGTCGCTCGCGCTGCCGGTCTTCGTCTCGGACCCGTCGCTGCACTACCTCGCGGTCAACGCGGCGGCCGCCGAGCTCGTCGGCTGCACGCGCGCGGAGCTGCTCGCAAAGCGGGTCTCCGACGTCGCGGCCCGCTCGCACCGGAAGCTGCGGCAGGCTGCGCTCGACGCCGAGGCGAGCGGCTTCGTCACCGGCGACGGCGCGATCCGGCGCGACGACGGCGAGCTGCTCGAGGTCGTCTACACGACCCTGGCCGGCCGGATCGGCCATCTGCCCGTGCTCGTCTCGTTCGTCCGGCCGAAGGAGTCCGCCGAGCTCGAGCAGGTCGTCGCGGCCCTGCGGTCGGCCGCGGCCGGCACGGCTTCCTCCTGACCGCGCCCGCTGCCCGGACCGGCAACGGAAAAGCCGCTGTTTCCAGCGGCTTCGATAGGCTGCGGGACTAGGATTCGAACCTAGACTACCTGATCCAGAGTCAGGCGTCCTACCGTTAGACGATCCCGCAGGGCGCGGTCATTGTAGCGAGGCTGCGGCGGCTACAGGTCGAGCCGGTACATCGGCACGAGGCGCTTCTCGGCCTCCGTGTCGATGTGCGCGAGCACCTCGACGTACGGCTCGAGGCCG
The DNA here is from genome assembly GCA_035708405.1 of Gaiellaceae bacterium. Classification (GTDB taxonomy): domain Bacteria; phylum Actinomycetota; class Thermoleophilia; order Gaiellales; family Gaiellaceae; genus DASSSQ01. The sequence continues at coordinate 13,526 of DASSSQ010000135.1, forward strand.
GAGCCGCGCAGCTTCGCCTTCAGCAGGCCGTCGACCTGATAGAGGCCGGAGGAGTTGTTCATCAGGATCTCGATCCGGATCGGGCGCTCGTCGCCGTCCTTGATCAGCACGTCCTCGACCGCCGCCGCCGACAGCGAGTGGATCGAGACGCTGCCGCGCTCGAACGGGATCCGCGAGCGGCCCTTCGCCATGTCGAGCGCGTCGGCGACGCGCAGGATGCCGGCCTCGATCGTCAGCGGCTGCCCGTCGGATCGATGGCTGATGATCCCCTGCAGCACCTCGGAGACGACGACCGTGCGCTCCGGCTCCTCGTAGACGTCGTCGAGCAGCTCCCGGAGCTTCGGCTCGGCGAGGAAGAGGCTGAAGTCCTCGTGGCCGTGCCGGTGGACGGCCATGCCGAGGCAGTGGGTGAGCGCGCAGAGGGCGACGACGAGCTCGGCGTCGTCCCGCTCCATCCCGTAGTCGCGCACCATCGCCGGCTCGACGCCGTGCTTGGTCAGCTGGCGGAGCAGCTTGAGCGCGATGTTCGTGACGATCTGGATGTGCACCCACGAGTGGTCGTTGATCTCCATCCGGCTGACCGCGTTCACGTTCGCGACGTGCCACCACGCCTTCAGCTGCCTGTCGCCGTTGACGCGCTCGATCACGCGGCGGAGCTTGCGGTTGCCGCGCTCGGGGACGCGAATCCGCATCCGCTCGACCGCCTGCGCGGGCGTCAGCCGGGCCTCGTGCTCGGCCTCCACGCTCGCCGGCTGCTCGATCCGCTCCTCGGTCTCCGCGTCGAGCTCGGACATGGCGGACAGCCTACTCCGGCGGATCAGCTCGGCCGGCCGAGACGTTGATCCGGACGTACTCGCCGGCGCGCAGCCTCGTGCCGGCGGCCGGCGCCTGCGCGACGACGCGGTCGAGCGGCTGCTGCGAGGGGACGCCGTAGACGCGGACGCCGTAGCCCTCGGCGAGCAGCGTGCCCGCTGCATCGTGCTTGTCGAGGCCGACGACGGCGGCGACGACCGCGACGACCGCGCGCGGCGCCGGCTTCGGCTTCGCGGCGGCCCGCCGTCTGGGCTCGGCGCGGGCGGCGCGGCGGGCGAGGAGGATCCGCGCCGCGAGCTGCCGCCGGGCCTGCGCGGCCGCCGGCGGCGGCGGGACCGCCGCCTCGACCGCCGGTGCGCCGAGGTCGCTTCCGTGGCCGCCGTCGCCGAACGCCGCCGCGCCGGCGACGGTCAGCACGAAGACGGCGAAGCCGACCGGGCCGGCCAGCCGCAGCGGTGCGAGCGTTCGCCGGCGGGGCGGGGGAGGGGAAACGGGCGCCTGCGGGACGATCGTGACGGTGGCCTCGTCGGGCAGCGCCGTCTCGTCGACGAGCTGCCGGCGAAACGGCCAGACGAGGAAATCGGTGTCGTCCAGCTCGGGGGGACCCACACTCGGTGAACGGGCGCCCGCCCGCGCGGGTTACGCGAGGTGCGGCTCAGGCGACCTCGGCGGCCCAGTCGCCGTAGAGGTGCGAGTAGAGGCCGCCCGCGTCGACGAGCTCGTCGTGGGTGCCTCGCTCGACGATCCGGCCGTGCTCGAGCACGACGATCAGGTCGGCGTCGCGGATCGTCGAGAGCCGGTGCGCGATCACGAACGCGGTCCGGCCTTGCAGCAGGCGATGCAGCGCGAGCTCGATCTTCCGCTCGGTGCCGACGTCGACCGAGGAGGTCGCCTCGTCGAGGATCAGGATCCGCGGGTCGGCGAGCAGCGCGCGGGCGAAGGCGACGAGCTGCCGCTGCCCGAGCGAGAGCCGCGTGCCGCGCTCCTGCAGCTCCGTCGCGTAGCCGTCCTCGAGCCGCTCGACGAACTCGTGCGCGCCGACCGCCCGCGCCGCCGCGACCACGTCCTCGTCCGAGGCGTCCGGGCGGCCGAAGGCGATGTTGTCGCGCACCGTGCCCGCGAACAGGAAGCCCTCCTGCGGCACGATCCCGAGCTGGCGGCGCAGGGATGTCTGCGTCACCTCGCGCAGGTCGACGCCGTCGATCGCGATCCGGCCCTCGGTCGGGTCGTAGAAGCGCGCGAGCAGCTTCGCGATCGTCGACTTGCCGGCGCCGGTATGACCGACGAGCGCGACGGTCGTCCCCGCCGGCACCTCGAGCTCGATTCCGTGCAGCACCTCGGGGCCGCGGCCGTAGGCGAAGCGGACGTGCTCGAACGAGACGCGGCCCGCCGCCCGCGGCAGCGGCCGCGCGTCCGGTGCGTCCGTCACCTCCGGCTGCTGCTCGAGCACGCCGATGATCTTGTCCAGCGCCGCCACCGCCGAGAGGAACTGCCCGTACAGCTGCGAGAGCTGCTGCACCGGGTCGAAGAAGTTCGCCAGGTAGAAGAGGAACGCGGTCAGCGTCCCGATCGTCATCTGGCCGTGGAAGACGAGCCAGCCGCCGTAGCCGAGCACGATCGCGCTCGCCACCGACGAGAGCAGGTCGACGAACGGGAAGTAGAGCCCGTTCAGGTAGACGGTGCGCTGGTTCGCGTCGCGGTAGGTCTCGGCGACGATGCGGAACGCGTCCTCGTTGCGCCGCTCGCGCGTGAACGACTGGATCATCCGCATGCCGGAGATGTCCTCGGCGAGCGTCGCGGTCACCGCGCCGAGCGTCTCCCGCACCTGGCGGTACGCGCGCGCCGAGTGCTTGCGGAACCACGCCGTCGAGCCGCCCATGAACGGCATCACCGCGAGCGTCGCGAGCGCGAGCCGCCAGTCCAGCCAGAAGAGCAACGCCATCGTGCCGACGAGCGTCAGCGTGTTCTGGACGAGGCTCGTGACGCCGTCGGTGACGAGCTGGTCGATCGCCTCGACGTCGTTCGTGATCCGGCTGATGATCACGCCGGCGCGGTTGCGCTCGTAGAAGCCGAGCGAGAGCCGCTGCAGGTGGCGGAAGAGGTCGTTGCGCATGTCGGCGAGGATCCGCTCGCCCGTCCAGCCGGTGTAGTAGGTCTGCGCGTACGAGGTGGCGAGGTTGACGGCGCCGGCGCCGGCGATCAGGGCGACGATCCAGCCGAGCTTTCCCAGGTCGCCGCCGCGGATGCCGTCGTCGATCGCGAGCTTGAGCAGGTACGGCGGCGCGAGCGCGCTGCCGGTGGCCGCGAGCAGCGACGCGATCCCGATCGCGACGCGGCCGGCGTAGGGTCGCGCGAGCCGGCCGAGCACGCGCGCGCGCCGGGCGGTCGCGCGCAGCGACCAGTCCTCGACCTCCGCGCCGCGCTCGCGCATCAGGTGGCCGCCGGGAGTGTGGACGCGCACTACGCCACCTCCTCCCGCTCGTGGATCACGCGCTCGAGCAGGCCGTGCTCGTAGATCTCGCGGTAGACCTCGTTGGCGTCGACGAGCGTCTCGTGCGTGCCGCGCGCGGCGACGTGCCCGTCCTCGAGCACGACGATCTCGTCGGCGAGCGCGATCGTCGAGAGCCGGTGCGCGATGATCACGGTCGTCCGGCCGCGCGCCGCCTCGCGCAGGCCGGCGCGGATCTTCATCTCGGTCGTCGCGTCGACCGAGGCGGTCGCGTCGTCGAGGATCAGGACCCGCGGGTCGACGACGAGCGCGCGCGCGATCGCGATCCGCTGCCGCTGGCCGCCGGAGAGCGTGATCCCGCGCTCGCCGATCACCGTGTCGTAGCCCTGCGGCAGCGCCGCGACGAACTCGTGCGCCTGCGCGAGCCGCGCCGCGCGCTCGACCTGCTCGTCGGTCGCGCGCTCGGCCCCGAAGGCGATGTTGTCGCGGACGGTGGCCGAGAAGAGGAACGGATCCTGCGAGACGATGCCGATCTCCGAGCGCAGCGAGCGCAGCGTCACCTCGCGCACGTCGGCGCCGTCGATCGTGACGCGGCCGGCCTGGACGTCGTAGAAGCGCGGGATCAGCGCCGCGAGCGAGGTCTTGCCGGCGCCGGTGTGGCCGATCAGCGCGACCGTCTTCCCGGCCTCGAGCTCGAGGTCGACGTCGTGGAGGACGGGCCGCTCGGGGTCGTAGCCGAAGGTGACGTGCTCGAAGCGGACGCGGCCGGGGCCGTCCGGCAGGTCGTGCGAGGTGTCGCGGTCGGCGACGTCCTCGAGCTCGTCGATCACCTGGAAGATGCGCTCGCCGGACGCGGTCGCGCGCTGCGCCTGCCCGATCCACATCCCGAGCGTCCGCAGCGGCTGCACGAGCATCGTCAGCAGCAGGTTGAAGGCGATGAAGCTGCCCAGCGTCAGGTCGTGGTCGACGACGCGCCTGCCGCCGACGTAGACGACCGCCGCCTGCGCGACGAGCGGCAGGAAGGCGAGCAGCGGCACGTAGAACGCGCGCTGCCTGTTCGTCCGCACCGACTGGCCGAAGACGAGCTCGGAGCGACGCTCGAACTTCGCCTGCTCGGCCGGCTCCTGCGCGAACGACTTGACGACGTGGACGCCGACGATGTTCTCCTCCGCGACCGTCGCCACGTCGGCGAGCTTCTGCTGCACGTCCCGCAGCAGCGGATGGGCGACGTGGCTGTAGCGGTAGGCGATCGCGATCAGGAGCGGCGTGATCGCGAACGAGATCAGCGCGAGCCGCCAGTCGACGATCACCATCGCGACGGTGACGCCGATCACCGTCAGCGCGTTCTGGAAGAAGAAGATCAGCCCGTAGCCGAGGAAGAAGCGGACGCCCTGCAGGTCGACGGTCGCGCGCGACATCAGCTGGCCGGTCTGGTGGCGGTCGTAGAAGCGGAAGGAGAGCCGGACGAGCTTCGCGTAGACGTCGCGGCGCAGGTCCATCTCGACCGCGAGCGCCTGCTTGCCGGAGATGAAGCGGCGGCCGACGGTCATCGCCGCCTTGCCGAGCCCGACGAGCACGAAGGCGCCGACGATCTCCCAGAGCCGCCGGTGCTCGCCGTCGCGGATCGCCGGGATCACGGCGCGCGTCAGGAAGATCAGCACGAGCGCGAGGGCCTGCGAGCCGGCCGCGAGCACGATCGAGACGACGAGCGAGCGCCGGTAGGGGCGGAGGAAGCCGAGCAGCCGGAAGAAGGTGCGACGGTAGGAGACGCTCGGCTGACCCGACACGGACATCGGCTTGCAATCTATCTTCGGCCCCGGTGGTGACCGTTCGAATCAGGCCGCTCGCGGCGACCGACGCGGCCGAGCTGCTCGAGGTGCGGACGCGCAGCCGCGCGCAGCTCGAGCCGTGGGAGCCGCTGCGCGAGCCGTCCTTCTGGACGCTCGCGGGACAGCAGGCGTCGATCGAGGCGGCGCTCGCCGAGCGCGAGGCGGGCCGCGCTCATCCGTTCGTCGTCGAGCACGAGGGCCGGATCGCCGGCGCGGTCAACCTGAGCCAGGTCGCGCGCGGGATCTTCCAGAACGCGTATCTCGGCTACTGGGTCGACGCCGCGTGCGCCGGCCGCGGCCTCGCGACCGAGGCGGTCCGTCAGGCGGTCGCGTTCGCGTTCGGCGAGGCCGGCCTCCACCGCGTCCAGGCGGCGGTGATGCCGCGGAACGCCGCCTCGATCCGCGTGCTCGAGAAGGCGGGCTTCCGCGAGGAGGGGCTCGCGCTCCGCTACCTGCAGATCGCCGGCGTCTGGGAGGACCACAAGCTGTTCGCGGTCACGACTTAGCCGGATTCGAACGCGGCGCTTACGGCTTGCAAATAGGAGTCGGGCACGTTGGTCGGATGCACGGCAAGCGCGCCCGCGGCTTCCTCGAGCATCTCATCGACCTGCTCCCGCTCGTGATCGCGGTGCTGCTGCTCGTGCTCTTCCTCCTCTACTGGAGCTGAGCGAGCTCCGTCCGGACGAGAGCGAGCGCCGCGTCGAGCTTCGCGCGGTTCGCGGGCGCGTTCAGCCAGCCGCTCGCGCCGGAGGGATGCGGCAGCGGGACGACGCAGGCGCCGGCGAGCTCGAAGCGGGCGCCGACGCACTCGCCGAGCCGCTGCAGGCCGAGCAGCCGCCGCGCCGCCATCCCGCCGACCGTGACGACGAGCGCCGGCCGCAGGAGGCGCAGCTCCCAGTCGCGCCACGGCTCGCAGAGCTGCTGCTCGAACGGCGTCGGCGTCCGGTCGCCGCGCCCCGACTCGGGCTTCCCCGGATAGCAGCGCGTGACCGACGCGCAGTAGAAGGTGTCGTAGAAGGCGTCCTCGTCGAGCTCGAGCCAGCGGCGGAGCGTGGCGCCCGCGCGGCCGCGCCACGGCCGCCGCTCGGCGCCCTCGACGATCCCCGGCGCCTGCCCGAAGAGGTACGCGCGCTGGCCCTCGCGACCCTCGAAGACGGGCAGCGACTCGAGCTGGTAGCCGGCCTCGAGGCAGAGGCGGCAGACCGCGTTGTCGCGCTGCAGCGACGCGAGCGAGCGATAGGACGAGCGCCGGCGGGTCAGCGCGGAGCTACGACCCGCCCTCGTCGGGCGCGAGGAACGGATAGCGGTAGTCGCGCGCCGGCACGAACGTCTCCTTGATCGAGCGCGGGCTGACCCAGCGGATCAGGTTCCACATCGAGCCCGCCTTGTCGTTCGTCCCCGACGCGCGCGCGCCGCCGAACGGCTGCTGGCCGACGACGGCGCCGGTCGGCTTGTCGTTGACGTAGAAGTTGCCGGCCGTGTAGGCGAGCGCCTGCTCGGCCTCCTTCACCGCCGCCCGGTCCTCGGAGAAGATCGCGCCGGTCAGGCCGTACGGCGCCGTCTCGTCGACGAGCCGCAGCGTGTCCGTCCACTTCGACTCGTCGTAGACGTAGGTCGTCACGACCGGGCCGAAGAGCTCGTCGCGCATCGTCCGGAAGCCCGGGTCGTCGGTCTCGATCACCGTCGGCTCGACGAACCAGCCGTGCGAGTCGTCGTAGCCGCCGCCGACGACGATCTCCGTGCCGGCGGTCGCCTTCGCCTCCTCGATCGCCTCGCGCTGGGTCGCGAACGAGCCGCCGTCGATCACCGCGCCCATGAAGTTGGAGAAGTCGGCGACGTCGCCCATCCGGATCGACGCGACCTCCTCCTGCAGTTTCTCGCGCAGCTTCGGCCAGAGGTTCGACGGCGCGTAGACGCGCGACGCCGCCGAGCACTTCTGGCCCTGGTACTCGAACGAGCCGCGCACGATCGCGGTCGCGACCGCGTCGAGGTCGGCGGACGGGTGGGCGACGATGAAGTCCTTGCCGCCGGTCTCGCCGACGATCCGCGGGTAGTTGCGGTAGCGGTCGATGTTCTGGCCGATCGTCTTCCACATCGAGTGGAAGACCGCCGTCGAGCCGGTGAAGTGGAGGCCGGCGAAGTCGCGCGAGGCGAGCACCGGGTCGCCGACCTGAGAGCCGGAGCCGTAGACGAGGTTGATCACGCCGTCCGGCAGCCCCGCCTCCTGGAAGAGGCGCATCACGTAGTAGGCCGAGAGCATCGCCGTCGAGGCCGGCTTCCAGACGACGGTGTTGCCCATCAGCGCCGCCGAGCTCGGCAGGTTGCCGCCGATCGCGGTGAAGTTGAACGGCGTCACCGCGAAGACGAAGCCCTCGAGCGGCCGGTACTCCATCCGGTTCCAGACGCCCTGCGAGGAGTCCGGCTGCTCGGCGTAGATCCGCGCCATGAACTGCGTGTTGAAGCGGAGGAAGTCGGTCAGCTCGCAGGCCGCGTCGATCTCCGCCTGGTGCGCGGTCTTCGACTGGCCGAGCATCGTCGCCGCGTTGACCGTGTCGCGCCAGGGGCCGGAGAGCAGCTCGGCCGCGCGCAGGAAGACGGCGGCGCGCTCCTCCCACGGCCAGCGATGCCAGTCCTGCCAGGCCTTCGCGGCCGCGCCGATCGCGCGCTGCACCTCCGCCTCGCCGCCCTGGTGGACGTCGGCGAGCACGTGCTCGCGCGCGTGCGGCATCACGGCCTCGCGCGTCGAGCCGGTGCGGACGTCCTGGCCGCCGATCACGAGCGGGATCTCGATCCGCTCGCCGCGCATCTGCTCGACGCGCCGCTGCAGGCTCTCGCGCTCCGGGCTGCCGGGAGCGTAGTCGCGCACCGGCTCGTTGCGGACGGGCGGCAGGCGGAAGATCCCGGGCGCGCTCACGGGTCCGATTCTACGGCGACAATGGGGTCGTGCCGCTGACCTACGTGCGCTACGAGGCCGAGGGGTGGGGAGTGGGCGAGCTCGTGCTCGAGGCGGGGCGCGTCCTCTACAGCGGGCCGCCGAGGCCGTCCGGACAGCAGCCGGAGGGAGACCACCCGCTCGTCGCGCGGCTGCGCGCCTACTTCGCGGGCGACCCGGTCGACTTCGCCGACGTCGAGGTCGAGCTGGGCGACGAGACCGAGCTCGGCCGGCGGATGGCCGCGGAGCTGCGGCGCGTGCCGCGCGGCGAGGTCGTCACCTACGGCGAGCTGGCGCTCTCGGCGGGGCGGCCGCGCGCCGCCCGCGCCGCGGGCACGTTCTGCGCGCGCTGCGACCTCGTCCCGATCGTGCCGGTGCATCGCGTCGTCTCCGTCTCGGGGATCGGCGGCTTCGGGTCGCTCGGCGTCGACTACAAGCGGCGGTTGCTGGAGCTCGAAGGTGCCCCTCTCGGATGACGTGCGGGCGGAGCTCGCCGCGATCGAGCCGCGGCGCGCCTGCGACCGCCTCGCCGAGCTCTCGGCGCTCTTCCACTCGGCCGGCAGCCTGCACCTGCTCGGCGGCGGCCGCGTCGCCGTCCACCTCGACCTCGCGTCGGCGGCCGTCGCGCGCCGCGCGTTCAGCCTGCTGCGGAGCTTCGGCGTCTCCTCCGAGATCCGCACCTACCGCCGCCGCGCCTTCGACCGCGCCACGCGCTACCAGCTGCACGTCGAGGGCGGCGAGCGCGCCGTCTCGCTGCTGCAGCAGGCCGGCGTGCTCGACGCGCGGCGCCGGCCGGTCGAGCGGCCGCCGCGGCGGCTCGTCGGCCGCGCGTGCTGCCGCGGCGCCTACCTGCGCGGCGCGCTGCTCGGGGGCGGCTCGCTTTCCGGCCCGCGCTCGCCGCACCTCGAGGCGCGGACGACGAGCGGCGAGGGCGCCCGCTTTCTCGCCGAGGTCGCAGCCGCCGAGGGCGTCGAGCTGCGCGTCGCCGAGCGCGACTCGCACGCGCTCGCCTACGCGAAGGGGATCGAGACGATCGCCGGCGCGCTCGCGCTCGCCGGCGCCAGCGACGCCGCGCTCGCGTTCGAGGAGCGCGCCGTCGTCGGCGGGACGCGCGCGCAGGCGAACCGGCTCGCGAACGCCGACACCGCGAACCTCGTCCGTGCCGGCCGCGCCGCCCACGTCCAGCTGCAGGCGGTGCGGCAGCTCGAGCGGCAGGGGATCCTCGACGCACTGCCGGACGAGGTGCGGGAGATCGCGGCACTGCGCCAGCGCTTCCCGTCCGCCTCCGTCCGCGAGCTCGCCGGCCGCTGCAAGCCGCCGATCTCGAAGGCGGCCGCCTATCGCCGGCTGCGGCGGATCGTCCGGCTTGCCGATCCCGATCGCTGAGCGGTTTTTACCGCTTGCAACTCGTCTGGCCGGACAACAGCGCACCCGTCATACTCCGGGCCGGCGGGTCCGCGCTCGTCCGCCGGTGGATTCAGACCCCGTCCGCCGGCAACGGTCCAGAGCGCGGTAAACGGAGGCGGAGGTCGTCCTCGGAGCTCTGCCTCCGGCCCGCCGCTGCGATTCCGGGCCGGCGAAAGCCGGTCCGGTTGCGGCGCCATTGCCCCGCGAGGGCCGGTGGTATAGCTTTCAATAGTCAAATGGACGCGCGCTACGCGGAGCTGAAGGAGCGGCTCGCCGAGATCGTCGACCTGGGCAAGGCCTCGGCGCTGCTCGGCTGGGACCAGCAGGTGAAGATGCCGCCGCGCGGGGCAGCCGGCCGCGCGGAGCAGCTCGCGACGCTCGGCAAGATCGTCCACGAGCGGTTCACCGACCCGGCCGTCGGCCGCCTGCTCGACGACCTGCAGGGCTTCGAGGAGTCGCAGCCCTACGACTCCGTCGAGGCGAGCCTCGTCCGCGTCGCCCGGCGCGACTGGGAGAAGGCGCGCCGCGTCCCCGTCGAGCTGCGCGTCGAGCTGACGCGCGCCGCCGCGCTCGCGTACTCGGTCTGGGTCGAGGCGCGCGCGAGCTCCGACTTCTCGCTCTTCCTGCCGCACGTCGAGAAGCAGTTCGAGCTCCGCCGCCGCTACCTCGAGTGCTTCGACGACTTCGACGAGCCCTACGACGTCCTGCTCGACGACTTCGAGCCCGGCATGAAGACCGCCGAGGTGCGCAACGTGTTCGAGCGGCTGAAGGCCGAGCAGATCCCGCTCGTCGCCGCCGTCGCCGAGCGCGGCAACGAGATCGAGGGCCCGCGCGGCCCGTTCGACGTCGAGGCGCAGAAGCGGTTCGAGCTCGACGTGATCTCGCGCTTCGGCTACGACCCGTCCGCCTGGCGGATCGACGAGACCGTGCACCCGTTCGCGTCCGGCACGAACCGCAACGACATCCGGATCACGACGCGCCACTTCGAGGACTCGATCGACGGCCTCTTCGCGTGCATGCACGAGTTCGGACACGGCCTCTACGAGCACCAGGTCGGCGAGGAGCTCGAGCGCACGCCGCTCTGCCGCGGCGTCTCGCTCGCGCTGCACGAGTCGCAGAGCCGGATGTGGGAGAACCTCGTCGGCCGTTCGCTGCCGTTCTGGCGCTGCTTCTTCCCGCGGCTGCAGCAGGCGTTCCCGGCCGCGCTCGCCGGCTGGGAGCTCGACGAGTGGTACCGCTACGTCAACCGCGTCGAGCCGTCGCTGATCCGCGTCGAGGCGGACGAGGCGACCTACAACCTGCACATCGTCCTCCGCTTCGAGCTCGAGCAGGAGCTGCTCGCCGGCGACGTCCGCCCGCGCGACCTGCCCGAGATCTGGAACGCGCGGATGCGCGACTACCTCGGCGTCGAGGTGCCCGACGACCGCCGCGGCGTCCTCCAGGACATGCACTGGTCGGGCGGCCACATCGGCTACTTCTCGACCTACGCGCTCGGCAACGTCGTCGCCGCGCAGCTCTGGGAGCGGATCCGCGACGACCTGCCCGGGCTCGACGACGAGCTCGAGCGGGGGGAGTTCGGGTCGCTGCGCGGCTGGCTCGGCGAGCGCCTGCACCGGCACGGCCGCAAGTTCACCCCGGCCGAGACGCTCGAGCGCGTCGCCGGCGGCCCGATCGACCCCGAGCCGTATCTGCGCTACCTGCGCGAGAAGCTCGGCGGCATCCACGGGCTCGCGCAGACCTCGTCTCGCTGACCGGCCGTCGGCCACTAGACTCGCCGCCATGGCGAAAACACGAGTGGGGATCAACGGATTCGGCCGGATCGGCCGCAACTTCCTGCGCGCGGCGATCGAGCGGGGCGCGGACTTCGAGGTCGTCGCCGCGAACGACCTCGGCGACGTGCCGACGATGGCGCACCTGCTCGAGCACGACTCGGTGCTCGGGAACCTCCAGCAGACGGTCGAGTTCGGCGAGGGGACGATCTCCGTCGGCGGGCACGAGCTGCGGATGCTGGCGGAGCGCGATCCGGCGAAGATGCCGTGGCGCGAGCTCGAGGTCGACGTCGTGATCGAGTCGACCGGCTTCTTCACGAAGCGGGCCGACGCGGCCAGGCATCTCGACGCGGGCGCAAAGAAGGTCGTGATCTCGGCGCCGGCGAGCGAGCCGGACATCACCGTCGTCCTCGGCGTCAACGACGGCGAGTACGACCCGGAGCGGCACGACGTGATCTCGAACGCCTCCTGCACCACGAACTGCGTGGCGCCGGTCGCGAAGGTGCTGCACGACACCTTCACGATCGAGCAGGGCTTCATGACGACGATCCACGCCTACACCGCCGACCAGCGGCTCGTCGACGCCCCGCACAAGGATCTCCGCCGGGCGCGGGCGGCGGCGATCAACCTGATCCCGACCTCGACCGGCGCCGCCCGCGCGATCGGGCTCGTGCTGCCGGAGCTGAAGGGGAAGGTCGACGGCATCTCGGTCCGCGCGCCGGTGCCGAGCGGCTCGATCGTCGACTTCGTCGCCACCGTCGGCCGCGAGACCTCGGTCGACGAGGTCAACGAGGCCTTCCGCGCCGCCGCCGCCGACGGGCCGCTCGCCGGCTATCTCGCCTACGAGACGGCGCCGATCGTGTCGAGCGACATCCAGCGCGACCCGCACTCGTCGATCTTCGACGCCGAGCTGACGATGGTGAACGGCAGCCAGGTGAAGGTCTTCTCCTGGTACGACAACGAGTGGGGCTACTCGTGCCGGCTCGTCGACCTCGCCGGGAGGCTGTTGTAGCGCCTCGGTCGGTGCGGGATGCGGACGTGGGCGGCAAGGTCGTGCTCGTCCGCTCCGACCTGAACGTGCCGCTCGAGGACGGCCGCGTCGCCGACGACACGCGGATCCGCGCCTCGCTGCCGACGCTGCGCCTCCTGCTCGAGCACGGTGCGGCGGCGGTGCGCGTCTGCTCGCACCTCGGCCGGCCGAAGGGGCCCGATCCGGCCTTCGCGATCGAGCCGGTGCGGGAGCGGCTGGCCGAGCTGCTGCCGGACGAGCGTGTCTCGGTGCTGGAGAACACGCGCTTCTCCGCCGGCGAGACGGCGAACGACCCCGGCTTCGCGCGCGAGCTCGCCGAGGGCTGCGACCTCTTCGTCGAGGACGCCTTCGGCTCGGTGCACCGCGCGCACGCCTCGACCGTCGGCGTCGCGGAGCTGCTGCCCGCGTATGCGGGGCTGCTGCTCGAGGCGGAGCTCGCACACCTGGGGAAGCTGCTCGACGCGCCGGAGCGGCCGTTCGTGCTCGTCGCGGGCGGCGCCAAGGTCGAGGACAAGCTCGGCGTCCTCCGCCACCTCGGCGGCGCGGCCGACACGGTGATCGTCGGCGGCAAGATGGCGGAGGAGCTGCGGGTCGAGAACCCGCTGCCGTTCGCGGTCGAGCTGCCGGTCGACGTCGTCGCCGCCACGGAGTTCGCGGCGGACGCGGAGACGCGGGTCGCGCGCTACGACGCCGTGCCGGACGGCTGGCTCGGGCTCGACGTCGGGCCTGAGACGCGCGGGCGCTTCGGCGCGATCGTCCGCGGCGCGCGCACCGTCTTCTGGAACGGGCCGATGGGCGTCTTCGAGTGGCCGGCCTTCGCGGAGGGGACGAACGCCGTCGCGCGCGCGGTCGCCGCCTGCGACGGCTACACCGTCGTCGGCGGCGGCGACTCGGTGCGGGCGCTCGTCGAGGCGGGGCTCGCGGACGAGGTCTCCTGGGTCTCGACCGGCGGCGGCGCGTCGCTCGAGCTGCTCGAGGGGCGGGAGCTGCCCGGCGTCGCCGTCATCCCGGAGGCGTGAGCGATGCTGATCGCCGGCAACTGGAAGATGTTCAAGGGCCCGGAGGCGGCGGCCGCGTTCTGCCGCGCGCTGAAGGGGCGCGAGCTGCCGGAGGGAATCGACGTCGCGGTCTGCCCGCCCTTCACCTCGCTGGAGACGGTCGTGCGCGAGCTCGCGGGCACCGAGATCGCCGTCTGCGCGCAGAACGTCCACTGGGCGGCCGAGGGTGCGTTCACCGGCGAGATCTCGGCGCGCATGCTGGTCGAGCTCGGCGTCTACGGCACGATCGTCGGTCACTCGGAGCGGCGGCAGCTCTTCGGCGAGACCGACGAGACGGTCGCGAAGCGCGTGGCGGCCGCGCTCGAGGCGGGCCTCTGGGTGATCGCCTGCGTCGGCGAGACCGAGGCCGAGCGCGAGGCGGGCGAGACCGAGGCCGTCCTCCGCCGGCAGGTCTCCGTGCTCGAGCCGCACGAGCAGCTCGTCGTCGCCTACGAGCCGGTCTGGGCGATCGGCACCGGCAAGACGGCGACGCCGCAGATGGCGCAGGACGCGCACGAGCTGATCCACTCGCTGCTCGGCGTGCCCGTGCTCTACGGCGGCTCGGTCAAGCCGGAGAACGCGGGCGAGCTGCTCGCGCAGGCCCATGTCGAGGGCGCGCTCGTCGGCGGCGCCTCGCTCGACGTCGACTCCCTCGCGGCGATATGCCAGGCAGCGCCGATCTCGTAGCGCTGATCATCCTGGACGGCTGGGGGATCGCCCCGCCGGGCCCGGGGAACGCGGTCTCGCAGGCAGAGACGCCGGTCTTCGATCGGCTCCGGGACGAGTACCCGCACACGCGGTTGGAGGCCTCGGGCGCCGCGGTCGGGCTGCCGGACGGCCAGATGGGCAACTCGGAGGTCGGCCACCTGACGATCGGCTCGGGGCGGATCCTCTACCAGGACCTGATGCGCGTGAACCGGGCGATCGAGGACGGGTCGTTCTTCGAGAGCCCGGCGCTCGTCGGCGCATTCGAGCGCGGCCGCAACGTGCACCTGCTCGGGCTCGTCTCCTACGGCGGCGTCCACTCGCACATCGACCACCTGCGGGCGCTGCTCCGCTTCGCGCCCGAGCGGACGTGGATCCACGCGTTCACGGACGGCCGCGACGTCTCGCCGCACTCCGCGGTCGCCGATCTCGCCGAGCTGCCGGCCGGGCGGATCGCGTCCGTCTCCGGCCGCTACTGGGCGATGGACCGGGACAAGCGCTGGGAGCGGACGCAGAAGGCGTTCGACGCGATCGTGAAATGCGAGCCGAAAACGGGGACAGTCCCCGTTTCGTACGTGCAGGAGCAGTACGACGCCGGCGTCACGGATGAGTTCCTCGAGCCGGTCCACTTCGAGGGCCGGCCCGGGATCGAGCCGGGCGACAGCGTCGTCTTCTTCAACTTCCGCCCGGACCGCGGCCGCCAGCTCTCGAGGCTGCTGCTCGACGGCGGCTTCGACCTGACGACGCTGACGCGCTACTCCGACGAGCTCGACTGCCCGGTGGTCTTCGAGGAGCACGACGTGCCGAACACGATGGCCGAGGTGCTCGCTCGCGCCGGCGCCCGTCAGCTCCACTGCGCCGAGACGGAGAAGTACGCGCACGTCACCTACTTCTTCAACGGCGGCCGCGAGGAGGAGTGGGAGGGCGAGACGCGGATCCTCGTGCCGAGCCCGCGCGACGTCGGCACCTACGACGAGGCGCCGGCGATGTCGGCAACGGAGGTCGCGGAGCGGTTCGCGGCGGAGATCGGCGACGGGTACCGCTTCGGGATCGTCAACTTCGCCAACCCGGACATGGTCGGGCACACGGGCGCGATCCCGGCGGTCGTCGCGGCGTGCGAGGCCGTCGACGCCGCGCTCGGGCAGGTCGTCGACGCGGTGCACGCGGCCGGCGGCGTCTGCCTGATCACGGCCGACCACGGCAACGCGGAGGAGGAGCTGCGGGACGACGGCACGCCGCAGACGGCGCACACGACCAACCCGGTGCCGTTGATCGTGACGCGGCATGGCCTCGAGCTGCGCGACGGCGGCGAGCTCTCCGATCTGATCCCGACCTGCCTGCACCTGCTGGGAATCGATCCGCCGGCCGAGATGACCGGTAAAGATCTTGTGATCACCCGGTGACGGGGGATGCCGCGGGCCGATCTCGCGGCTATACTCCGGCACCTCGCGGCGTAGGTAAAAGGCGGCACCCCATGTCACTCCCGCAGCCCGATCTGGCGATACTGCGCAAGGCGCAGAGGGGTGACGAGCGCGCCTTCTCGATCATCCTCCGGATGTACGAGACGCCGGTCTACAACTACGTGCTGCGGCTCGTCGGCGACCGCTCGCAGGCGGAGGACCTGACGCAGGAGGTCTTCCTGCGCGTCTTCCAGGGCCTGCCGCGCTTCTCGCTTCGCTGCAAGTTCACGACCTGGCTCTTCCAGGTGACGAAGAACCGGGTGCTCGACGAGCTGCGCGCCGTCGAGCGGCGGCCGCGGCTGTCGATCGCGCTCGAGGACGTACCGCCGCTCGAGATCGTCGACCAGCCGGTCGAGCGGCTGGAGATGATCGACGCCGTCTGGCGCGCGGTCAACGACCTCAACGTCGACCTGAAGATGGCGCTGCTGCTGCGCGACGTCGTCGGGCTCTCCTACAACGAGATCGCCGACTCGCTCGAGATCACGCTCGCGACCGTCAAGTGGCGGATCTTCAAGGCGCGCGAGGACGTCCAGGTGGCCGTCGCGCGCGAGGGCATCACCTTCGGCGACCGGGCCGCGCCGGCCGTCGTCGCCGAGGCGTAGCCCCGCCTACTTCGAGACGTCGCCGCGCAGCCACTGCGCGAGGTCGCGCGCCTGCGCGGCTGGATGACCCGGGCGATCGGGCGGGATCGGCGGCGGCGCGCTGCCTGCTCCGGACGTGGCGAGAACGGCCCCGGCGACGATCGCGCCGACGGCCAGCAGAGCGGCCGCGGCGGCCGCGATGCGAACGTACGTGCGATGTAGATGTAGGTGTACACCTGCGTCGCGGCGGCGCCGGGCCGTCCGTCCGGGACGGGGAAGCGGCCTCGTGTCGTCCTCTGCGGACGCGTCCCGGAGCAGCCGCTCGACCTCGCCGGCCGATGCGGGCCGGTAGCCGGGGTTCCGGGCGAGGCAGCGCATCACCACCTCCTCGAGCCATGGCGAGGCCGCGGGGGCGAGCTCGCGGAGCGGCCGGATCTCGCCGTTCTGCTGCGCCGTCACGAGCTGCACGAGCGTGTCGGCGGGGTAGGGCGTCCTGCCGGTGAGGCACTCGTAGAAGACGGCTCCGAGCGCGTAGACGTCGGTCGCCGCCGTCACCTCCTCGCCGGCCGCCTGCTCCGGCGCGAGGTACGCCGCGGTGCCGAGCACCGTCCCCGCCGTCGTCAGCTGCTGCGTCGCCGTCGCCGGCCGGGCGATCCCGAAGTCGGCGACCTTGAGCACGCCGTCGCGCCGCAGCAGCAGGTTGTGCGGCTTGACGTCGCGGTGGACGAGGCCGTGCGCGTGGGCATGGCCGAGGCCGGCGGCCGCCTGCACGCCGAGGCGCAGCGTCTCCGCCGGCTCGAGCCGGCCGCGCTGTGCGAGCAATGCGCCGAGGCTCTCGCCGTGGACGGGCTCCATCACGAAGTACGGTCGCCCCGCGTCCTCGCCCGCGTCGAGGACGCCGACGACGTTCGGATGCGAGAGCCGTGCCGCGAGGCGCGCCTCGCGCAGGAAGCGGCGGCGGAACTCCGCGTCCTCGGCCAGGTTGTCGGCCAGCACCTTGACCGCGACCTCGCGGTTCAGCTCGTCGTCGTGCGCGAGGTAGACGACCGCCATGCCTCCGCTCCCGAGCACGCGCTCGACGCGATAGCGGCCGCCGGCGAGCGTCGCGACGCTCACTGCTCGTCTCCCTTCCCGCGTCCGTGGCCGTGCGCGCCGTGCTGCGGCTTCTCGCCGTGGCCGTGCCCGTGTCCGTGTCCCTTCCCCGGCGGCGCGCTCGCCGGCCCCGGCTCCTCCGGCGGGCTCGGCGCCGCCGCGACCGGCGACGGCAGGCACGCGACCTGCAGCTCCGCCACGAGCTCCGTCGCGCGCGCCAGCAGCGTCTCCTGATACCGGGGCGGGATCGCGTGCGCGTTGATCGCCTGCGTCGTCGCCGTCTGCAGCGCCGTCGCATGCCGTGCTGCGGCGCACGCCTTCCCCGCCGCGGCGCTCGCGGCGACCGCGTCGGCCTGCCTTGCGAGGTGCTGCGCCACACCCGGCTCGATCGCGGGCTTCCCGCCGCCGCAGCCGGCGAGCGCGAACACGGCGAGGAGAAGGACCGGTGTCCTGCGCACGCGCTTCGGGTTCCCGGCGCCGCGCGAGGCTAGACCCCCGCCGCGAGCCGGCCCGCGAGCGCCTCCGGCAGCCCGGCGGCCCGGATCTCCGCCTGCGTCGCGGCCGTGTCGTACTCGACGCGCCGCCACTCGGCGCGTCCCGCGTCGAAGTCGAGCAGGAGCCACGCGCCGCGCGGGTCGCCGTCGCGCGGCTGACCCACGGAGCCCGGGTTGAGCAGCCAGCGTCCCGCCGCCAGCTCCACCTCCGCGCCGCCGGGCGCGAGGCCGCCCGCGACGCCGCCGTCCTCGAGCAGCAGCGCGAGCGGCACGTGGCTGTGCCCGACCAGCACGACGCCGGCGGTCGTCGCCTGCAGCGACGCCCAGGCCGCATCCTCGCTGAGCACGTACTCCCAGACCGGGTCGCGCGCGCTCGCATGGAAGAGCTGCGCCCGCTCGAGCCAGGCGGCGGGCTCGAGCGACTCGAGGAACGCGCGCAGCTCCGGCTCGAGGCGCTCCGCGGTCCAGCGCGCGGCGGCGGCCGCGTCCGGCGTGAAGTCCCCGAGATCGAGCCGTCCGAGCACGCCGAGGTCGTGGTTGCCGACGAGGCAGACGTCGGCGCGCTCGCGCACGGTCCGCACGCAGTCGTTCGGCCGCGGCCCGTACCCGACGAGGTCGCCGAGACACCAGATCGCGTCCGGCGCCGAGCCGTCCACGTCGGCGAGCACCGCCTCGAGGGCGTGGGCGTTACCGTGGATGTCCGTGATGACGGCGGCGCGCATGGGAACGGGGACGGCGGCCCGGGCGGTGGCGCTGATTCTGCTGATCGCCGCGTGGTCCGTGGGCGCGACGCGCCTCTGGCACACCGACGTCCCGGGGAGCCTGAACGTTAGCGGGCTCGACGTCACCCGCTGGTTCACCGCCCGCCAGCTCGAGCAGGCGCGCTCCTACTGGCGCTTCGTCGAGGTCGACTGGGCGCTCGGCACGCTCGCGACGCTGGTCGCGCTGGCGATCCTCGCGTGGCGCGCGCCGCGGATCGCGCGCGGGATCGGACTCGGGCCGATCGGCAGCGGCGTGATCGTCGGCATGCTGACGCTCGTCACGCTCTGGTTCGTCGCGCTGCCGTTCTCGTTCGCGCAGCAGTGGTGGGACGCACGCCACGGCCTCGCGCCGCACGACTACCTCGCGTGGCTGGCCGCGCCCTGGGCCTCGCTCTCCTTCGAGGCCGGGTACGCGCTCGTCGTGATCGTGTTCGTGATGTGGCTGGCGCGACGCCTCGGCCGCGGCTGGTGGCTCGTCGGCGCGCCGGTCTTCGTCGGGCTCGCCGTCCTCTTCGCGTTCCTGCAGGGATTCGTGGCGGTCAGCGGCACGACGGCCGCGAAGCCGGCGCTGCGCGCCCGGATCGTGCGGCTCGAGCAGGCCGAGGGCGTCGCCGTGCCGGTGCGCGTGCAGAAGGTGAGCGGCTGGACGAAGGAGGCGAACGCCTTCACCTCCGGGATCGGCCCCTCGACCCGCGTCGTCGTCTGGGACACGCTGCTCGACGGGCGCTTCAGCCGCGGCGAGGTGAACGTCGTCGTCGCGCACGAGCTCGGCCATGTCGCGCGCAAGCACATCTGGAAGGGCCTCGCCTGGGTCGCGCTGCTCGCGTTCCCGGCCGCCTTCCTGATCGCGGAGGCGACGCGGAGTCGGGGCGGGCTCGGCCGGCCGGGCGCGATCCCGCTCGCCTTCCTCGTCCTGACCGTCGCCTCGCTGCTCGCGCTGCCGATCGAGAACGCCGTCTCGCGACGCTACGAGGCGGAGGCGGACTGGGCGGCGCTGCAGGCGACGCGCGATCCCGCGTCCCCTGCGAGCCTCTTCCGCTCGTTCGCCCGCACGAGCCTCGAGGAGCCGAGCCCGCCGACGTGGGACTACTGGCTGCTAGAGAACCACCCGACGCTCGCGCAGCGGATCGCG
>DASSSQ010000136.1:0-12323 GCA_035708405.1 Gaiellaceae bacterium
CCGACGCCGACCTCGTGATCTTCGACCCGACGCACCGGCAGACGATCACGGCTGCAGGCCATCATTCGCGTGCCGACTACAACCTGTACGAGGGCACCGAGGTCGTGGGCGCCGTCGAGACCGTGCTGCTTCGCGGACAGACGCTGGTCGAGAACGGCGAGCTGGCGGCGAAGCCCGGCGTCGGCGAGTTCGTACGCCGCGCGAAGTTCGGCGAGCAGCTCCAGAGCAGCGGCGTCTCCGCCGGGATCGGGTCGTAGGCCCCGGCTCTGAGCTCGTGACAAGTTGTCACGAGCTCAGAGACCGAGCCGGCGCAGCTGCTCCTCCGGCGCTCCCTCCTGCTCGACGAGCCCTCGCAGCACCTCGAGCATCCGCTCCCGCTGTGCCGGCTCGTCCGCCCAGAGGTTGCGCTCCTGTCCGGGATCGTCGCGACGGTCGAAGAGGAAGTCCTCGCGGCAGCGCGGCTCGTGCGTCACCGGAATCCGCCACTGGGGCAGCTCGACGTCGCGCAGGAAGCGGCCCTGGTCGACCGGAACCTCGATGCCGCGATGGACGAGCGACTCGAAGAGGAGCGACGAGTACGCGTAGAGGGGCGCGTCCCCGGTCGGGGACTTGAAGATCGCCCAGTCGCCGTCCGTGCAGCAGACGCCCTCGCCGAAGGTGCCGTAGAGAAGCGCGTCGCGGCCGGTTGCCTCCGGGCCCGCGAGCAGCGGCACGAGGCTCCGCCCGTGCGGCGCCTCGACCACCGCGCCGGCCACCTCGGCGATCGTCGAGAAGAGGTCGACCGTCGAGGTCAGCGCCGAGATCTCCCGGCCCTCCCCGGGATGCTCGGGATGCCAGACGAGCAGCGGGATGTTGGCGTGGCTGTCCCAGTGGGGGTACTGCTTGCCGAAGACGCCGTGCGCGCCGAGGTCGTGGCCGTGGTCGGTCGTAAGCACGACGACGGTGTCGCGCCAGCGGTCGAGCCGGTCGAGCGCATCGAGCACGACGCCGAGCCAGCGGTCGACGAGCGCCAGCTTCGCGAGGTACTGCGACCGGATGAACGCGAGCTCCTCCGGCGACGTGGCCGCCATGAACCGGCGTAGCTCGGCCGGATCCTGATACGGCGGCCAGACGGTGAAGCGGTCGTAGCCGGATGCGTCGCCGTAGGTCGAGCGATACGGCTCCGGCGCGTGGAACGGCTCGTGGACGTCGAACGACTCGATCTGCAGGAAGAAGGGCGGCGAGGAGAGCTGCTCGAGCCGCTGCGCGGCGGCGCTCATCACGCGTGCCGGGAAGAAGTCCTGCTCGGTCTCGAAGCCGCGGACGTTCGCCCAGTAGCGCCGGCCGGCACCGGGTCGCCAGCGCTCGACGTTCTCGACCCAGCGCGGCAGCGGCTCGCCGACCGGGACAGGCCCTTTCCAGTTGTCCTGTTCGTGCCCGCGGACGAGCTCGGTCTGCTGGAACGACTGCAGATAGCCGTTCGCGGACTCCTCCCAGTAGTGGTAATGGTCGGTGACGATCGCCGTCGCGTAGCCCCGCCGCTCGAGCAGCCGCGGCAGGCGCGCGTCGAACGGCTCGAGCGGCCCCCACGGCCGCCAGAGCAGCTCCTTGAAGCCGGCGAAGATCTCCCGTCGCGCCGGCATGCAGGGGAGGCTGCCGACGAAGTGGTTGTCGAACCGCCAGGCGCGCCGGGCGAGCCGGTCGATGTTCGGCGTTTCCGCGCGCGCGTCCGGCTCGTAGCAGCGGAGGTCGCCGCGGTTGAGGCTGTCGATCAGGACGAGGACGACGTTCACGGGCAGCCGCACGAGCGGCGGACGACGAGCTCGACCGGCAGCCTGACCTCCGTCGGGGGGCCGAGCGTCCCCGTGTCGAGCGCGTGCAGGAGCAGGGACGCGGCCAGCTTTCCCATCGCGGCGTCGCTGCGCGCGAGCGCCGTCACCGGCGGGTCGAGCAGGTCGCCGAAGGCCGGGTCGTCGAACGAGACGAGCGCCATGTCGTCCGGCAGCCGCAGCCCGGCGGCGCGGCAGGCGCTCATCGCACCGAGCGCGAGCGTGTCGCCGGAGGTGACGAGCGCGGTCGGCCGCTCCGCGCGCGCGAGCAGGCGCGCCGTCGCCTCGGCGGCGCTCTGCGCCGACCAGACCGAGTCGGCCAGCTCGATCGCGCAGTCGCACTCGGCGAGCCCGAGCCGCCGCACCGCCTGTCGGAAGCCGTCGAGCCGCTCCGTGCCGGAGGTGACGATCGGCGGCCCGCCGATGTACGCGATCCGCCGATGGCCGTGCCCGGCGAGGTGCTCGACGAGGATCGCGATGCCGTCCCGGTTCGCGCACGCGACGTGGGCGACGCCGCGGCCCGCGGCGAGGTTGTCGAAGAAGACCGTCGGGATGCGCGGCTGCGGCGTCGAGCCCGCCGACGTCGCGAGCAGGATGCCGCTGACGCGGTGCTCGAGCAGCGTCCGCACCGCCACCGTCTCCCTCGCCGCCTCGCGCTCGGTGTTGAGGACGAGCACCTGCCGGCCCGCCTGCTGCAGCACGTCCTGCGCGCCCTTGACGAAGCGGCTGTAGAAGTCGACGCCGATGTCGGGGACGACGATGCCGACGAAGTTCGCCGAGCGCAGCCGCAGCGACTGTGCGATCCGGTTCGGCTGGTAGCCGAGCGAGCGCGCGGCGGCGCGGACGCGGCGCTTCGTCGCGTCGCTGATCCGCGGGCTCTCCTGCAGCGCGCGCGAGGCGGTCGAGGGCGCGACGTTCGCAACCCGGGCGACGTCGACGATCGTCGCGTGCCGGCGTGCGGGCGGAGCCGCCTCGCCGTCAGTCGCCATCCCGCGCTCCGTTCGCCCAGAGCCCGTGCAGCTCCTCGGCGACCCCCGGCGCGACGCAGAGGAGGGGCTCGTTGCCCGCGAGCGCTCGTGACAAATTGTCACTAACTTCGGTCGTTCCGGCGAAGACGCGAGCGCCGGACTCACGCGCGATCAGCATCCCCGCGCAGCAGTCGATCGGCCCGAACGAGCCGATCGCCGTCGCGACCGCCCGGGCCGCGCCGACGCTCGCGAGCGAGAGCGCGTTCGAGCCCATGATCCGCGTCACGCAGTCCGCGTCCGCGAGCGCCGCCATCAGCGCGGTCATCCCCGGCCAGAGCGACTGCGCCGACATCTCGGTCAGGACGATGCCGCCGGTCAGGCTCGCCGCGTCGGAGCAGACCGCCGGCGCGCCGTCGCGCCGCGCACCGCGGCCGCGCACGGCCGAGAGCACCTCGCCGCGATACGGGTCGACGACGACGCCCGCAGCCGGGCCCGCGTCGTCGACCACCGCGAGGCTGAACGAGGACCACGGCAGCGCGTGCACGAAGTTCGTCGTCCCGTCGACCGGATCGACGTACCAGGTCGCGGCCGCGCGCTCGGCGCCGCTCTCGCCGTACTCCTCGCCGACGACGCGGTGGCCCGGAAAACGCTCGAGCACGGCGGCCCGCACGTGCCGCTCGACCGCGAGATCGGTCTCGGTCACCCAGTCGGCGAGCGTCGTCTTCGTCGAGATCTGGTCGGCACGCGGCCGCTCGGCGACGATCCGCCCCGCAGCGTACGTCGCCAGCTCCTCGAGCAGCTCCGCGCAGGCGTCGAGCTCGGCGTCGCTCAGCACGGCGCCCGCTCCGCGAGCAGCGAGACGAGCAGCGCGACCCGGTTCGAGACGACCGCCTCGACGCCCGCGTCGAGGACGCGCTCCATCTCGACGGGATCGTCGACCGTCCACGTCGAGACCGCGAGGCCGCGGTCGCGCATCGCCTCGACGAGCGCCGCATCGACGAGCCGGCACGGCGGATTCAGGTACTCGAGCGCGAGCTCCTCGCAGAGCTCCTCCGGCGGCAGCCGCTCGTCCTTCCACGTCAGCGCGATCCGCGCGCCGGGCGCGAGCCGGCGGAGCAGCCGGTGCCCGGCGACGTTGCCGCCGGAGAAGAGGCAGCGGTCGAGCGCGTCGGCGGCGAGCACCTCGGCGAGCGCCGGCTCGACGACGTCGGCGCACTCGTAGTCGACCATCAGCGGCACCGGCACGGCCTCGAGCACCTCGCGCAGGCTCGGGACCCGCTCGTCGCCGGCTCCGATCGCGCCCAGCTCGGCCGCCGTCAGCTCGGCGAGCGCGCGCGGGTCGCCCCACAGCCGCTCCAGCGTCGGGTCGTGCAGGACGGCGACGGCGCCGTCGGCCGTGCGGCGGACGTCGATCTCGACCATGTCCGCGCCCGCCCGCACGGCGCCGGCGAACGCGGCCAGCGTGTTCTCGCGAAAGACGTGCGGGTCTCCCCGGTGCGCGATCGCGAGCGGACGCGCCACTACGCGACAGCTGTCGTCTGCGACCGGTGCAGCACGTCGTCGCGGTAGAGGAGCGCACGCGCGAAGCGGATCCGGAAGCGATCGGACGGCGGCAGGTCGGCGGGCACGAACGCCCGGATCTCCTCGCCGCCGAGCCCGAGCACGAGCTCCTTGTAGTGGCCGCGCGGCACCTCGCGGAGCACGGTCGCCTCGGCGCCCTCCCCGTCGCCGTCCGCGACGACGTGGACGTCCTCCGGCCGGACGCCGATCTCGAACTCGCCCGTGTCGTGCGACGAGAGCTCCGCGCAGGGCACGTGGACGCCGTCTCCGAGCTCGACGCCGCCCGGCACGACCCGGCCGCGGTAGACGTTCATCGTGCCGACGAAGCTCGCGACGAACGTCGTCGCCGGCTCGCGGTAGAGGCTGCGCGCGTCGGCGTACTGCTCGACGTTCCCGCCGGACATGACCGCGATCCGGTCGGAGATCGAGAGCGCCTCGTCCTGGTCGTGCGTGACGAAGACGGTGGTGATCCCGATCCGCTGCTGGATCTCGCGGATCTCCTCCCGGACGCGCACGCGCAGCTTCGCGTCGAGGTTCGAGAGCGGCTCGTCGAGCAGCAGCACCTTCGGCTCGAGCACGAGCGCGCGCGCGAGCGCGACCCGCTGCTGCTCGCCGCCCGAGATTCGCGCCGGGAACGAGTCGATGTGGTGGGACAGCCCGACCAGCTCGAGCATCTGCTCGACCCGCACGCGGATCTCCGCCTTCGGCAGCTTCCGCAGCCGCAGGCCGAACGCCACGTTCTTGAAGACGCTCATGTGCGGCCAGAGCGCGTAGTTCTGGAACACCATCGACGTCGGCCGCCGCTCGGGCGGCAGCCCGCTCACGTCCTCGCCGTCGATCAGGATCCGCCCCGCGTCCGGGTAGAGGAAGCCGCCGATCATGCGCAGCGTCGTCGTCTTGCCGCAGCCGGACGGGCCGAGCAGGCAGGTCAGCTCGCCCGCGCGCACCTCGAGGTCGAGGTCGGAGACGATCCTGCGCCCCCCCAGGTCCTTCGAGACGCGGTCGATGCGGAGGCCGGCGTTCGGAATGTCGATGCTCATCGGATCTGGAACCCTTCTGCGAGCTTGCCGCCCATCACGTGCTTGCGGACGAGCGTCATCAGGATGACGGACGGAACAGCGAGCAGGAGCGAGAACACCGCCGCCGCCTGCTCGGGATAGTTCAGCACCAGCGTGTACATCTCGGTCGGCATCGTGATGTAGGTCGGGACGCCGACGAGGAACGTGCCCTGCGCCTCGTCGAACGAGGCGAGGAACGCGAGGATCATCGCGACGAAGATTCCGGGCGCCGCGAGCGGGAACGTGACGCGGAAGAAGACGCGCAGCGGCCCGGCGCCGACGTCGCGCGCGGCTTCCTCGAGCGAGCGCGGCACCGACGAGAACGCCGCCGTCGGGATCCAGGTCATGAAGACGACGGTCCCGATCAGCTGCACGAAGACGACGCCCAGGAACGTGCTCATCAGGTGCAGGTAGTAGAAGAGGCCCGCCATCGTGATGTAGAGCCCGAACTTCGGGAACGCGTTCGCGGCGAACAGCGAGATCAGGAAGACGCGCCGGCCCGGGAAGGTGAGCCGCGAGAAGGCGTAGGCGGCGGGCAGGCAGATCGCCGCCGAGACGACCGTCACGACCGGCGCGAAGATGAACGAGAGCTTCATCGAGTGCAGCAGCAGCTGGTCGTCGAAGACCGAGCGCCACCACTTGATCGTCCAGTCGTGCGGCACGAACTGCGGGAACTGCCAGAGACCGGAGAACGCCCGCAGCGAGAGCCAGGCGAGCGGCCCGATCATGTAGACGACGAGCGCGAGCACGAGGATCCCGCCGACGACCCGCCCCGCCCACGACGCGGGCGACCGGCGCCGCCGCGGCCGGACGAGCGGCAGCGCCGGCTCGGGGACGGTCGTGCCCTGCTGCTCGATCACGCTCACGAGATCACCGAGGCGCGCTTCTGCGCGCGGACGTTCGCCCAGACGTAGACGGTGCCGAGGCCGATCGCGACGACGAAGACGATCATCGCCATCACCTCGGCCTGCTGCACCTGGCCGTAGGCGCCGAAGAAGTTGCTCATCACCGGGCCGAGCATGTTCGGCGCGCTCGGGCCGGTCAGGTACGGAATCGTGAAGCTGCCGAGGACGCCGATGCCGGTGAAGGTCGCGGTGATCACGGTCGGGATCACGTTCATCGGCAGCAGCACCGAGACGACGGTGCGCGGCAGCGAGGCGCCCGCGTCGCGCGCCGCCTCGATCAGCGCGTCCGGGACGGCGTTCAGCCCCGAGCTCATCATCAGCACACCGAACGGGATGCTGACCCAGACCTGCGTGATCAGCACGCAGGTCAGCGTGTAGCCGAGGGTCGGGAAGTTGTGGAAGCCGAGGTGGTAGGCGACGGTGCGGAGGAAGCCGTCCGACGAGTAGAAGATCAGGCTCGCGTAGCCGGCGATCACGACCGGGATGAAGAGCGGGACGACCGACAGCCCCGAGACGATCCGGGCGACGCGCGTGTTCGAGATCCGCAGGTAGAGCGCGATCCCCCAGGCGACGACCAGCACGATCGAGAGCGTCGCGCCCGTGATCCAGACCGTCGCCCAGAGGTCGCTCCGGACCGACGGCGTCCCGAGCACGTCGCGGTACGCCGCGAGCGTGACGCCGTGCTTGACGACGTGCTGGCGCTGCGCGAACAGGTTGACGACCGAGTTCGGCCCGTCGGCGCGGCCGAGGGTGTAGGCGATCGCCGCCAGCACCGGCAAGCCGATGAAGACGGTGATCACCGCCACCGGCGGGAGCACCATGAGCAGGCCCTGCGCCCGCTCACGGAGCTCCCGCCGCCGCGCCGACGCGCGGAGGTCGATCGCTACGGAACCGTCTGCTGCCACTGGGCCTTGAAGTCGTTGCCGTACTTCGTCCCGTAGCCGGGCCGCAGGCTGTTCGCGGCGACGTCCTCGAACTTCTGCTTGATCGCGTCGCCCATGTACTTGATGTCGATCCCCGGGAAGCCGGCCATGACCGTGACGATCTGCTGCTGCGCCGCCGGGGACAGGATGTAGTTGACGAACTTGTAGACGGACTGCTTGTTGCGTGCCGTCTTCGGGACGCCGATGTACGCCGCGCCGCCCGTGAAGGACGGGTTCGAGATCTGCGTCAGCTTGATCGTCGAGGGCAGCGTGCCGTTCGCGAGCGCGGTCAGCGACTGGTCCGACCAGACCGGGGCGACCCAGATCTGCCCCTTCGCGAGCAGGTCGAGGGTGGCCTGGTTGCCGTTCGGGTAGACGCCGTTGTTGTAGACGTACGGGTTGAGCGAGTGCAGGAGCGAGAGGCCCTGCTTCCACGCGGACTCGATCGACGGGTCGTAGTTCGAGGTCGTCGTCAGCGACGCGAGCGTCGCCGCCGGCAGCGTCGAGTCGACGACGGTCTCGGCGAACGAGTAGCCGGAGCCGCCCGTGTTCGGCGAGTTGTAGGTGAACTTGCCCGGGTGCGCCTTGATCCAGTCGAGCAGCGCCTGGAGCGTCTTCGGCGGGCTGGAGACGTACTGGCTGTTGTAGGCGAGGACGACCGAGGAGCCGCGGTACGGGATCGCCGCGCCCTTGACCGGCTTCAGCAGGTCCGGATTGACGTGCTTCAGGTTCGGCGCCGTCGCCTTCGTCACCGGCTGGTTGAGCCCGTCGAGGGCGAGCGTGTTCGCGACGCCGCCGTCGATCAGGTCGAAGCCCGCCCACTTGCGCTGCTTCACGGCCGCGCCGATCCGGGCGAGCGTCGTGCCGTCGTTGATGCCGTGCTCCGAGAAGATGAAGTTGACCTTGACGTGCCTGCCGGCCTTGGTCTTCTCGAAGCCCGGGATGATGTGGTCCTGCCAGAGCGACTGGACGTTGACGTCGCCGCTCGAGTACATCGTGATCGTCACCGTCTTCGCTGCGTGCGTGCTACCGGCGGCGAACGCCGCCGGCGCGGCGACCAGCGCGAGCGCGCAGATCGCAAGGAGCCTCGCTTTCACGGAGCACCTCCCTTTCGTCCGATCCTGGGTTTGTCCTGTGGTCGAGCTTGCTGCCTGCCTCATGCGCCGCCTCCCGCGGCCTCGCCGCCGATTGCCAAGCCTTGCCGCGCCGCCAGCGCCGTCGCGGCCTGCTGGCAGGCCACGATGTCGGCGCGTCCCTCGGCGATGCCGGCGCGGGGCGCGCGGCCCTCGAGCGCGAGCCCGGCGAACGCCAGCCACTCCTGCTCGAACGCCTCGACGGTCGAGCGGAACTGCGTCGCCCGCTCGGCGCCGCCGTCGCCGTCGACGACGGTCAGCGTCGTCGGCGCGTGCAGCAGGTACGGCGACGGGAAGGAGAGCTCCACGGTTCCCTGCTCGTCGTGCACGCGCACCTCCTCCCTGTAGGCCGGATAGCTCTCGAGGTAATGCCAGCGAACGGAGACGCGCGTTCCGCCGGAAAGTTGGCCGAGGAGGGCGACCGAGGCCGCCGGGCCGCCCTCCGGCCACGCGTCGGCGTGGTCGAAGGCGAGCGGGCCGCCGAGCAGGTAGCGGATCACGGCGAGGTCGTGCACGACGCTGCCGAGCAGCACCTGCGAGTAGAGCGAGGCGAGCTCCGCGGGCACGTCGCCGAGCGCGCGGCGGGTGAGCGCCAGCTCCTCGGCGCCGAGCCGCTCGAGGTCGGTCGGGTCGACGTCCTCCGCCGGCGGCAGCAGCGCGGCGTGCGCGAGCTGCGGCGGCGCGGGCGGGTGGAGGACGGTCACCTCGACCGAGCGCGCCGGCGGCCTGCCCGCGAGCAGCGCGCGGGCGCGCTCGACGGCGGGGTCGTAGACCTTCATGTAGCCGAGGGCGAGGCGCGGCTCGAGCGCGGCGAGCTCGTCCGCCTCCGCGAGCGTGTAGGCGAGCGGCTTCTCGCAGAAGACGGCGAGACCGGCGCGCGCGGCGGCCGCCGCCAGCGCGCCGTGCGAGCCGGAGCTGAGGATGGCGACCGCGTCGAGCTCGCCGCAGCCGATCAGCGCCTCGGCGCTCGCGAACCGCAGCGCGTCGGGGACGCCGAGCCGGTCGCCGACGACGTCGCGGCAGGAGCGCGAGAGGTCGCAGACCGCGGCCGCGCGGAAAAGGTCGGGGTGCTTGCCGAGCAGCGGCAGGTGGACGGCCTGGGCGACGGCGCCGAGGCCGATCACGCCGACGCGCAGCGGCGTTGCCGCACTGTCGGCTGCGCCGAGCGGCGACTCCCGCTCGAGCAGGCCACGTCCGTCGCTGGGCGCCCGCACCGTGCGAATACGTTTGCACTGACTCGCCGCAGATGTCAAGCCGGAGACCACGAAGCAGCGTCAGAGGCCGGCGTGCTCGGCGAGCCACTCCCGGTTGCGACGCTGGGCCTCGATCTGAGGCTCCGGGTCGTCGTCCGGCCCGGGCACCCAGTCCTGCTCGACGACGAGCCAGCCGCTGTAGCCGTCGAGCTCGGCGAGGAAGCCGGCGAGGTCGACGTCCCCGGTGCCGAGCTCGCAGAAGGCGCCGGCGCGCCACGCCTCGGGCCAGCTCGCGGCGCCGCGGAGCAGGCCCAGGTCGACGTCCTTGACGTGGACGTGGTCGATCCGCGCGCGCCAGTCGCGAAGGCCCTGGACCGGGTCGCCGCCGCCCGCGAGCAGATGGCCGCTGTCGAGCAGCAGCGGCACGTCGGTCGTCTCGAGCAGCCGCTCGATCTCGTCCGGCGTCTGGATCCGCGTGCCCATGTGGGGGTGGAAGGTCGGCTCGTAGCCGCGCTCGCGCGCCCGCGCCGCCGCCCGCGCAACCCCGTCCGCGAGCCGCTTCCAGTCGATGTCGCCGCCGCGGGCGCCGTCGTCGGCGAGCACCGGGCGCGGTCGACCTCGTGACAAGTTGTCACGAAGTCCGCCGGCCGCGTCGAACAGGTCGAGCGTCTCGTCGAGCACGGCGAGGTCCTCGTCCGGCTCGCCGAAGCGCAAGGGGACGTAGCCGCCGGCGAGCGCGAGCCCGTGCTGCTCGAGATGCGCGCGGAGCGTCTCGAGATCGCCGAGGTAACCGGGTGCGCCGAGCTCGGTTCCCTCGTAGCCCGCGTCGGCGATCGCGGTCAGGACCCGGTCCGCGGAGGGGACGTTCGGCAGGACGCCGACGGTCAGCTCGAAGGCGCCGAAGCTGACGGGCGCGTTGGCGACGCGGATCTCGTCGGCCGGCACGCGGGAGACGATCGCACGCCGGGGCGACGCCGTCAAACGAGGCCGGTTGCTCCGGGCGCGGCGCGGTCGTACGATGGCGCCGTCCTGTGCAATCGTTAGCGCAATCAGGAGGGGCAGCCGGCCGCGACGAGACGCTCGCCCGGCTCGCGCACGAGCGCTTCGACGTGCTCGCGATCGGCGGCGGCATCGTCGGCGCCGGAACGGCCGCGCTCGCCGCGCGGCACGGGTTGCGGGTCGCGCTGCTCGAGCGTGCCGACTTCGCATCCGGCTCTTCGAGCGCGTCGTCGAAGCTGATCCACGGCGGCCTGCGCTACCTGCGGATGGGCGACTTCCGGCTCGTGCGCGAGGCGCTCCACGAGGGGACGGTGCTGAAGCGGACGGTCGCGCCGCAGCTCGTCCACGACCTCGACTTCGTGCTGCCGGTCTACCACGGCGGCCCCTACGGGCGGGGCGCGATCGGCGCGGCACTCGCGCTCTACTCGCTGCTCGGCGGCCATGCGCGCGGGCGGGGCCGCTTCGTGCCCGCCGCGCGCGCGCAGGCGCTCGTGCCCGCGCTGAACGGCGCCGGCCTGCGCGGCGTCGGCCTCTACGCCGACGCGCAGACGAACGACGCGCGCCTCTGCCTGGCGAACGTGCGCTCGGCCGCCGACGCGGGCGCGGCGGCCGCGAACCGCGTCGAAGTCGTCGGGATCGAGCGACGCGGCGACGAGACGCGGGTCGCCGCGCGCGACCTCCGCACCGGCGCCGCGCTCGAGGTGGCTGCGCGGACCGTCGTCAACGCCTCCGGCGCGGCCGTCGACGAAGTGCGTCGGCTCGAGGACCCGCAGGCCGGAGCGTCCGTCTCGCTGAGCAAGGGCGCGCACCTCGTGCTCGAGCGCCCGCCGGGCTGGCGCGCGGCGCTGACGATCCCGATCGACCGGGAGCGCGTCTCGTTCGCGATCCCCTGGGAGGGCCTGCTGCTGCTCGGCACGACCGACTCGGCCTTCGACCCGGAGCGCGACACGCTCGCGGTGACCGCCGGCGAGGAGGCGCAGATCCTCGCCGAGGCAGGGCGGGTGCTGCCGCCGGAGGTGCTGCGGCCCGAGGCGATCCGCGCGCGCTTCGCGGGACTCCGCGTCCTGCCGCTCACGGCCGGTGCGACCGCGGAGGCGCGGCGCGAGGTCGTGCTGACGCGCGGACCGCTCGGCGTCGTCTCGGTCGCCGGCGGCAAGCTGACGACGTATCGCGCCATCGCCATCTCCGTGCTGCGCGAGCTGCGCGCCGACCTCGGTCTGCGCGAGGTCGACCGCACGCCGTTCCCGCTGCCGGGCGCGGCCGACCCCAGGCCCGTCGCCGCCGGCCTGCGCCGGGACTTTCCGGCGCTCGAGCCGGAGCGGGCGCAGCACCTCGCCTGCGCCTACGGCTCGCTCGCGGCGGAGGTGCTGGCCTCGGGGAGCCTCGAGCCGCTGGCGCCGGGCGCGCTCGACGTCGAGGCGCAGGCGGTCTACGCGCTCGAGCGCGAGTGGGCGCTCGACGCCGACGACGTGCTGCGCCGCCGGACGACGCTCGCGCTGCGCGGGCTCGACACGCCGGAGCTGCGGGAACGGCTCGCGCGGCTCGCAGATGAGAGGATCCAGGCATGAGCCGGCTTCGCGTCTCTTCTCGTGGAGCGGAGGGCGTG
Source organism: Gaiellaceae bacterium (assembly GCA_035708405.1). Classification (GTDB taxonomy): domain Bacteria; phylum Actinomycetota; class Thermoleophilia; order Gaiellales; family Gaiellaceae; genus DASSSQ01. The sequence continues at coordinate 12,154 of DASSSQ010000136.1, forward strand.
GCGGTGACGCTGGAGTCGGCCGGCTGGCGCTACGTCGGCTTCGAGGCGCGCCGCTGCGACGACAGGCTCCAGCGCTCCTCGCCGGACCGGGAGACCTGCGTCGTCGTCCTCTCCGGCCGCTGCGACCTCGCCGCCGGCGACGAGACCTGGCGCGACCTCGGGCGGCAATC
>DASSSQ010000137.1:0-4147 GCA_035708405.1 Gaiellaceae bacterium
GTGCAGGAAGGCGCCGAAGGCGGAGGCGTCGACCGCGTAGTCGAGGTCGGCGTCGGCGAGCACGATCAGCGGGTTGTAGCCGCCGAGCTCGAGCACGATCCGCTTCAGCTGCCGCCCGCACGCCTCCGCGAGCCGCCGCCCGGTGCCCGTCGAGCCGGTGAAGTTCAGCCGCCGCACCGCCGGGTGCTCGACGAGCGCGTCGCCGATCGGCCCCGCCTCGCCCGGCGCGTGCGTGACGACGTTCAGCGCGCCGGCCGGCAGCCCCGCCTCGGCGAAGAGCTCGCCCCAGAGCGTGCCGCCGACGATCGGCGACCACTCCGACGGCTTCAGCACGACCGTGTTGCCGAGCGCGAGCGGCGCCGCGATCGAGCGCGCCGACAGGATCAGCGCCGCGTTCCAGGGCGCGATCGCGCCGACGACGCCGACCGGCCTCCTGAGCCCCAGCGCGAACTGGCCGATGTCGGACGGGATCACCGTCCCGATCGGCTGGTAGGCGAGCGCCGCCGCCTGCCGCAGCAGGTTCGGGACGAAGCCGATCTGGAACAGGCCGAACCCGAGCCCGGCGCCGCTCTCGCGCGCGAGCAGCGAGACGACCTCGTCCGCGCGCGCCTCGAGCAGGTCGGCCGCCTTCAGGAAGATCCGCTGCCGCTCCGCCGGCGGCGAGGCAGACCAGCCCGGAAAGGCCTCTGCCGCCGCCTCGATCGCGCGCTCCGCGTCCTCGCGCCCGCCCGCCGCGACCTCGGCGACGACCTCGCCCGTGAACGGATCGCGGTCCTCGAAGGTGCGGCCGCCGGCCGCGTCGCGCCACTCGCCGCCGACGAAGTGCCGGCACAGGTTCGTCTCCACCGAGGTCACGTCGTCCTCCTCTCCGTTCGCAGTCGGTAGCCCACGGGCAGCAGCCGGAGCCCGTAGCGGTCGACGACCGTCCCCCAGATCCCGCGCGGCACCCAGAGCGCGAAGCCGATCGCGATCCCGCCGAGCAGGACGAAGTACCAGACGCCGTTGGCGATGCTGCCGGGCAGGTAGGTCTGCAGCAGGTAGAGGCAGACCGCGCCCACGATCGGGCCCTCGAAGGTGCCGAGGCCGCCGACGAGCACCATGAAGATCATCTTCGCAGACCAGTTGACGCCGAAGATCGAGTCGGGCCCGAGCGGCAGGATCGAGAGCTGCCAGGCGAGGATGATCGCGCCGGCGGCCGCGCAGCCCGCGCCGGCGAACACGTAGAGGACGCCCTTCCCGAGCAGCACGCGCACGCCGACCGACGCCGCCGCGTCCTCGTCGTCGCGGATCGCCTGCAGCGACGCGCCGAGCCGGCTGCGCAGGAGCAGGAACAGCACCGCGAGCAGCACCGCCGCCGCGCCGAGCGCCGCCCAGTAGGTGTAGTGCAGCCGCTGCGTCGGGTCGTAGCGGAGGTTGAACGGCAGCAGGGCGGAGGTGCCGGTGCCGCCGCCGATCGCCGGGTTCGGGTCGAGCGAGACGAGGATCGCGATCGCCTCGGCGAAGACCCAGGTGCCGATCGCGAAGCCGCCGGCGCGCAGCCAGAGCACGATCAGCCCGATCGGCAGGGCGATCGCGCCGCCGATCAGCGTCGCCAGCAGCATCGACAGGTACGGGTTGAGCGAGTGCTGCACCGAGAGGAAGACGGTCGCGTAGGCGCCGACGCCGATGAACGCCTGCTGGCCGACCGAGACGAGGCCGCCGTAGCCGGCGAGCGCGTTCCACATCACGGCGAGGACGACGAGGAAGAAGAGCTGGATCAGGTTGTTCAGCGTGTTCTCGCCGAGCGCGAGCGGCGCCAGCGCGAGCAGGCCGACGACGGCGACGAGCGCGCCGGTGAAGAGCGCCGAGACGAGCGTCCAGCGCTCGACCCGCGCGGCGGACGGCGGCGCCGCGAGCGTCTGCCCGGTCACGAGACGGCTCCGCGCGGCAGCCGCAGCCGCACCCGGCCGCTGCCGAGCGCGGCCCGGCAGACGAGGATCGCGAGGAAGACGACGTGGCCGGAGAGCGCGAAGTACTCGGTGTTGATCTCGGTGCCGACGTTCTGGGCGATCCCGAGCACGATCCCGCCGGCGAGCGTGCCCCAGAGCGAGCCCATGCCGCCGATCACGACCGCCTCGAAGGCGTAGATCAGCTCGGCCGGCCCGGCGCTCGGGTCGAAGCTCGAGCGCATCGCGTAGAAGACGCCCGCGAGCGCCGCCGTCGCGACCGCGATCGCCGTCGCGCGCGCGTAGACCCTGCGGGCGTCGACGCCGACGAGCTCGGCCGTGTCCGCGTCCTCGGCGGTCGCGCGCAGCTCGCGGCCGAGCTGCGTCCGCCGCAGCAGGAACTCGAGCAGCCCGAGCACGAAGATCGCGAGCCCGAGCGTCAGCGCGTCGAACCACGGGATCGTGACCGCGCTCGAGACGTGCCAGCTCGCGGGCCCGATCCGCCCCGCGGGCAGCGAGTGGACGTCCGAGGAGAAGAAGTACTGCAGCAGGTTCGCGATCACGATCAGCAGGCCGAAGGTCGTCAGCAGCGGCACGAGCTCGCCGGCCCGCAACGACCGCTCGAGCATCGTCACCTGCAGCGCGTAGCCGACGACGAGCGCGCCGGGGAGCACGACGGCGAGCGAGAGGTAGGTCGAGATGCCGAGGTGGTCGACGAGCAGGAACGCCATGTAGGCGCCGACGAGCGCGAGCGAGCCGTGGGCCAGGTTGATGATCCGCATCACGCCGAACATCAGCGAGAGCCCCGTCGCGAGCAGCGCGTAGACGCCGCCGAGCAGGATCCCGTGGACGACGGCCGCGACCCAGGTCACGCGGACGCCGCCTTCCCGAGGCCGAAGTACGCCTCGGTCACCTGCTCGCGGCTGAGCTCGCCGGCCGCGCCCGCGAGCACGATCCGCCCCTCGAGCATGCAGGCGAGCCGCGAGGCGACGGCCATCCCGCGCGCGAGGTCCTGCTCGACGAGCACGATCGTCGCGCCGCCCTCGATCAGCGTCGCGAGCGAGCGGTAGACGCCGGCGACGGCGACCGGCGCGAGCCCGAGCGAGACCTCGTCGAGCAGCAGGAGGCGCGGGTTCGTCATCAGCGCCCGCCCGATCGCGGTCGCCTGCTGCTCGCCGCCGGAGAGGCTGGCGGCGCGCTGCCCGAGCAGCGGCGCGAGGATCGGGAAGGCCGCGACGACCGACTCCACGTTCCACGGCCCCGTGCGGCCGGCGCCCGCCGCGACGCGCAGGTTCTCCTCGACGGTCAGCCCCGGGAAGAGCCGCCGCCCCTCCGGCACGAGCGCGATCCCGCGCCGGACGCGCCGGTGCGCGGGCACGGCGGTGATGTCCTCGCCGTCGAAGAGGATCCGGCCGCCGGCCGGACGGTGCGCCCCCGCCAGCGCGCGCAGCAGCGTCGTCTTGCCGGCGCCGTTCGCGCCGACGAGCGCCAGCGTCTCCCCCTCGCCGAGCTCGAACGAGACCTGCCGCACCGCCTGCAGCAGACCGTGCCGCACGTCGAGCGCCTCGACCTGCAGCAGCGTCATGCGACCGCGCTCCCGAGGTAGGCGTCGACGACGGCGGCGTCCTTCATCACGGCCTCCGGCTCGCCCTCGGCGATCACGCGGCCCGCGTCCATGCAGATCAGCCGCTCGACCACCTGGACGAGCACGTGGACGATGTGCTCGATCCAGACGAGCGCGACGCCCTGCCGGCGCAGCTCGCGGATCGTCGTCACGAGCGCCGCCGCCTCCTCGTCGGTCAGGCCGGCGCCGATCTCGTCGAGGAGCAGGACGCCGGGATCGGTCGCGAGCGCCCGCGCGAGCTCGAGCCGCTTGCGGTGCAGGAGCCCGAGCGACTCGGCGCGGCGGTTCGCCACCTCGGTCAGCTCGCAGAGCGCGAGCAGCTCCGTCACCCGCGCGTAGGCGGCGCGGCGCCGCCTGCCGCCGCCGGTCGAGGCGCCGACGAAGACGTTCTCGAAGACGGTCATGCCGCCGAACGGCCGCGGCACCTGGTGCGCCCGCGCGATCCCGAGCCGGCAGCGGGCGGCCGCACCGGCGGCGGTGACGTCGGCGCCGTGGAAGAGGACGCGGCCGCCGTCCGGCCGCTGCGCGCCCGCCAGCACGCTCAGCAGCGTCGTCTTCCCCGCCCCGTTGGGGCCGACGATGCCGACCGCCTCGTCGG
>DASSSQ010000138.1:0-2003 GCA_035708405.1 Gaiellaceae bacterium
CTTGTCGAGCGCGTTGTGGCGACCGACGTCCTCGCGCAGGCAGAGCAGACGGCCGTCCGCGTCGAAGAGCCCGGTCGCGTGCAGGCCGCCGGTCGCCGCAAAGGCGGCCTGGGCCTCGCCGAGCCGTGCGGGAAGCGCGGCGACGAGCGCGGACGGCAGCCGCAGCTCGCTCGTCACGCGCTTCGCGTCGACCGCGACCGCGTCGAGCGCGCCCTTGCCGCAGACGCCGCAGGACGACGAGGTGTAGAAGCTCCGCCGGAGCCGCTCCGGGTCGAACCCGCCGGCGTCGACCTCGACCGTGTTCGCGGCGAGATCCGCGGGCAGCCGCGCCGCGCGCGGGGACAGGCCCTCGGAGAGGCAGAAGCCGAGCGCGAGCTCCTCGTCGTTGCCCGGCGTCCGCATCGTCACCGCGACCGGCAGGCCGCCGATCCGGATCTCGAGCGGCTCCTCGACCGCGACGGCGTCCAGCTCGGTCTCGCCGGGAACGCGCACGACCTCGACGCGCGCGGTCGTGTACGGCGGCGCATCCGGCATGCCGGGAGGCTACCCGGCCGGGCCCTGTCCCAACACGCCCCAAGGGGGTTGCGAGACCCCCTGGATTCAGGCTACCCGCAGGGCCTGTGACGTGTCTGTGACGGAAGTGCAACTTCTTCGTGACGAGTTCGGCGGCGGGCGGAGGTTCGCGGCTCCGGCCCCAGTAGACTCGGCGCGTGAAGGTGCTGGTCGTCGGCTCGGGTGGGCGCGAGCACGCGCTCGCGTGGCGGCTCGCCCGCAGCCCGCTGCTCGGCGAGCTGCACGCGGCGCCCGGCAACCCGGGGATCGCGCAGCTCGGGCCGTGCCATCCGGTGCGGGCCGAGGACGGAGACGGCCTGCTCGCGCTCTGCCGCGCGCTCGGGATCGACCTCGCCGTCGTCGGGCCGGAAGCGCCGCTCGTCGCCGGGGTCGCCGACCTGCTGCGCCGCAGCGGCATCGCCGTCTTCGGGCCGAGCGCCGAGGCGGCGCGGATCGAGGGCTCGAAGCAGTTCGCGAAGGAGGCGATGCGCGCCGCGGGCGTGCCGACCGCCGCCACGCTCTCGGTCGCGCGCCCGCCGTGCGTCCTGAAGGCGGACGGGCTCTTCGCCGGCAAGGGCGTCTACGTCTGCCACACGGACGCCGAGCTCGACGCCGGCCTGCGGGCGGTCGCGGCGCTCGGCGGCCCCTACGTGATCGAGGAGCTGCTCGAGGGGCCGGAGCTCTCCCTCTTCGCGCTCAGCGACGGCTCGCACGCGCTGCCGCTGCCGCCCGCGCAGGACTTCAAGCGCCTCGAGGACGGCGACGCCGGCCCGAACACCGGCGGCATGGGCTCCTACTCGCCGGTTCCGGGAATCGACCGCGCGCGGGTCGAGGAGCTCGTCGAGCTCGTCCACAGACCCGTGCTGGCCGAGCTCGCGCGGCGGCGGACGCCGTTCGCGGGGCTCCTCTTCGCCGGGCTGATGCTGACCGCCGACGGGCCGCGCGTGCTCGAGTTCAACGCGCGCTTCGGCGACCCGGAGACGCAGTCGATCCTGCCGCGGCTCGAGGGCGACCTGCTCGCCGCGCTCGCGGCCGCCGCCGGGGGCGAGCTGCGCGGCGTCGAGCTCGGCGAGAGCTCCGACGCGGCGGTGACGGTCACGCTCGCCGCAGGGACCTATCCTGCCGCAGGCGACCGTGGCACGCCGATCGACGGCGTCGCCGAAGCCGAGGCCGCGGGCGCGCTCGTCTTCCACGCGGGAACCGCGCTGCAGGGAAGCCGCCTCGTCACGAACGGGGGCCGGATCCTCAACGTCACCGGCCTCGGCGCCGACGTCGCGCAGGCGCGGGAGCGCGCGTACGCGGCGGCGGAGCGGATCTCGTTCGCCGGAGCCCGGTACAGAACCGACATCGCGGAGGTGGTGCATGCCTGAGGTTGGAGTGGTGGTCGGCTCGGAGTCCGACCGCGAGCGGATGCAGGCGGCGCTCGACGAGCTCGACGCGCGCGGGATCGC
>DASSSQ010000139.1:0-29431 GCA_035708405.1 Gaiellaceae bacterium
TACGAGGACGTCGGCACGGGCGCGCCGGTCGTGCTCCTGCACGGCTTCACGAGCTCCTTCGAGCGCAACTGGCGCGAGCGCGGCTGGGTCGAGCTGCTGACCGATGCCGGCTTCCGCGTCCTCGGCCTCGACGCGCGCGGCCGAGCCGGTCGAGTAGCGCGACGACGTCGGCGGCGAGCAGCGGCGAGTCGTACCACTCCGGCTTGTGCCGCTTCTCGCTCGCGCCGTGTCCGCGCGCATCGAGGCCGAGGACGCGGAAGCCGGCGCCGGCCAGCGGCTCGACCCAGCCGCGCTCGCGCCAGTTGCGCTCGAAGGAGCTCGTGAAGCCGTGCAGGAGCACGACCGGCGCGCCCGTGCCGACGTCCTCGTATGCGAGCCGCGCGCCGCTCGAGCGGAACGACGGCACTAGGAGCCGAACCGCGGCGTCCGCTTCTCGCGCACCGCGGCGACGCCCTCGCGGACGTCCGGCCCGGTCATGTCGAGGAACTCGAGCGCGAGCGACGCGTCGAAGGCGGGGCCGGCGGCGCGCAGCCAGTTGTTGAGCGCCAGCTTCGTGTGCCGGATCGCCGGCTGCGACGCGGCGGCGAGCCGCACCGCGATCGCGAGCGCGCGCTCCTCCAGCTCGTGCTCCGGCACGCACAGCGAGACGAGCCCGATCCGCTCGGCCTCGACGCCGTCGAGCGGCTCGCAGAGCAGCAGGTGGTACTTCGCCTTCGCGAGCCCGCAGAGCAGCGGCCAGACGAGCGCCGCGTGGTCGCCGGCGGCGACACCGAGCCGCGTGTGCCCGTCGACGATCCGGGCCTGCGGCGTCGCGATCGAGACGTCCGCGAGCAGCGCGACCGCGAGGCCGGCGCCCACCGCCGGGCCCGTGATCGCCGAGACGATCGGCTTCGGGCAGTCGACCACGTTGTAGACGAGGTCGCGCGCCTCGTGGAAGACGCGGATACGGGTCTCGAAGTCGCCCGCGATCGCCTCGACGAGCTCGAGGTCGCCGCCCGAGCTGAAGGCGCCGTCGGCGCCGCGGACGAGCACCGCGCGCGTCTCCTCGTCGGCGCCGATCGCCGGCCAGACGGCGGCGAGCTCGCGGTGCGCGTCGGCGCCGACCGCGTTCAGCCGGCCCGGAGTGCGGAGCGTCAGCCGCAGCACCGCCGGCGCCGGCCGGTCGAGCTCTAAGCTCGGAAAGGCGGCGTACGGGTCTGCCATCGGGCGGACTCTAACCGCCGGGTTCGCGGTCTCGCGAAGCGGGAACCGTGCGGAGGCAATCGATGAGAGGAGCGGAGATGGGACTCGGACGCCTGATCGTCCGTGGCGCGGTCGGCAGCCTGATGATCGGCCACGGGACGCAGAAGCTTTTCGGCTGGTTCGGCGGCGGCGGTCCCGGGGGAACGGCGCAGTTCTTCGAGAACGCCGGCATCCGCCCCGGCAGGCGGAACGCGCTCGCGGCCGGCGCGAGCGAGGCGGGCGGCGGGCTCCTGCTCGCGATCGGGCTCGCGACGCCGCTCGCCGTGGCGGCGCTCCAGGGCGTGATGCTGACCGCGGTGCGGCACGTCCACTGGAAGAACGGCCCCTGGTCGTCGGGCGGCGGCTACGAGTACAACGCGGTGCTGGTCGCGACGCTGTTCGCGCTCGCCGAGTCGGGGCCGGGCCCGCTCTCGCTCGACGCCGCGCGCGGCAAGGAGCGCGCCGGCCTCGGCTGGGCGGTGCTCGCGCTCGGCGCCGCGGCCGCCGGGTCCTACGCGACGAGCGAGCTCGCCCGCCGCCAGCCGGTCGCCGACGAGGCGACGCCGCGGGAGGAGGCAGCCGAGCCGGAGAGCGCGGTCGAGGCGTCGTAGCGCCCGAACCCCGGAGTCAGACCCCGCAACGAACGTGTGACTTCTCATCCACGGCGCCACGGAGCCGAGCGGCCTCGTGCCGTCCGCGGTACGACTTTCGTACCGAAGACGTGACAGTTCCGTAGCGGGGTCCGACCCCGTCTCGTAGGCTGCCGCGATGGCCGAGGTCGAGACCACCCGCGAGGGCGCCGTGCTGACCGTCGTGCTCAACCGGCCCGAGGTGCTGAACGCGCTGAACGCGGCCATGCACGCCCAGCTCGGCGATGCGCTCGGCCGTGCGTCCGACCCGTCCGTCCGCGCGGTCGTCGTCACCGGCGCCGGCCGCGGCTTCTGCGTCGGCCAGGATCTCGGCGAGTTCTCGACGATGGACGTCGGCGACGCGCTGCGCGAGCGCTACAAGCCGAACGTGCTCGCGATCCGGGCGCTCGAGAAGCCCGTGATCGCCGCCGTCAACGGCGCCGCCGCCGGCGCCGGGCTCTCGCTCGCCTGCGCCTGCGACGTCCGCATCGCCGGCGAGTCGGCGAGCTTCGTCCCCGCCTTCGTCAACATCGGCCTCGTCCCCGACGCGGGCGGCTCGTTCTTCGTCCGCCGCCTGCTCGGCTACGCGCGCGCCTTCGAGTGGATGACGAGCGGCCACCGGCTCTCGGCGCGCGAGGCGGAGGCCTGGGGGCTCGTCTCGGCGGTCGTGCCGGACGACGAGCTCGCGCGCCACGCGGCCGAGCTCGCGGAGCGCTACGCGCACATGCCGACCCGCGGGATCGCGCTCACCAAGCGGCTCTTCGACCACGCCGAGACGGCGACGCTCGAGCAGCAGCTCGCGCTGGAGGCGCGCCTGCAGGCGGAGGCGACGAAGACGCCGGACTTCGCCGAGGGCGTCGCGGCGTTCCGCGAGAAGCGCGAGCCGCAGTTCACGGGCGCCGACGCCGAACGCCATCCGGTCGAGCTCGTGGTCGCCGACGACCGGCGCCGCTGGCGGCTGACCGTGCTGCTGCGCCTGCTGCTCGCCGCGCCGCACCTGGTCGTGCTCTCCGGCTGGCAGATCGTCGCGCTGCTCGTCGCGATCGTCTCCTGGTTCGCGGCGCTCGCCCGCGGCACGGTGCCGCGCGGCCTGCACGAGTTCCTCGCCCGCTTCCTCCGCTACCAGGTGCACGTGAACGCCTACGCGTGGCTCGTCGCCGACCCGTTCCCGGGCTTCCGCGGCTGGCCGGGCACCTATCCGATCGACCTCGTCGTCGCGCCCCCCGCGCCGCAGACGCGCTGGAAGACGGCGCTGCGGATCGTGCTCGCGATCCCCGCCTACGTCTTCGCGTACGTCCTCACCTACGTGCTCGAGATCGTCGCCGTCTTCGCCTGGATCGTGGCGCTCCTGATCGGCCGCGTGCCGAAGGGGATGCGCGACCTCTCGGCGTACTGCCTGCGCTACCAGGCGCAGACCTTCGGCTACCTGCTGCTCGTCACCGACCGCTATCCGTCGCTCGGCTCGAACATCACCGCGACGGGCGAGCTCGAGAGCTGATCAGAGCTTCGCGACGATCTCGGCGGCGCTGGGCCAGCGGCCCTCGCGCTGCTTCGAGAAGACGAGCGCGCCGTCGACGAGCACGTCGAACTGGCTCTCGCGGCCGGTGCGCGCATCCGCCTCGACGCCGTCGCGCTTCCCGAGCTCGGCCGCGAGACTCGCGGCCCGTGCGTCGTAGCCGCTTCAGACGGGGCAGTAGAGGATCTCGACGCGCGGCATCTACGCGAGGCTACCGCTGCGGTCGGCCAGCGCGCGGTCGCGGTCGGTGATCCCGCCCTCGGAGTGCGTCGTCCAGCGCAGCGTCACGCGCCGGTAGGAGATCGCGATGTCGGGATGGTGGTTCTCGGCGTCCGCCAGCTCCGCGACGCGGTTCACGAACGCGATCGCCTCCGCGAACGACGGCAGCTCGAACTCGCGCTCGAGCGCGCCGTCCCGCTCCTGCCAGCCCTCGGGAACGCTCACAGCCCGGAGTATGGCGGCTCAGTACGATCCATGTGTGATCTCCCGTAAGGCGAAGCCCTGCCGCGAGCTGCTCTGCGAGTACGCGTTCCGTCCGGTCGCGCACCTCGTCGTGCTCGCGCTGCTGCCGCTCAGGACGCCGCCGCCGCTCGTCGTCTGCGCCTCGGCGGCGACCGGGGTCGCCGGCGCGGTCGAGCTCGCCCGCGGCCACTTCCTGCTCGCGGCGCTGCTGCTGCAGGCGAAGACGGTGCTGGACAACGCCGACGGCCAGCTCGCGCGCGCCTCCGGCCGCGTGACCGCGTTCGGCCGCTACCTCGACTCCGAGGCCGACCTGCTCGTCGACGCGGCGATCTTCGCCGCGCTCGGCTGGACGACCGGCCGGCCGCTGCTCGCCGCCGCCGCCTTCGCCGCGCTGACGCTCGTCCTCAGCGTCAACTTCAACCTCGAGCGGCTCTACAAGGCCGAGCACGGACGGCCGGCGGAGGCGATGCCGCCGGGCGGCGGGATCCTCGAGCGGCTCTACGGCCTCGTTTACGCGCCGCAGGATCGGCTGGTCGAGCGCGCCGTCGAGCGGCGGCTGCGCGGGCTGCCCGCGGCGGCGCGGCTCGCCTGGCACGACCGCCGCACGCTCGCAGTCGTCACGAACCTCGGCATGTCGACGCAGCTCGCGGCGCTCGGGCTCTGCCTCGCGCTCGGCCGCCCCGCGGCCTTCGCGTGGATCTGCCTCGCCGAGCTCGTGCTACTCGCGGCGCTCTGGCTGCGGCGCGGGAAGAGCGTGGCCGCCGCCGGCGTTGTCACGGAGTCGTAACCCGACCAGGAGGAAGCGTGGAGAACGAGCCCGCAGAGAACGTCGTCGAGCTGAGCCCTCGCTGGGAGCACCTCTCGCCGCGCCGGATCGCGGCCGAGGACTGGCGCCGCTACGAGGCGAGCCTCGCCGAGATCTTCGCGGCGCTCGGGATGGAGCTCGACACGCCGGGGACGCGCGAGACGCCGCAGCGCTTCCTGCGCGCGCTCTTCGACGCGACCTCCGGCTACGACGGCGACGCGAAGCTCGTGACCGCGTTCCCGGCCGAGCGCCCGGCGGGCGTCGCCGGCGCGCGCAGCCAGATCGTCGAGGGACCGATCGGCTTCTTCTGCCTCTGCGAGCACCACGCGCTGCCCTTTCACGGCACCGCGCACGTCGCCTACGTCGCCGGCGAGCAGATCATCGGCATCTCGAAGCTGACGCGGCTCGTCCGCCTCTACGCGCGCCGGTTCACCGTGCAGGAGCGGGTCGGCGAGCAGGTCGCGGACGCGCTCGTCGAGCTGATCGAGCCGCGCGGCGTCGCCGTCCATCTCGAGGCGGCCCATCTCTGCACGCAGATGCGCGGCGTCCGCGAGGAGTCCTCGCGCACGGTCACGACCTTCTGGCGCGGCGCCTACGAGGAGGACGCCGAGCTGCGGCGCGAGTTCCTCGACGAGGTGCGGTCGCGCTAGAGCGGCTCTGGGAGGCCGGCGGGCTGCCCGAGCTCGAGCTGCCCGACGAGCTGCGGCGGCGCTACGGCGGCGGGATCGGCTTCCGCGAGCCGGGCCTCGTCGCCAACTTCGTGCAGACGATCGACGGCGTCGTCGCGATTCCCGCCGTCGAGCGCTCGAACGCGCTGATCGCCGACTCGAGCGACGACGACCGCTTCCTGATGGGGCTGCTGCGCGCGTGCGCGGACGCGGTCGTCGTCGGCTCGGGGACGATGCTCGCCTCGCCGCGCGGTACCTGGCGCGCGGAGAAGGCGTATCCGCCCGCGGGCGACGCCTTCCGCGAGCTGCGCCGCCGGCTCGGCAAGCCGGAGCGGCCGGCGGTCGCCGTCGTCACGGCGGGCGGCTCGATCGACGTCTCGCACCCGGCGCTCGCCGAGGGCGCGATCGTGCTGACGACCGGGCGGGCGGCGCCCGACCTGCGCGCGTCGCTGCCGGGCGCCGAGGTGGTCGCGCTCGGCGACGGGGAGCAGGTCGAGCCGGGCGCCGCCGTCGACGCGCTGCACGAGCGCGGCCACTCGCTCGTCCTCTCCGAGGGCGGGCCGACGCTGCTCGCCGCCCTGCTCGGCGCCGGCCGCGTCGACGAGCTCTTCCTGACCGTCTCGCCGCTCCTCGCGGGCCGCGCGCCCGGCGACGTGCGCCTCTCGCTCGTCGAGGGCCTGCCGCTGCTGCCGGAGGTACGCGCCGGCGCCGAGCTACGCTCCGTGCGGCGTGGCGCATCCCACCTCTTCCTCCGCTACGGCCTCCGCTGAGCGCGCCGAGCGGCTGCGCGGCCTGCACGGGAGCCCGCCGCTCGTCCTCGCGAACGCCTGGGACGCGGCGTCGGCGCGCGTCGTCGCGGAGGCCGGCTCCCCCGCGGTCGCGACCTCGAGCGCGGCGGTCGCGGCGGCGCACGGCGTCGGCGACGACGACACGGCGGATCCTGAGCTCGCCTTCGCCGCGGTCGCAGAGGTCGCGGCCGCCGTCGAGGTGCCGGTGACCGCCGACCTCGAGGCCGGCTACCGGCTCGAGCCCGACGCGTTCGTCGAGCGCCTGCTCGCCGCCGGCGCCGTCGGCTGCAACCTCGAGGACTCGGACCACCACGGCCCCGGCGTCCTCGTCGATGCCGAGGCGCACGCCGAGCGGCTGCGCGCGGTCAAGGACGCGGCCCGGCGGCGCGGCGTCGACGTCGTCCTGAACGCGCGGGTCGACGCCTACGTGCGCGGCGTCGAGGACCCGCTCGCCGAGACGCTGCGCCGCGGCCGGCTCTACCGCGGCGCCGGCGCCGACTGCGTCTACCCGATCTTCCTCTCCGACCTCGCCGAGATCCGCGAGCTCGTGGCCGGGCTCGGCGTCGTCAACGTCCTGCTGCGACCGGGCGGGCCGACGGTCGCGGAGCTGGCGGCGGCGGGCGTCGCGCGGATCTCCGTCGGCTCCGGCCTCTTCAAGGTCGCGCAGGCCGCGATCCGTGCCGAGGCCGAGCGGCTGCTCAGGTCGTAGCCGGCGCGAGCCGCGCCCACACGTTCTCGAGCAGCTGCGTCGTCTGCGGCCAGAGCGAGACCTGGCCGCCGAAGTTGAGCACGCCCGCCGAGAAGACCTTCGCGCCGCTTGCGTGCTCGTAGTAGGCCATCTCGGCCGAGCGGCCGGGGCCGAAGAGGTCGGGGATCGTCGCCAGCACCGTCGTCCCCGGCGGCGAGGACGGCGCGCGCGCGTCGATCTCGATCCCGTAGACGCCGAACTGCGAGCCGTTCTGAAGGCCCGTGCCGGCGAAGGCCCACGGCGCGGCGTCGGCGCCGACGACGGTGAACGGCGCGTGCCGCTCGCCGCGGTCGCTCGCGACGTACTGGACGCCGCAGAGCGCCGCCTCCGGCCGGCCGAGGTTCCGCCACTCGTCGACCAGCGTGATCGTCTGGCCGGCCCGGTCGACGCGGCGGAAGAAGTTGTTCGCGGAGAGGAAGAGCAGGTTGCCGCCGAGGTCGCGGTAGCCGGAGACGACGTCGTAGGTGGTTGCCGTCACGTACTCGCTGTGGCCGGGGAAGACGACGAGGTCGTAGGCCGTGCGCAGCGTCGCCGGCGTGAACCGCTCGAGGTCCTCGTCGGCGTAGACGTCGACCTCCTTCTCCGTCCGTACGAGCCAGCGCTGGAACGCGAGGTCGTAGCTGCGGTAGCGGAACGGCACGCCGCGCCGCGCGTGCGGCCGCGAGAGCAGCACGTCGCGCGTCCGCCAGCGCGCGTACCAGGTGTCGCCCCAGCCGTCCCCGTCGAAGTCGTAGAAGTTGTAGGCCTGCCAGGTCGTCGCCGGCATGACGACGGCGATCCGCCGCGTCGGCAGCGCGGGACGGACGACGAGCGGCGCGAAGCCGACCCTGCCATCGTCGGCCTGCAGGCGGGCGGCGTAGACCCCGGGCGTCCAGTCGCCGACCTGGACGCCGATCGAGCTCGGCCCGTCGCCGTGTCGCGTCCAGTCGAGCGTGACCGGGTCGGTGACCGGCACGCCCTTGATCTCGTCGTCGGCGTAGGTCGGGTCGGCCTCGGGCCCCGAGCGCAGGATCTGCACGTCGAGCGAGGCCGCGTCGGTCCGGATCACGAGCGTCGCCGTGTCGCCGGGCTGCGCGCTGCGGACGAGGAAGCCGGCGTCGACGCCGAGGACGCGCACGACCGAGCGCGCCGTCACGGGCCGATCGCCCGCGGCCTGGGCGCTCAGCTCGAGCACGTAGGTGCGCGGCGGCAGGTCGGCCGGCGGCGTCCAGCCGATCGTGTGCGGGCCGGGGCCGAGCGTGACCGCGCGGGTCGAGAGCGACGACTCGCCGGAAGAGACCGGCCGCTCCGAGGCGACTCCCTGGCCGGTGCGCAGGACCTGCAGCGACACGTGGGCGCGCCGCAGCAGGCGGAAGCGCAGCCGCGCCGAGCGCCGGCCGGGCGCCGGGCTGACCGTCGTCAGCTCCTCGTCGTCGCGCGCGTACGGGCGCAGGCCGCTGTTGCCGGCGCGCAGGCCGGCGAGCAGCGGCGTCCTCTGCGCCCGCGGCACGAAGAGCGTCGCGACGCCGGAGGCCGCGAAGCGCAGCAGGCGCGCTCGTGTTCCCAGCCAGGCCATCCGGCGGGAACGGTAGTCGCAGCCTGGGACGGCCGCCTCAATAGACGAAGGGCAGGAAGCGCCGCCGCACGCGCCGCCGGTAGGCGGCGTAGTCCGGCAACCGCTCGGTGAGCCAGTCCTCCTCTCGGCGCGACTTCAGCTCGAAGAAGATCGTCAGCAGGATCGAGAGCGCGACGCCGGCGACGCTCGCGAAGTAGGTCGACCAGCCGAACGCGATCAGGATCGCGCCGCCGTAGATCGGGTGGCGCGCGCGGGCGTAGAGGCCGCCGGTCGCGAGCGCCGCCGCGCCGCGCGGGGCGGGAAACGGCGTCAGCGCCGGGCCGAGCTCGATCCCGCCGCCGACGAGCAGCAGCGCGCCGAGCGCGAGCAGGAGCGCCGAGAGCGCGTCGCCGAGCACCTGCCAGCCGCCGCTCGGCCAGCCGAGGCCGACGAGCGCCGAGAGCGCGATCGCGCAGAGCAGGATCGCCTGCCCGACGACCCAGCCGCCGCCCCGCCTTCCGAGAGCCGGCAGCCGCGACGCCACCGCGTCAGCCTGCGCGCTCGAGCACGACCACGGGGATCTCGCGCTCCGTCCTCGTCACGTACTCGTCGTAGGCGGGCCAGATCTCGGCCATCAGCCGCCAGAGCCGCTCGCGCTCCCCCGGCCCGGCCGTGCGCGCGCGGGCGGCGAAGCGCTCGGCCGCGACCTGCAGGCGGACGTCGGGGTCGGCGGAGAGGTTCAGGTACCAGGCGGGATGCCGCGGCGCGCCTCCCTTCGAGGCGACGACGACGTAGCGGTCGCCGTCGCGACCGTAGATCAGCGGCGTCGTCCGCTCCTGCCCGCTGCGCCGGCCGGTCGTCGTCAGCAGCAGCGTGTGGGCGCCGCGCCACTCGTGCCCGACCTCGCCGCCGGTCTCTCGGTAGCGGCGGACGTGCTCCTCGCCGTACAGGCTCTCGTCGGCCACGCCGGAAGGCTACTCGGTCCGGCCGAGCAGGTTCGCGCGCACGCGGTCGAGGTGCGCGCGCGTCGCCTCGAGCGCGTGCTCGAGCTCGCGCGCGCGCAGCGCGGCGACGATCGTCTCGTGGTCGCGCTGGTAGGCCGCGCGGCGCTCGCGCGAGTCGTTCCGGCGCTTCAGGTTCCCCCAGAGCTGGCCGCCGCGGGCCGCCTCGATCTCGGCGTACATGCGGACGAGCAGCGGGTTGTGGCCGGCCTCGAAGATCGCGTGGTGGAGCGCGAAGTCCCAGGCCTCGAACTCCTCGTAGTTCCCGGCGCCGGCGCCGCCGCCGAGGCAGCGGTCGAACTCCTCGAAGTCGAGCGCGGTCGCCCGGGCGACGACGAGCGGGACGACCTGGGGCTCGAGCGCCTGCCGCGCGGTCATCACGTCGGCCGGGCCGGTGTCGATCGGATGGGAGCCGGTGGCCGCCTCCTGCGGCAGGCCGTCGGCGACCGCGCAGAGGAAGGTGCCGCGGCCGACCTCGCGCGAGAGCCGGCCCTGTGCCTCGAGCAGCCCGAGCGCGTGGCGGACGGCCGTCCTGCCGACGCCGAGCTGGGCCGCGAGCTGGCGCTCGGTCGGCAGCCGCGCGCCCGGCGTCAGGCCGCTGCGCTCGCACGCGCCGAGGATCAGGCGGGCGAGCTCGCGCGCGCGCGCGCCCGCGTCGCCTCCGAGCGGGATCGGTGTCGTCTCGGTCATCGCCTGCGTCTGCCCTTCGCGACCAATCCTACCTTTGCGGACGGACAATTCCAAGCGAACCGGGAGTTTGACGATCGGGATGCGATCGGTCTAGACTAGACCAATTCGACTGATTTGTGTCGGATTGGCAACCAATCCAAGAACGACAACCAATCGGAGGCGCCCGTGAGGCTTGCGACCGTCGTCACTCCCACCGGCCCCCGCCTGCACGTCCGTACCGAGTCCGGCCACGTCGACGTCGCGGCCGCGACCGGCGACGAGCGCTTCGCCGAGCTCGCGGCGGTGCTCGACGCGGGGCCCGAGGCGCTCGAGGCGATCGGCGCGGCGGTCGCCGGCGGAAGCGCGGAAGCGGTCGCCGTCGACGAGTCGCAGCTCGGCCCGGCCGTGCCCTCGCCGCGGCGGATCCTCTGCCTCGGCCTCAACTACACCGAGCATGCGCTCGAGGGCGGCCGCGCGGTGCCGAAGTGGCCGGAGTCGTTCGTCCGCGGCGCCGACTCGGTCGCAGCCCCCTACGGCGAGCTCGTCAAGCCGGCGCTCTCGGAGCGCTTCGACTACGAGGGCGAGCTCGGCGTCGTGATCGGCCGCGGCGGCCGCTACATCCCGGCGGCGGACGCGCTCGGCGCGGTCGCCGGCTACGTCGTCCTGAACGACGGCTCGGCGCGCGAGTGGCAGCGCGCGGGCACGCAGTGGACGGCCGGCAAGAACTTCGACGGCACGATGCCGATCGGCCCGGAGCTCGTCACCGCCGACGAGGTCGACATCTCCGACCTCGCGATCGTGACCCGCCTGAACGGCGAGGTGATGCAGTCGGCGCGCACCTCGCAGATGATCGTCCCGGTCCCGAGCGCGATCGAGTACTTCTCCTCGTTCACGACGCTCCGGCCCGGCGACGTGATCGCCACCGGCACCCCCGGCGGCGTCGGCTTCGCGCGCACGCCGCCCGTCTGGCTGCAGCCCGGCGACACGATCGAGGTCGAGATCGAGCAGATCGGGACGATCCGCAACCGCGTCGTCGCCGAGTCCGCGGACGGGGCCGCCTGGCGCTGGACGGCGCCGACCCCCGAGACGGCATCCCTGTAGTCGAAAAGCGAACGACGAGACAGGAAGGAGTTCCATGTCCGACAGTTCCAGCAGAGGCGGTGCGAGGCGCCGGTGCGGGCTCGGCCTCGCGGCGGCGGTCGCGCTCGTCGGCGTCCTCGCCGTCGTCGTCGCCGGCTCCGCGGCTGCGAAGGGCGCAGGCGGCTCGCTCGTCGTCGCCGACGTCGCGCCGTTCACCGGCACCGACGCGGCGCTCGGCCCGACCTACCTCGTCGCCTGCGACGCGGCGACCGGCGCGATCGACAAGGCCGGCGGCGTCGACGGCCAGCAACTGAGCTGCAAGTCGGTCGACACCCGCGGCGACCCGGCCGACGCCGTGCCGGCCGTCCGGCAGCTCTTCGCGTCGACCTCGAACGTCGCGCTCGCGATCGGCCTCACCTCCGACGAGGCGGCCGCGGTCGTGCCGATCATCAACTCGAAGAAGGTCGTCGCATTCGGGATGACCGGCCAGTCCGAGTTCGACCACATCCACTTCCCGTACTTCTACCGCCTGGTGCCGGCCGACCTGGCGGAGTCGTACGCGATGGTGGCGATGGCGCACTTCCAGAAGCACTACAAGCGCGTCGCGCTCGCCTTCGGCAACGACATCGGCTCGCAGACGTTCGTCGGGCCGGCGATCGCGGCGATCAAGAAGGCGCACATGAAGCTCGTCGCCAACGAGACGCTCGACCTGAAGGCGACCACGTTCCGCACGGAGGCGGCGAAGATCGTCGACTCGCGTCCGGACGTGATCCTGACCGAGGCGCTCGGCCCGGCCGAGGCTGCCTTCCTCTCGGAGGTCAAGCAGCAGAACGGCGGCAAGCTGATCCCGATCATCGGCACCTCGGCCACGATCTCGCCCGACTGGTACAAGTCGGTCGCGGCGGCGGTCGGCGGCGCCGACCTGTCGAAGAACTTCCTCGCCGACAATCTCGTGATCGACACGAGCGGCGCCACGTACACGCCGTTCAAGCAGGCGATGATGGCGGTCAAGGGCAAGGCCGGCAACACGGGCAACTTCGACACGTACCTGACCGCTCCGGGCGGCGTCCACCTCTACGACGGGATCAACCTGGCGGCGCTCGCGATGGTCGCCTCGGGCAGCACGAAGCCGTCGGACTACCGGCCGTACCTGCAGAAGGTCGCGACCGGCAAGGTGGTCGTCCACACCTTCGCGGCCGGCGCGGCGGCGCTGAAGAAGCACGAGACGATCGCCTACGTCGGGCCGGGCGGGCCGACGCGGTTCAACGCCTTCAACGACTCGAACGGGATCTTCCAGGTCGACACCTACTCGCCGAGCGGGAAGGTCGAGATCAAGGGAGGCATTCCCGCCAAGCAGATGCGGGCGGTCGAGTAACGCCTGCACGGACGAGCGCGCCGGGGAACGGCGCCGGGGCGACCCGGCCCGCTCCCCGGCGCGGCCCTTCGACGACCGCTCCAGGGGGTCACGCGTGAACATCTTCCTCGCCTCGCTGGCGTTCGGGCTCGTCTCCGCGTCGGTGCTCGCGATCGCCTCGGTCGGCTTCACGCTCCAGTTCGCGGTCACGAACGTGCTCAACCTCGCCTTCGCGGCCGTGATGACGGCGTCGGCTTTCGTCGCCTACTTCTTCAACGCGCGCGGCGTCGACATCTGGGTCGCGGCGCTCGCCGCGGTCGGGATGGGCGCCGTTCTCTCCGTCCTGCTCAACCGCTTCGTCTACTCGCCGTTCCAGCGACGCGGTACCTCGCCGATCGCGATCGTGATCGTCTCGCTCGGGATGACGCTGATCATCGAGTACGGGACGCAGGCGATCGCCGGCCCGGACAACGTCTCCTACCGGATGAACCAGGGGCCGACGCTCGCCGCCGGCTCGTTCCGGCTGACCGGCGCCGAGGTGGCGATCATCTGCCTGAGCGTCGTCCTGATGGGCGCGGTGCACGTGCTGATCCGCTACACGCGGCTCGGCAAGGCGATGCGGGCGACGGCGGCGAACCGCGACCTCGCGCGCAACTCCGGCATCCGCACCGACCGCGTCGTCGCCGTCACCTGGATCGTCACCGGCGCGCTCTGCGGGCTCGCCGGCGCCGTCTTCGCGATGGACGCCGGCACCTTCGGCGCGACGAGCACCGACATCTTCCTGATCCTGATCCTGGCGGCGGTCTTCCTCGGCGGGCCGGGCGAGCCGTACGGCGCGATGCTCGGCGCGCTCGTGATCGGGCTCGCGACCGAGATCAGCGCCGCCTTCATCGTCTCCGACTACAAGGACGTGGTCGCGTTCGTGATCCTGCTCGCGATGATGGCGACGCGACCCTCCGGCCTGCTCGGCGCGAAGGTCTGAGCGCGGCGGATGGCCTACTACGTCACCACCCTGCTCGTCTACGGCGGCGTCGACATCATCGCCTGCCTGGCGCTCAGCCAGCAGTTCGGGATCGGCGGCGTCACCAACTTCGCGTTCATCATCTTCCAGGCCGCCGGCGCCTACGCGGCCGCCGCGCTCTCGCTGCCGCCGGACAGCGCGAACGGCGCCTTCCAGACCTACGTCGGCGGCCTGCAGCTGCCGTTCCCGCTGCCGTGGATCGGCGCGGCGATCGCCGGCGGGCTGCTCGCGCTCCCGTTCGCGCTGCTCGTCGGCAAGCGGCTGCGCGGCGACTTCGCGGCGGTCGGGCTGCTCGTCACCGCCGTGATGGCGAACCTGCTCGTCACGAACTACCGGCCGTTCCTGAACGGGGACGCGGGCCTCGCGCTCGTGCCGGCGCCGCTCTCCGGCCACCTCGACCCGGAGTCGGCGCGCTACCAGTGGGGCTACAGCGCGGTCGCGCTCCTGCTCGCGCTCGTCACCTACGTCTTCCTGCAGCGGATCACCCGCTCGCCGTACGGGCGGACGCTGCGCGCGATGCGCGACAACGACGTCGTCGCCGACTCGCTCGGCAAGAACCTGCGCTCGCTGCGGACGCAGATGCTCGTCCTCGGCGGCGCGATCGCCGGGCTCTCCGGCGGCGTGCTCGTCGGCTTCATCAACCTCTGGGACCCGGCGGCCTGGGGGTACGCGGAGTCGATCGTGCTCTTCGCGGCGGTGATCATCGGCGGCGTCGGCAACCATCGCGGCGCAGTCCTCGGCGCGATCCTCGTGCCGCTCGGCTTCCTCGAGGCGACCCGCTACCTGCCGCCGGTCGGCGGGCCGGGCCTCGTGCCGGCGCTCGAGTGGGTCGCGGTCGGGCTGCTGATCGTCGGCTTCCTCTGGTTCCGGCCGCAGGGCATCCTGCCGGAGCGGCGGCGGCGGCTCGCGGCGGCCGCGCCGGCGGCGCCCGAGACCGGCGGGCCGCCGGCGGTAGTGCGGCGACTGCCGGTGGCGGCGACGCCGGAGGTCGTCCTCGAGGCGCGCGGGCTCACCCGCAGCTTCGAGGGCGTCAAGGCGGTCGACGACGTCTCGCTCGCGTTCGCGCGCGGTCGCCTGACCGGCCTGATCGGGCCGAACGGCGCAGGCAAGTCGACGACGCTCGCGATGCTGGCCGGCACGCTTGCGCCGACCGGCGGCACGATCCTCTTCCGCGGCGAGGAGATCACCCGGCTCCCCGCCTACCGGCGGGCCCGCCGCGGCATCGTCCGCACCTTCCAGCTCGCGTCCGAGTTCAAGCGCCTGACCGTCTACGAGAACCTGCTCTCCGCCGTCCCGCGGCAACGCGGCGACTCGTTCCGCGGCGCCGTCCTCGGCCGTCGCTACTGGCGCGCCGACGAGCGCCTGGCGATCGAGCGCGCGGAGGCGATGCTCGACCGCTTCGGCCTCACGGCGCACGGCGACACCTATGCGGGCGACCTCAGCGGCGGCCAGCGGCGCCTGGTCGAGATCATGCGAGCGCTGATGACCGAGCCGGAGGTGCTGCTGCTCGACGAGCCGATGGCCGGCGTCCATCCGGAGCTGGCGCGGCGGATCGGCGAGCTGCTGCTCGGGCTCTGCGCCGACGGCATGACGATCGTCATGGTCGAGCACGAGCTCGGGATCATGGACGAGTTCGCCGACCCGGTCGTCGTGATGGCGGAGGGCCGCGTGCTCGCCGAGGGGACGATGGCGGCGCTGCGCGCCCGCGCCGAGGTCGTGGAGGCCTACCTTGTCGGCTGAGACCGTCCGCGGCCTCGCGGTCGGCGTCCACGAGCTGACCGCGGGCTACGGCGGCAGCCCGGTCGTCCACGGGATCTCGATCTCGGTCGAGCCGGGCCGCGTCGTCTCGATCGTCGGCCCGAACGGCTCCGGCAAGAGCACGCTCCTGAAGGCCGTCGTCGGCGTCGTCGAGGTGCTGGACGGCAAGGTGCACGTCGGCGACCGCGACGTCACCGGCTGGTCGCCGGAGAACGTTGCCCGGATCGGCGTCGGCTACGTGCCGCAGGTCGACGACGTCTTCGCGCCGCTGACCGTGCTCGAGAACCTGGAGATGGGCGGCTACCTGCTGCCGCAGCGCCAGGTCGCCGGCCGGGTCGAGCACGTGCTCGAGGTGTTCCCGCGGCTGCGCCAGATGCTGAAGCGGCGCGCCGGCAAGCTCTCCGGCGGCGAGCGGAAGATGCTGGCGATGGGCCGCGCGCTGATGCTCGAGCCCTCGGTCGTGATCCTCGACGAGCCGACCGCGAACCTGGCACCGGCGATCGCGAACGCCGTCCTCGCCGAGCACGTGCGCAGCCTCGCGCTGACGGGCGCGTCGGTGCTGATCGTCGAGCAGCGCGCGAAGGCGGTGCTCGAGATCTCCGACCACACCTACGTGCTCGCCGGCGGCCGCCTGCGGATGGAGGGGACGCCCGCGGAGCTGGCCGCGAGCGAGGAGTTCGTCGACTCGTTCCTCGGCGGCGGCGGGTCGCGCGCGCCGATCTCCCGCGACGCGTGAGATGATCGACCGGTGAGCGACGGAACCCTGCTCGAGGCGCTCGCCGGCGGGCCGGCGGAGGCGCCGGCGCTCTGGACGCCGGAGGACGGCGCCGCGCTGACCTACGGCGGTCTCGCCGCGGTGGTGGCGGAGCTGGCAGGCCGCCTGCGCTCGTTCGGCGTCGAGCGGGGCGAGCGGGTGGCGTTCGCGCTGCCGCCGGGGCCGGAGCTCGTCGAGCTGCTGCTCGCCGTCTCGTCGCTCGGCGCGGCGGCGGCGCCGCTCAATCCGGCCTACTCGGAGCCGGAGTACGCGTTCTATCTCGAGGACCTGGCGCCGCGTGTGCTGCTCCTGCCGGCCGGGGAGCTCGCGGCGGCGCGCGCCGCCGCGAGCGCGGGGACGACGGTCGTCGACGTGACGCAGAACCCGGGCGGCGCGCCGCGCCTGGAGCTCGACGGCCGCGAGCTCGCGGACGCGGGCGGCGGCCCGGCCGCGTCGCCGGACGACGTGGCGCTGCTGCTGCACACGAGCGGCACGACGAGCCGGCCGAAGCAGGTGCCGCTCCGTCACCGCAACCTCGTCGCGTCGGCGCGCTCGATCCGGCGGCACTACGCGCTCGGCCCGGAGGACGTCTCCTACTGCGCGATGCCGCTCTTCCACGTGCACGGCCTCGTCGCCTCGACGCTGGCGCAGCTCTTCGCCGGCGGCACGGTCGTCGTGCCGCGCCGCGTCGCGCCCGGCCGCTTCTGGCGGCAGCTCGTCGACCACGGCGTCAGCTGGTACTCGGCGAGCCCGACCTTCCACACGATGCTGCTCGAGCGCGCGCCGGAGGAGCTGCCCGCGGAGACGCGGCTGCGCTTCGTCCGCTCCTGCAGCTCGGCATTGAGCCCCGAGTTCCAGGCGCGGATGGAGAGCTACCTCGGCGTGCCGGTGCTGCAGGCCTACGGGATGACGGAGGCGAGCCACGAGATGGCGTCGAACCCGCTGCCGCCGGCGCGGCGCGTGCCCGGCTCGGTCGGGCTCGGGACGGGCTCGGAGGTCGCCGTCGTCGCGCCGGGGGGCGAGCCGCTGCCGGAGGGGACGCAGGGCGAGGTCGTCGTCCGCGGTCCGAGCGTGATGAGCGGCTACCTCGCGAACGACAAGGCGAACGCGGAGGCGTTCTACGGCGAGTGGTTCCGCACCGGCGACCTGGGCACGCTCGACGGCGGCTACCTGCACCTCGTCGGCCGGATCAAGGAGATCATCGACCGCGGCGGCGAGAAGGTCTCGCCGATGGAGGTCGAGGAGGCGCTCCTGCGCCATCCCGACGTCGCGGAGGCGGTCGTCTACGGGATCCCGGACGCGAAGTACGGGCAGGTCGTCGGCAGCGCGGTCGTGCTGCGCGGCGGGACGGGGGTCGA
The DNA here is from genome assembly GCA_035708405.1 of Gaiellaceae bacterium. GTDB lineage: Bacteria > Actinomycetota > Thermoleophilia > Gaiellales > Gaiellaceae > DASSSQ01. The sequence continues at coordinate 17,367 of DASSSQ010000139.1, forward strand.
CGCGCTCGCGGCGCACTGCCGCGAGCAGGTGGCGGCGTTCAAGGTGCCGACCGTCTTCCACGTCGTCGAGACGATCCCGAAGACGCCGACCGGCAAGGTGCAGCGACCGCGGATGGCCGCCCACTTCGGCGAGGACTGATGCGCTTTGCCGTGGTCGGGGCGGGCGCGATCGGCGCCTACGTCGGCGCGGCGCTCGTGCGCGGTGGCAGCGACGTCGTCCTGATCGCGCGCGGCGCCCAGCTGGAGGCGCTGCGCGAGCGCGGCGTGCGCGTGCTCTCGCCGCGCGGCGACTTCGAGGCGCACCCGGAGGCGACCGACGACCTGGCCGCGGTCGCGGGCGCCGACGTCGTCTTCGTCGGCCTGAAGGCCTACAGCCTGCCGGAGCTGGCGCCGCGGCTGGCCGAGCACCTCTCGCCCGGCGCGGCCGTCGTCCCCGGCCAGAACGGCGTGCCCTGGTGGTTCTTCCAGTCGTTTCGCGGCCCGCTCGCGGGGACGACGATCGAGCGCGTCGACCCGGGCGGCGCCGTCACGCGCGCGATCGCACCCGAGCGGGTCGTCGGCTGCGTCCCCTACCCGGCGACCGAGCTCGTCGAGCCCGGCGTCGTCCGCCACATCGAGGGCACGCGTTTCGCGATCGGCGAGCCGGACGGCTCGCAGAGCGAGCGCTGCGCCGCGATCTCCGCCGCGTTCGCCGCCGGCGGCCTCAGGTGCCCGGTCGAGGACGAGATCCGCGAGCAGCTCTGGCTGAAGCTGATCGGCAACGTCGCGTTCAACCCGCTGACGGCGCTGACCGGCGCGACCCTCGGCGGGATCGGCCTCGTCCCGGAGGCGGTCGCGCTCGCGCGCGCGGTGATGGAGGAGTGCGCCGCCGTCGGCGCCGCGCTCGGGATCGAGCTGCCCGTCTCGCTCGATCGCCGCCTCGAGGCCGGCATCGCCGTCGGCGACCACCGCACCTCGATGCTGCAGGACCTCGAGGCCGGCAAGCCGCTCGAGCTCGACGCACTCACCGGCGCCGTGATCGAGATCGCCGACCGCCTCGAGGTTTCCGTCCCGCAGACGAGAGCCCTCGACGCCGCGATCCGGCTCAGGGAGCGGGTGCGCTAGCGGGCTGCGTCCGACTCGAGCCTTACCATCAGCCGCGCCATAGTAAAGGATCGCTACCTATCCTTTACCAAGGCTCGATCCAGGGAAAGGATAGGCGGCCGTTGCGAGGCACCCTGCTTCCGCGCACGTGGACGTACGACCCGGCGCTGTATGCGCCGCCGCGCTACCGCCGCGCCTGTGGCTACGAGGCGTTCCTGCCGGCGTGCCTGGACGAGCTGCCGGCGCTCGATCCTGCCGTCGCGGGCACGGTCGCCGCCGCCGAGGACGCGATTCGGAAGCTGAACGCAGGTGCGCAGCCTGCGCTGGCGCCACTCGCTCGGCTGCTCCTCCGGACGGAGTCGATCGCGTCGTCGAAGGTCGAGGGGATGCAGGTCGACGCCCGGCGCATCCGATCGTCTCCGCGCCGGTCGCGGCGGCCGTCACGCGACGTACGAGACCTGCCGTCAACTAGGCTCTCTCCCAGCTGCAGGCCGCCGGCGTCCTGACGCCGCTCGGCGACGGCCGCCGCAACCGCCTCTGGGAGGCCGCCGGCCTCCTCGACCTGCTCGCCGATCTCGAGACGGCGACGCCGCTCGTCGTCAGATCGTCTTGAACTGCTCGAAGGGCTGCTTGCACGCGTCGCAGTAGCGGAGCGAGCGGCACGGGGTCGGGCCGAAGATGTTCTCCAGGTGCGTCTCGGTCGAGCCGCAGTAGGGGCAGCGGAAGGCCTTCGACTGCAGCTGGACGAGCTTCGGGGCCGTCGCCTCGCGGGGGGCGGGCGGGGCGAAGCCGGCCGCGCGCAGCTTCTCGCGGCCGGCGGGGGTGATCCGGTCGGTCGACCACGAGTCGTCGCCGACGACGTCGATCTCCGGCTCGGCGCCGAGCCGCTCGATCGCGGCGGCCATCTCCGCGCGCATCGTCTCGAGCGCCGGGCAGCCGAGGAAGGTCGGCGTGAACTCGACGCGGACGCGCTCGCCGTCGACCGCCACGTCGCGGACGACGCCGAGCTCGACGAGCGAGACGACCGGGATCTCCGGGTCGGCGATCTCCGCGAGCGCGTCCCAGACCTCGGCCGCCGTCACCATTGCGCGCCGGGCACGCTGCGCCGCACCGACGTCATCTCCTCCCACAGCTCGCGCAGGTCGTCGCGGATCTCGCCGCGCTCGTGACCTTGTGACACTGTGTCACTAGGAAGGCCGGCGCGGCGTGCGAGCTCCGGGCGCAGCTCCGCCGGCAGGACGGCGAGCGCGTACGGCCACAGCTCCCGGACCGCGGCGCGGTAGCGCGGCTCGTCGCGGAGGCGGGCGTCCCACATCTCGGCGTGCATCCGGTGATAGGCCTCCTCGCGGTCGATCTTGGCGGCGAGCCCGGCGACCGCGGCGTCGCCCGAGCCGATCAGATGCCGGATCCGCACCTCGTCGGCGAGCTCGTAGAGCCGGCGGCGCGCGATCGTCGGCGCCCATTCGAGCAGCTGCAGCTGGACGAGCGGCGCGCAGCGGTACTCCTCCGGCGCGCGGTCGAGCGCGAGCGCGTCCGTATCCCCGCCGCCCGCCAGCAGCTGGTAGACGGCGCGCGCGTGGCCGATCTCGTTCTGGGCGATCGAGGAGAAGGCGACGTCCTCCTCGAGGAAGGGCGCGATCCCGGTCCACTCCGAGTCGCGCCAGCCGAGGACGAGCTCGTCGTCAGCCAGCCCGAGCAGCAGCTCGTTCACGGGCCTCCTTCAGCCGGACCTTGATCGAGTACCCGTCGACGCGGCGGTACTTGAGGTCGAACTCGTCCGCCCAGTCGTCGACGGCGTGGACGGCGTCGCGCGGGACGAGCCAGAGCGCCGACGACTCGCCGCGGCGGCCGTACTGCTCGCGCGCGTAGCTCTCGGCGAAGGCGGCGTCGGGCGCCTCGATCGAGCCGGCGTGCTCGAACGGGCGGCCCTTGCGGTCCTGGCGGAAGACCTCCCAGACCACCTCAGGCCGCCAGCACCGCGTCGCGCACCCAGCGCTCCTGCTCGAGGAAGCGGCGGCGCAGCGCGAGCCGCGCCGCGGTCGACGGCCCGTGGCCGGTGACGACGTGCATCAGCTCGTCCCAGTCCGGCTCGGTGTACTCCCACGTCTCGCCGACCTTGCGCAGCTTCGGGTCGGGGACGGTGAGGCCGAGCTCGAGGATCTGCGGCACGTAGCCGTCGAGGAACTGCTGCCGCGCCTCCTCGTTGCCCTGACTCTTGATCCGCCAGAGCCACATCGGGTCCTCGTCGCGCGGGATCGGGTTGCCGTGGAACTGCATCAGCGGCCCCCACCAGCGGTCGAGCGCCTCCTGGACGAGCGCGCGCTGCTCGTCGGTGCCGGTCATCATCGCCAGGATCACGTCGCGGCCGTGGAGGATGTGGAACGACTCCTCCCAGCAGATCTTCTTCATGATCCGCGCATACGGCGCGTACGAGCACTTGAGGAGCGCCTTCTGGGAGATGATCGCGGCCGCGTCGACGAGCCAGGCGATCACGCCGACGTCGCCCCAGGTGCGGGTCGGGTAGTGGAAGACGTTGTGGAACTTCGACTTGCCCGCGATCAGGTCGGCGAGGCAGGCCTCGCGCGGCTTGCCGAGGTCCTCGACCACGCGGTAGATCAGCTGCGCATGCCCGACCTCGTCCTGCACCTTCGCGGTCAGGGCGAGCTTCCGCTGCAGCGTCGGCGCGCGCAGGATCCACTCCCGCTCCGGCAGCACGCCCATCAGCTCGGAGTTGCCGTGCATCTCGACGAACTTGCGCAGGCGGGCGCGGTACTCGTCGGGCGTCCAGTCGGTCGTCTCGACCTGGCCGCCGGACTGGACGTAGTCGAGGAACTCCTGCTCGTTCACGCGTCACCTCCCGAACGGTCGTTAGGGTTCATCGTACCGATGTCCGCCAGGCGCAGCGAGCTAACCCGGACGGCCGCGCGGCTCTTCGCGCAGAAGGGCTACCACGGCACCTCGATCGGCGACATCGCCGAGGCGCTCGGCGTGCAGAAGGCCTCGCTCTACCACCACATCGAGTCGAAGCAGGACCTGCTCGCCGAGACGATGCGCGAGGGCGCGGCGGCGTTCGAGGCCGCGCTCGACGCGGTGCCGGAGCGGCTGCCGGCGGTCGAGCGGATCCGGCTCGCGCTGCGCGCCCACCTGCGCGTCGTCGCCGAGCAGCTCGACGTCGCGACCGTCTTCGTGCAGGAGTGGCGCTACCTCGAGGGCGAGCGGCGCGACGAGTTCGTCGCCGCGCGGCGGCGCTACGAGCAGCGGATCCGCGCGCTCTTCCGCGAGGGCGTCGACCGCAGCGAGCTGCGCACCGACCTCGACGAGGCGGCGGCGGCGCGGCTCTTCCTCTCGGTCGGCAACTGGGCCTACACCTGGCTGCAGCCGGGCCGCGACACCGACGAGCTGGCAGACCGCTTCCTCGACCTGCTGGTCGACGGGATGCGCGGCTACTCGACGCCCTGAGCCGCGCGCGGCTGCTCTACGGCAACTCCTCGTCCGCTAGGAAAGCGGCTCGGCGGGACGGCCGGGGTGCCTCGGCCGTCCCGCCTCGCCCGTTCTTCGCGGGCCGGCGGCGCGCGGATTGCGCGGGCGTATGCTCGGCCGCATGCCGCGGATCCTGCTCGTCGTCAACCCGTTCGCGACCGGCGTCACGTCGGAGCGGCTGCGCGCGGTCGAGGCGCGGCTGGCGGCGGCCGGCGAGGTCGTGACCGAGCTGACGCGCGGCCCGGCGCACGCGACCGACCTCTGCCGCGCCGCGGGGCCGGTCGACGCCGTGGTCGTCTTCTCCGGCGACGGCGTCTACAACGAGGCGCTGAACGGCCTCACGGGCTGCGCGATCGGCTTCGTCCCCGGCGGCGGCACGAGCGTGCTGCCGCGGGCGCTCGGGATTCCGCGCGACCCCGCGCGCGCCGCCGCGCAGATCGCCGACGCGATCGCGGCGGGGCGGACGCGGCGGATCTCGCTCGGCCGCGTCAACGGGCGCCGCTTCTCGTTCAGCGCCGGGATCGGCTTCGACGCCGAGGGCGTGCGCCGGCTCGACGCGCTCGGCCGGCGCGAGGACGGCCGCCGCCCGGGCGACATCACCTTCCTGCTGATGGTGACGCGGATGCTCGCGGAGACGCGCGGCCGCTATCCGGCGCGGCTCGAGATCGAGGGCCACGGCCGCGCGGCGTTCGTCTTCGTCGCCAACGGCGACCCGTACACCTACGCCGGCCCGGTGCCGCTGCACGTCGCGCCGCTCGCCGAGTTCGAGGCGGGGCTCGACCTCGTCGCGCCGCGCGAGGTGCGCCCGGCGACGCTCGCGCGCCTCGTCCGCTACCTGCTCACCGGCCGCGGCCAGGCCGAGGCGGACGACGTCCTCTACCTCCACGACCGCGACCGGGTCGTCGTCCGCTGCGACCGGCCGCTGCCGCTGCAGGCGGACGGCGAGGACCTCGGCGACGTCGAGGAGGCCGTCTTCGAGGCGGAGCGCGACGCCGTCTCCGTCCTCGTCTGAGATATGGTCGCGGCGCCATGGCCCAGGCACTGGAGCACGACCTCCGGCGCACGATCGACGAGGACCGGCGGGTCGCGGGTCTCGCCGACGAGGACCTGCTCGACCTCTACCGCCAGCTCGTCCTCATGCGCACCTACGACGAGCGCTCGCTCGTCTACCACCGGCAGGGGCGGATCGGCACCTACGCGATCTTCTGGAACCACGAGGCGATGCAGGTCGGCGCCGCCTACGCGCTCGCCGACGAGGACTGGATCTTCCCGAGCTACCGCGAGTCGGCGATCGGGCTGCTGCGCGGGATGCCGGCGGCGACGATCCTGCAGTGGTGGCGCGGCCATCCGTCCGGCTGGTGGAACCCGGCGGACTACAACGTCGCGTCGATCTGCGTGCCGATCGCGACCCAGGTGCCGCACGCCGCCGGGCTCGCCTGGGGGAAGCGGCTGCGCGGCGAGACCGCCTGCGCGCTCGTCTTCTTCGGCGACGGCGCCACCTCGGAGGGCGCCTTCCACGAGGGCGCGAACCTGGCCGCGGTGATGCGCGCGCCGCTCGTCCTCCTCTGCAACAACAACCAGTGGGCGATCTCGACGCCGCTCTCCGCGCAGACGCGCGCCGAGACGCTCGCCGACAAGGCGGCGGGCTACGGGATGCCGGGCGTCCGCGTCGACGGCGGCGACGTGCTCGCGGTCTACGAGGCGACGCGCGAGGCGGTCGAGCGGGCGCGCGCGGGCGACGGGCCGACCTTCGTCGAGGCGGTCACCTACCGCTCTGCGCCGCACGCGACCGCCGACGACCCGCGCGCCTACATCGACGCAGGCCGGGTCGAGGAGGAGCGCCGCAACGAGTGCGTCGGCCGCTACGAGGGCTACCTGCGCCGGCTCGGCGTGCTCTCCGACGACGTCGTCGCCGACGCGCGCGCCGACGCCGAGGGGCTGATGCGCGAGGGGATCAAGGCGGCGGAGTCGGAGCCGCCGGCCGACCCGGAGCTGCTGTTCGCGAACGCCTACGCCGACCCGCCGCCGAGCCTGCGCGATGGCTGAGCGCCTCCTCGTCGAGGCGGTGAACGACGCGCTGCACACGGAGATGGAGCGCGACCCGAACGTGCTCGTCCTCGGCGAGGACGTCGGCCGCGCCGGCGGCGTCTTCCGCGCGACGGCGGGGCTGCGCGACCGCTTCGGCGCCGATCGCTGCGTCGACACGCCGCTCGCCGAGGCCGGGATCCTCGGCGGCGCGGTCGGCCTCTGCATGGCGGGCTGGCGGCCGGTCTGCGAGATGCAGTACGACGCCTTCTCCTATCCCTGCCTCGACCAGCTGATCACCCACGTCGGCCGCTACCGCTGGCGCACCGGCGGGAAGCTGGAGTTCCCGATCACGGTGCGGATGCCCTACGGCGGCGGCGTGCGCGCGCCGGAGCTGCACGACGACTCGCCGGAGGCCTACTACGTCCACACGCCGGGGATCAAGCTGGCGATCCCGTCGACGCCGGCCGACGCGAAGGGGCTGCTGGCGGCGGCGATCCGCGATCCCGACCCGGTCGTCGTCCTCGAGCCGAAGGTCGCCTACCGGACGGCGCGCGGCGAGGTGCCGGAGGGCGAGTACACGGTGCCGCTCGGGCAGGCGCGGCTCGCGCGCGAGGGCGACGACGTGACGCTCGTCGCCTACGGCGCGATGGTCGCCGTCTGCGAGCGGGCGGCCGACGAGCTGGACGCGTCGGTCGAGGTGCTCGACCTGCGCTCGCTGCGGCCACTCGACGAGGAGGCGCTGCTCGCGTCGGTCGGCAAGACGGGTCGCGCGGTCGTCGTCGCGGAGGCGCCGCGGACCGCCGGGTTCGCGGCCGAGCTGGCGGCGATCCTCGCCGAGAAGGCGATCCTCGACCTGCGCGGCCCGGTGCTGCGCGTGACCGGCTACGACGTCCCCTATCCCTACTGGCAGCTCGAGGACGCGTACGTGCCGTCGCCGGAGCGCGTCGCCGCCGCCGTCCGGAAGCTGCTCGCGTTCTGATGTACGCGTTCAGGCTCCCCGACCTCGGCGAGGGCCTGACCGAGGGCGAGGTCGCGCGCTGGCTCGTCGCCGAGGGCCAGGAGATCGCCGAGGACGACCCGCTCGTCGAGGTGCAGACCGACAAGACGACGGTCGAGATCCCGTCGCCGGCGGCGGGCGTCGTCTCGCGGATCCTCGTGCCGGAGGGCGAGGTCGTCGCCGTCGGCACGGTGCTGGTCGAGATCGGCGGCGACGGCGCCGAGCCCGGGCCGGAGCCTGAGCGGCCGCGCGCGGAGCGGACGCCCGAAAACCGGGGACAGGCCCCGGGGCAGGGGCACGTGCGGGCGACGCCGCTCGTGCGGCGGATCGCGGGCGAGCTCGGCGTCGAGCTCGAGACCGTCGCGGGGACAGGCCCCGGCGGGCGCGTCACGGAGGCCGACGTCCGCGCCGCCGCCGGGCGGGGACAGGTCCCGGGACATGTCCCGGACGGGCAGCGCGAGAAGCTCCGCGGCGTCCGCCGCCTGATCGCCGAGCAGATGACCCGCGCCCATCGCGAGGTGCCCGCGGTCACCTACGTCGAGGAGTGCGACTTCTCGGCCGTCGACCTGAAGCGGCTCGTCGCGACGGCGCTGCAGGCGTGCGCCGCGGCGCTGCGCGCGTTCCCGGAGCTGAACGCGCGGCTCGAGTTATCGGGAAAGGGGGGCGACGAGATCGTCCTCCTCGACCGCTACGACCTCGGCGTCGCCGTCCAGACCGAGCAGGGGCTCGTCGTCCCGGTCGTCCGCGACTGCGACTCGCGCTCGCTCGACGAGCTCGACGCGGAGGTGCGCCGGCTCGCCGAGGCCGCACGCGCCGGCCGGCTGAATCCGGAGGAGCTCCGCGGCGGCACCTTCACGGTCACGAGCGCCGGCAAGCTCGCGGGGCTCTTCCAGACGCCGATCGTCAACCACCCCGAGGTGGCGATCCTCAGCATCGGCCGCGTCGCGCCGCGCCCGGTCGTCCGCGACGGCGAGGTCGTCGTCCGTCCCATGGCGAACCTCGCGCTCAGCTTCGACCACCGCGTCGTCGACGGCGCGCGAGCCGCCGAGTTCACGCTGGCCGTGATCCGTCGCCTCGAATCCTCGTGACACAGTGTCACGAGGAAGCGCGAGGGCCTACGCTGCGGCGAGCTCGGCCGGTGCCAGGTGCGGCTCGACCATGCGCTCGATTCGCGGCGCGCTCGCGCGGCCCTCGAGCCGGCCGACGGTGCGCTTGCCCTTGACGAGGACGAGCGTCGGCACGGAGTCGACGCGGAAGCGCTCCGCGAGCTCCGGCCGCTCGTCGACGTCGACGATCGTCACGCGCAGGCGCTGGCGCTCCTTGCGCGCGATGTGCGCGAGCAGGCTCTCCATGCGCCGCGCCGGGCCCGAGCGGCGCGACGAGAAGAAGACGAGCAGAGGCCGGAGATCGTCGCTCACGTGTGTTCCCTCCAGGGGGTCGAGAGGTGTTCCGCAAGCTTCAAACGAAATCCCCTGCAAAACGGATACGCATACGGGCGGAGCTACACTCGGAAGATGGGGGCATGGTACGCGATCGGTCTGCTCGCGGGCATCGGCGCGGGGCTCGGCGTCCTCTTCGTGGGGATGCTGGCGGCGCTCCGCTACGGCGCGCTCGTCGGCCTCGCCCTCGCCGCGGCGATCGCGGTCGGCATCGGCTTCGGCGCCGAGCACTGGCCGGAGGCGCTCGCCGGCGGACTCGGCGCGGTCTGCGGCGTCGCCGGCGCGCGGCAGGTCGTCGCGGGCGCGCTGCGCCGCGGCGGCACGCGCGGCGGGACGGCGCTGCTCGTCGGCGGGACGGCGCTCGTGATCGCCGGGCTCGCGTTCGTCCCCGCGCTCGGCTACCTCGAGGCTCTGGCCCTGCTGGCGCTCGGCGCGCGTCTCCGCGCACGCGCGGCGCAACGCTACGCCGGGCTGCGGATCCTCGCGCGCGACTGATGCGGCGGACGGCCCGCAAGGCGATCCTGATCGTGATCGACGGCCTGACGCCGCGCGCGTTCGAGGCCGCGGTCGAGTCGGGCGCCGCGCCCGCGCTCGCCGCGCTCGCGCGCGAGGGCGAGTACCGGCGCTCCGTCTCGACCTTCCCCTCGCTGACGCCGGTCTGCCTCTCGACGATCGCCACCGGCTCGCACCCCGACGTGCACGGGATCCCGCACCTCGTCTGGTGGAACCGCCGCGAGCGCCGCCTCGTCGAGTACGGCTCGTCGTTCCACGCGCTGCGCGCGGCCGGGCTGACGCGGGGCCTGCGCGACACGATCTTCAACCTGAACCAGAAGCACCTCTCGCCCGACGCGGTCACAATCTACGAGGCGCTCGAGGACGCGGGCCTGACCGCCGCCGCGGTCAACATCACCTGCTACCGCGGGCGCACCCGCCACCTGCCGATCATCCCCGGCGTGCCGCACGCGTTCGGGCCGCGGCGCTTCTTCTGGTACAGCCTGTTCGAGTCCGATCCGACCGGGGCGCCGATCGCCGTCCGCAACCGCGCCACGGGCTCGATCGACGCCTACGCGGCCTGCGTCGGCCGCTGGCTCGTCACGCGCGACGGCTTCGACTTCCTCGTCTACTACCTGCCGGACTACGACTACGCCTCGCACGCGTTCGGCCCGGACGGCTGCGGCCCCGCGCTCGCGCGCTCGGACGCCGCGGTGCAGGCGCTGATCGACGCGGCCGGCGGGCTCGACGAGTTCCTCGAGCGCTACGCGGTCGTCCTCTGCGCCGACCACGGACAGACGCTCGTCGAGCGGGCCGACCGGCTCGAGGATCCGCTGACCGGGATCGAGGACGTCGTCGTCGCCGCCTCGAACCGCGCCGGCATGGTCTACGACCTCCGCGGCGGCCGCGCCCGCGCGCTCGCCGAGCGACTCGACGGCGGCGGCCACCTCGCGCTCTTCCGCGAGGACGGTGCGCTCGTCGCGCGGCGCGACGGCGAGGAGGGGCTCGGCCTCCTGGACGAGTACCCGCAGGGCCGCGCCCGCGCCGCCGCCGCGCTCGCGAACCCGAACGCCGGCGAGCTGATCGTCTCCGCGGCGCCCGGCGCGGAGTTCGTCGACCTCGGCGGCCGCCACCACCTCGGAGGCGGCAGCCACGGCTCGCTGACCGCGGGCGACTCGCTCGTGCCGATGCTGACCGTCGGCCTCGGCGAGCCGCCGGACTCGATCGCGGGGATCGCGCCGCTCGTCCTCCGCCACTTCTCGGTCGAGCCTCCGTCGTATGGTCGCGCACCGGCGGCGGCAGCCTGAGGCCGAGCGCGCGCGGATGGTCGAGCGCCAGCTGCGGCGGCGCGGGATCGTCGACGCGCGCGTGCTCGCGGCGATGGGCCGCGTGCCGCGCGAGCTCTTCGTCCCGCCCGGCGAGCGGCACCGGGCCTACGACGACGGCGCCCTGCCGATCGGCCACGGCCAGACGATCTCGCAGCCGTACATGGTCGCGCGCATCTGCGAGGAGCTGCGACTCGACGGCACCGGCCGCGCGCTCGACGTCGGCGCCGGCTCCGGCTACCAGGCGGCCGTCCTCGCCGAGCTGGCCGCGGAGGTCGTCGCCGTCGAGGTCGTGCCCGAGCTCGCCGCGCTGGCGCGCGCGAACCTCGAGGCGGCCGGCTACGCGCGGGTCGAGCTGATCTGCGGCGACGGCAGCCTCGGCGTGCCCGGGCGGGCGCCGTTTCGCGGCATCGCCGTCGCCGCGGCGGCACCCGAGCCGCCGCCCGCGCTCTACGAGCAGCTCGAGCCCGGCGGCCGCCTCGTCGTCCCGGTCGGCGCGCCCGGCGAGCAGGAGCTGCAGGTCGTCGAGAAGCGCGACGGCGGGCCGGCCGTCGTCCACGGCGTTCCCTGCCGCTTCGTGCCGCTCGTCGGCGCAGGCGGTTTCCCCGGAGCCGAAGCCGGAGATAGGGAGACGAGATGAGGGGTCGTCCAGCGGAGGAGCTGCTGCGCCTGCCCGTGCGCCTGCACGGGATCCAGCTGGGACGCCCGGCCGACCTGATCGTCGACCTCGCCGCCGAGCGCGCCCTCGGCCTGGACGTCCTCTGCGGCGACGAGGTGCACCGCTTCCTGCCGCTCGCGGCGGCCACCGTCGGCGAGGACGAGATCACCGTCGGGTCGGCGCTGACGCTGCTCGAGGAGGCCGAGCTCGCCTTCTACCGCGCCCGCGCGGCGACGCTGTCGGAGCTCCGCGGCATCGAGCTCGTCCACGACGGCGCGCCCGCGGGTCGCCTCCGCGACGTCGTCGTCGCCGCCGCCGGCACGCTCGCGGCCGTCGTCGTCGAGGAGGACGGCGAGCTGCGGCGGCTCGAGCCCCGGGACGGGCTCGGGATCCGGATCGCCTCGGCCGCGTAGAGAGGCTTCGCAAGGTTGCTACGCTCGGCGGGCCGTGGAGCCGACCTCCGCCTCGTTGCCCGTCGCCGCCCGGGCCGCGCGCGCGCTGCGCCATCCGGAGAACTGGATCCAGCTCGCGAAGTTCGGCATCGTCGGCGCGAGCGGCTACGT
>DASSSQ010000140.1:0-13791 GCA_035708405.1 Gaiellaceae bacterium
GCGAAGAAGGAGGCGCTCGAGGCCTCCGGCATCCGCGTCGGCACGACGCCGACCGAGGTCGCGCAGCTCGTCGCCGAGTTCGTGCGCCGCTGAGGCGGGGTCAGACCCCGCAACGAAAGTGTGACGATTCGTCCACAGGACGACGGAGCGATGCGGCCGTGCGGCTCGCCGGTGGCCTTTTCCTGCGCGAAGGCGTTACAGACCCCGCAACGAGTCTGTAACGACTTCAGGCCACCGGCGAGCCGCACGGCCGCATCGCTCCGTCGCGCTGTGGACGAATCGTCACACTTTTGTTGCGGGGTCTGACCCCGCCTCAGCCGCGCACGAACTCGGCGACGAGCTGCGCGACCTCGGTCGGCGTCGTGCCGACGCGGATGCCGGAGGCCTCGAGCGCCTCCTTCTTCGCCTGCGCGGTGCCGGACGAGCCGGAGATGATCGCGCCCGCGTGCCCCATCGTCTTGCCGGGCGGCGCCGAGAAGCCGGCGATGTAGGCGAAGACCGGCTTCGACATCGACTCGGAGATGTAGCGCGCCGCCTTCTCCTCCTCGTCGCCGCCGATCTCGCCGACGAGGACGACGAGCTCCGTCTCCGGGTCGGCCTCGAACTTCTCGAGGATGTCGACGAACGACGAGCCCACCACCGGGTCGCCGCCGATGCCGACGATCGACGAGTTGCCGAGCCCCGACTGCGCCAGCTCGTAGCCGATCTGGTAGGTCAGCGTCCCCGAGCGCGAGACGAGGCCGATCCGCCCCTCGGCGAACACCTCGGCCGGGATGATCCCGACGTTCGCCTTGCCCGGCGAGAGCACGCCGGGGCAGTTCGGGCCGATCATCGTCACGCCCTTCGGCCGGATGTAGGTGTGGACGCGCAGCATCTCGTGCGCGGGAATGTGCTCGGTGATCGCGATCACGGTCTCGATGCCGGCGTCGACGGCCTCGTAGATCGCGTCGGCCGCCGCGCGCGCAGGCACGAAGATCAGCGACGTGTTCGCGCCCGCCTCGCGCACCGCCTCGGCGACGGTGTCGAAGACGGGGATGCCCTCGACGTCCTGGCCGCCCTTGCCCGGCGTCATCCCGGCGACGACGTTCGTGCCGTAGTTGCGGTTGCGGAGCCCGTGGAAGCGCCCCTCCGAGCCGGTCAGGCCCTGGACGACGAGCCGCGTCTCCGTGCCGACCACGATCGCCATCCGCTAGCCCTCCTTCACCGCGTCGATCGCCAGCTTCGCGAGCGTGAGCCGCCCGTCGCGCGCCCGGCCGCCGAGCAGGCGCACGACCTCGCGCGCGTCCTCGCCGGCGCAGCCCGTCCGCGCGAGCCAGGCGTCGAGGTCGAACGAGTGCTCGAAGACCCGCGTCTCGGCGACAGCCAGCCCGGCCTGCTCGACGAGGCCGAGCCATTCGGCCTCCGAGTAGTTCCGCACGTGCGACGGGTCGCGCAGCCTCTCGGCGCGCTCGACGTCCTCGCCCATGAAGAGCGTGTCGACGAGCAGCACGCGCCCGGCCGCGACGCGCGCCAGCTCGCGCACCGCCTGGGCCACGTCCTCGAAGTGGTGCGGCGCGGTGCGGCAGGCGACGACGTCGAAGGAGCCGTTCGCGAACGGGATCTCCTCGGCGCGGCAGATCACGTCCGGCTGCATCCCGGGCGACGGGTCGCAGGTGACGACCTCGATCCCGACCTCCCGGAGGCGCCGCGCGACATGGCCGCCGCCGGTCGCGACGTCGAGCGCCGTCCGCGCGCCGCGCGCCCGCTCGACCAGCCAGTCGAGATCCTCGCCGCCGACGTGCGCGTCCGAGGTGCGGTAGGCCGCGCCGCGCTCGTCCCAGACGTTCGCGCTCACTCCGCCAGCTCCACCGCGCGCCGGGCCGCGTCGAGCATCGTCGGCTCGACGAACAGATTCCTTGGCGCCGCCTCCTCGAGCAGCCGCCGCCCCTCCTCGGCGTTCGTGCCGTCGAGCCGGACGACGAGCGGCAGCTCGAGCTTCATCCGCTCGAGCGCCGCCAGGATCCCGCGCGCGACCTCGTCGCAGCGCGTGATCCCGCCGAAGATGTTGAAGAAGACGGAGCGCACCTGCGGGTCGCGCGTGATCACCTCGAGCGCGTCGACGACGCCCTCGGCCGAGCCGCCGCCGCCGAGGTCGCAGAAGTTCGCCGGCCGGCCGCCCGCGACGACGACGACGTCCATCGTCGACATCGACAGCCCGGCGCCGTTGCCGAGGATGCCGACCTCGCCGTCGAGCTTGACATAGGTGACGCCCTTCTCGCGCGCGAACGACTCGAGCGGGTCGGCCGCCGCCGTGTCGCGCCACTCGGCGATGTCCGCATGCCGGTAGAGCGCGGAGTCGTCGACCGCGAACTTCGAGTCGAGCGCCTTCACCTCGCCCGCCGGCGTCACGATCAGCGGGTTGATCTCCGTCAGCATCGCGTCGCACTCGACGAACGCGCGGTAGAGCTGCGCGACGATCGCGGCGATCTGCTTCTGCTCGGACGGATCCGCGACGCCGGCGCCGTAGATCAGCCGCCGCGCCTGGTAGGGCTGGAACCCCTCGAGCGGGTCGACGTGCAGCCGCGCGAGCGCGTCCGGGTTGGTCGCCGCGACCTCCTCGATCTCGATCCCGCCCTGCGTGGTGAACATCAGCAGCGGCTTCTTGGCGCCGCGGTCGAAGGTGACCGAGAGGTAGTACTCCTTCGCGATCTCGGAGGCCGACTCGATCCAGACCTTGTGGACGACGTGGCCGCGGATGTCGAGCCCGAGGATCTCGCGCGCCTTCTGCTCGGCGTCGGCGGGATCCTCCGCCAGCTTGACGCCGCCGGCCTTGCCGCGGCCGCCCGTCAGCACCTGCGCCTTGACGACGACCGGGCCGCCGAGCTCCTCCGCGGCGCGGCGCGCCTCCTCCGGGGTGGTCGCGAGCCGCCCCTCCGACACGGGGATGCCGAAGCGGCGAAACAGCTCCTTGCCCTGGTACTCGTAGAGGTCCATCGGCCGCGCCCGACTCTACCGGTGGGCAGACGAACGGCGCGCAGGTAGCCTCGGGCCGCGATGGACGCGATCGTGGCGGAGGGGCTGCGCAAGCGGTACGGCGAGGTGCAGGCGCTGGACGGTGTCGGCTTCTCCGTCCGCCAGGGTGAGATCTTCGGCCTGCTCGGCCCGAACGGCGCCGGCAAGTCGACGACGATCCGGGTGCTCGCGACGCTGACCGTTCCGGACGAGGGCCGCGCGCTCGTCGCCGGCCACGACGTCGTCCACGAGCCGAACGCGGTGCGCCGCGCCTTCGGCTACGTGCCGCAGGACTCCGGCGTGGACCGCAACGCGACCGGACGGGAGAACCTGCTGCTGCAGGGCCGGATCCAGGGCATGCGCGGCCGCCCGCTCCGCTCGCGCGCCGACCGGCTGCTCGAGCTCGTCGGCATCGCCGACGCCGCCGACCGGATCGTCCTCCACTACTCCGGCGGCATGAAGCGGCGGCTCGACATCGCGCTCGGCCTCGTCCACGAGCCGCGCGTCCTCTACCTCGACGAGCCGACGACCGGCCTCGACCCGGAGGTGCGCGCGTCGATGTGGGAGGAGGTGCGGCGGCTCGCCGAGCAGGAGCACCTGACGATCCTGCTGACGACGCACTACCTGGAGGAGGCCGACGCGCTCGCGCAGCGGGTCGCGATCGTCAGCCGCGGCACCGTCGTCGTCGAGGGCCGGCCGGAGGAGCTGAAGCGGCGGCTCGAGGGCGACGCCGTCCAGCTCGAGCTCGCCGACCGCGACCTCGCGGCCGCGCGCGCCGTGCTCGAGCGGGCGGGCGCGCGCGAGGAGGCGCTGCTCGAGGGACGGACGCTCGTCGCACGGGTCGACAACGGCGGCCACGCGCTGCCCGGGCTGCTCGCCGCGCTCGACGCCGCGGGCGTCGCCGTCGCGTCCGTCGCCGTCTCGCGGCCGTCGCTCGACGACGTCTACCTCCACTACACGGGCCGCGACTTCGAGACCGAGGACCGGGCCGGCACGTGACGGCGGTGGCGACCCACACCTGGTTCATGATCGGCCGCCAGATCCGCAACCTGCTGCGGCAGCCGATCTGGATCGCGATGCTGCTGATCCAGCCGATGGTCTGGCTGATCCTCTACGGCCAGCTCTTCTCGCGCGTGCCGCAGCTGCGCGCCGGCGCCGGCTCGTACGTGGAGTTCCTCGCGCCCGGCGTCGTCGTCATGAACGCGTTCTTCTCCGCGACCTGGAGCGGGATGTCGATGATCGAGGACCTCGACCGCTCGGTGATCGACCGCTTCCTGGCGACCCCGGTCAGCCGCGTCTCGATCGTGCTCTCGCAGATCGTCCGCACCGGGCTGACGGCGGTGATCCAGGCGGCGGTGATCCTGCTCGTCGGGCTCGGCCTCGGCGTGCGCGTGCACGCGGGCGCGCTCGGCTGGCTGACGGTGTTCGTCGCGGCCGCGCTGCTCGCGGCGGCGTTCGGCGGCGTCTCGCACGGGCTCGCGCTGATCCTGCGGCGCGAGGAGTCGATGATCGGCGTCGCCAACTTCGTCGGGCTGCCGCTGATGTTCCTCTCCTCGATCCTGATCGCGCAGCGGACGATGCCGCACTGGATGGAGGTCGCGTCCCGCTTCAACCCGGTCAACTGGGGCGTGATCGCGGCGCGGAACGCGGTCGTCGTCGGCGGCGACTGGGGCTCGACCGGCGCGCATCTCGGCTACCTGCTCGCAGTCACGGCGGCGACGGCGGCGTTCGCGACCTGGGCGCTGCGGCGCTACCAGCGCACGATCTAGTCGTCGCCGCCGCCGGCGACGAGCCGGCAGACGACCTGGCCGGTCTTCACCGGCTCGCCGGGCGCGACCGAGAGGCCCTCGACGACGCCGGCGCGATGGGCGTGCACCTCGTTCTCCATCTTCATCGCCTCGACGACGCAGACCACCTGGCCGGCCTCGACCTCGTCGCCCTCCGCGACCGCGACCGAGAGCACCGTGCCCTGCATCGGGCTGACGACGACGTCCTGCGCGGCGCCGGCGCCCCCACCGGCGGCGACGCGCTCGCGCCGGCGGCGCGCGAGCGTCCGGTACGCCGGCTCCGGCTCGAGCAGCTTCACCTCGTAGCGGCGACCGTCGACCTCGGCGAGGATCGGGCGCTCGGCGAGAGCGCCGTCCGACGCCGGCGCTACCGTTGTCTCATGCGACAACTGCTCCGCGCGCTCCGCCAGCTCCTCCGACTCGACGATCCCGGCGCAGGTTCCGGCCTCGACGAAGCACGGGTGCGAGAGGAGAGCGCGGTGGAAGCCGAGCAGCGTCTTCACGCCGCCGATCTCGAACTCGTCGAGCGCCCGCAGCATCCGCCGCCGCGCGTGCTCCCGGTCGACGTCGCGGACGATCAGCTTCGCGATCATCGGGTCGTAGAGGCCGGGGATCTCCGCACCCTCGTCCACGCCCGAGTCGACGCGAATCCCCGGGCCCGACGGCTCGCGGTAGCGCGTGATCCGCCCCGGCGAGGGGAGGAAGCCCGCCGACGGGTCCTCCGCGTTGATGCGGCACTCGATCGCGTGACCGCGGAAGCGGACGTCCTCCTGACGCAGCCATAGCGGCTCTCCGGCCGCGATCAGAACCTGCTCCCGGACGAGGTCGACGCCGGTCACCTCCTCGGTCACCGTGTGCTCGACCTGGATGCGCGTGTTCATCTCCATGAAGTAGTAGGAGCCGTCGGGCACGAGCAATCCCTCGATCGTCCCGGCCGAGCGGTAGCCGGCGGCGCGTGCCGCGTCGACCGCGATCTGCCCGATCCGCGCGCGCAGCTCGTCGTCGACCGCAGGCGACGGCGTCTCCTCGACGAGCTTCTGGTGCCGGCGCTGCATCGTGCAGTCCCGCTCGCCGAGGTGGATCACGTTGCCGTGCGCGTCCGCGAGCACCTGTACCTCGACGTGGCGCGGGTCCTCGAGGTAGCGCTCGACGTAGACGTCGGCGTTGGCGAAGTACGCCTGGCCTTCGCGCCGGGCCGACTCGAAGGCGCGCGCCGCCTCGTCGGGGCCGCGGACGACCTTCATGCCCTTGCCGCCGCCGCCGGCCGCCGCCTTGATCAGGAGCGGATAGCCGATCTCCTCGCCGAGGCGGATGACCTCCTCGGCCGACGGCACCGGGTCGGTCGTGCCCGGGATGATCGGGACGCCCGCCGCCCGCATCGCCTGGCGCGCCGCGGTCTTGTTCCCCATCAGCTCGATCGCGGCCGGCGGCGGGCCGATCCAGACGAGGCCGGCGTCCTCGACCGCGCGCGCAAACCCGGCGTTCTCGGCCAGGAAGCCGTAACCGGGGTGCACCGCGTCGGCGCCCGACGCGCGCGCGACATCGACGATCCGCTCGACGGCGAGGTAGCTCTCGCTCGCCGGGCCTGGCCCGACGAGGAAGGCCTCGTCGGCGACGCGGGCGTGCAGCGACGCGCGGTCCGCCTCCGAGTAGACGGCCACCGAGCCGACGCCGAGCTCGCGCAGCGTCCGGAAGATCCGGACGGCGATCTCGCCGCGGTTGGCGACCAGCACTTTCGAAAACGGAGGCACCTGGCGCATATTCTCCTGCCGATGGCGCTCGCGGATCAGTTGACCGTTGCCCGCGCCGCGGCGGTGCCCGTCGTCGTCGTCCTCTTCGCCTGGCCGTTCGCCCACCACGACTACTGGGCGACCGGCGTCTTCATCGCCGCGATGACGACCGACTGGCTGGACGGCCGGATCGCCCGCCGGAGCGGCCGCACCTCGTCCCTCGGCTCGCTGCTCGACCCGGTCGCGGACAAGCTGCTCGTGCTGGCGACGCTGATCGTGCTCGTCGACCAGCACGTGTTCCCGGCCTGGATGGTGGCCGCGATCGTCGCGCGCGAGCTGCTGATCTCCGGCCTCCGCCAGGCCGCGCTGGAGCGTGGCGTCGTGATCGCGGCGCGCGACCTCGGCAAGCTGAAGACGTGGGCGCAGGCGGTTGCCGCTGCAGTCGCAGGCTTCGCCGCCGCCGGCGCCTGGACCGACCGCGCCGCCTGGTGGAGCCTGCTCGTCGCGCTCGTCCTGACCTGGGTCTCCGGCCTCGACTACGCGCGCGCCGCGCCCGGGCTGCTCCGCGGTCGCCCGGTCTAGACGTCGAGGTCGAGGTCCTCGCGCACGGACTCCTCGATCCCCGCACGCCACCAGGCACCCGTGCCGGCAGCCTCCGCGTCGGCTCTCCGCCGCTCCTCGAGCGCCGCCGCGATCGCCTCGCGAACGGCCGGCTCGGCGTACGGTGCGACGTCGAGATCCACGTGAGGGAGCGTACCGCCCTCCCCCAGGCGAGGCATCACCGCCCGCCGCCACACGATCCCCCTAACGGGTGATTCACCCGGACGGCGCGAACGCGCAGAATCCGCGTGTCTGCGGCACCGGCAACACCGGAGGTTCTGAATGCTTCGCTGGAAGACTCGTTATCTGCCTCTCCTGGTCAGCCTGGCGCTGATCGCGGCGGCCCTGTCGAACGCAGGGTTCCGCTTCTTCAACTGGGACTGGTAAAGCGCATGCGCCGGGCGCTCCTACCGCCTCGGCTCGTCGCGGTAGTAGCGCCCGTCTGCATCGCCGGCCTCGCCGTCTACGGTTGGGCCGGCGCTGCATTCGCGGGCGACGGCCACTCCGCGACGGTCCTCGTCGGGATCCTGATGTTGCTGCTCGCGTCGACCGTGGCGCAGAAGTACCCGGTCCCGGTCGAGGGCGTCGACACGCGCGGCGTCAACCTCGGCTTCGTCTTCGGCGTCTCGGGGGTCGTGCTCTTCGGCTGGGACGGGGGCGTGCTGATCGCCGCGACCTCCCAGGTCGCGACCGGTCTCTGGGAGCGCCACCGGCCCGTGCGCTTCGCCTACAACGCGGCCGTCTTCGCGATCGCCGCCGCGCTCGCCGGCGCGCTCGTCATCCCCTTCGGCCAGATGGACGCCCGCGACCTGGCGCTCAAGGTCGCGATCTGCTCGATCGTGCAGTACGCCGTCAACCTCGTGCTCGTGACCGCGGTCGTGCGCGCCGACGCCGGCGGCAGCTACCTACGGCTGATCCGCGGCAACGTCGGCTGGACGGTCGTGCCGTTCGCGCTGATGGGTGCGACCGGGCTGATCCTCGTCGTGCTCTGGCAGCGGACGCCGTGGCTCGCGAGCGCGCTGCTCGGCCCGCTGCTCGCGATCTCGCTCTACCAGCGCTCGCAGCACCGGGCGCTGACGGCGATGCGGCTCGCGCTGACCGACCCGCTGACCGGGCTCGGCAACCACCGGCACTTCCACGAGCGCCTGCAGCGGGAGCTGTCGCTCGCGCAGGAGCACCAGCAGTCGCTGACGCTCTGCTTCATCGACGTCGACGACTTCAAGCGGATCAACGACCGCTTCGGCCATCCGGCCGGCGACCAGGTGCTGTCGCAGATCGCGACGCGGCTCCGGCAGGGCGGCGAGGGATTCCGGCTCGGCGGCGACGAGTTCGCGATCCTGCTGCCGAAGCACGACGAGCCGACCGCCTTGAGCGCCGCGCACTCGATCGTCAACCGGATCGCCGCGATCGACATCGGCGAGATGGGGCCGATCACGGTCAGCGCGGGCGTCGCCACCTTCCCCGACCACGGCGGCGAGCGCGACGAGCTGATCCGGCTCGCCGACAACGCGCTCTACTGGGCGAAGGAGCACGGCAAGAACCGCGTCCGCGTCTCGCGCGCCGACGTCGTCGAGCTCTCCGACCTGAAGCGGCTCGCGATCGGCCGCGACCGCGCCGCGCGCTTCCGCGCCGCCGCCAGCCTCGCGCGGGCGGTCGACACGCGCGACGCCTACACGGGCAGCCATTCGCAGCGCGTCGCCATGCTCGCCGGCCGGATCGCCGAGCGGCTCGGCGTCTCGCCGGAGCAGGTCGAGCTGGCGCGCCTCGCAGGCAGCCTGCACGACCTCGGCAAGCTGGCGATCCCGGAGGAGATCCTGCGCAAGCCCGGCGCGCTCAGCGACCCGGAGCGCGTCGTGCTCGAGCGCCACCCGCAGATCGGGTTCCGGATGCTCGAGAGCCTCGGCGTCGACCCGATCGCCCAGTGGGTGCTGCACCACCACGAGCGCTGGGACGGCACCGGCTACCCCGACCGGCTGGCCGGCGAGGAGATCCCGATCGGAGCGCGCATCATCTTCGTCGCCGACGCGTACGACGCGATGACCTCCGACCGCGTCTACCGACGGTCGCTGACGCGCGAGGACGCGATCGCGGAGCTCGAGCGTTGCGCCGGCTCGCAGTTCGACCCGACGATCGTCAGCCTCTTCGTCGCCGAGCTCGCGAGCGAGCCTGTCGGCGACGCCGTCCTCGCCTCGTAGCCGGCGGCCAACGTCTCGCTCGCGGCCGTATTCGTCGTCGCGGCCGGCTCGTCGACGGCTGGTCGGCGACGTCGCACCGGCGACGCGCGCCGCGCCCGAGGTCGCGCAGCGATCCTGCCGATCAGGCTCGCCGCCAGCGGTGCCGTCCACGCGCTCGCCCGCACCGCGGCCGGCCGGGCGGAGCGGCTGCCGCCGGACCACGGGTCGATCGTCGCGCTCTTCGCGGCCGCTCCGAGCCGGCGGCCCGCGCGGTCGAGGGCACACCCCCACCCTGGGTGGGGTTTTCGTCCCACCTCCCTCGCGGTCGACGATAGCCCGCTGATTCGCGCAGAGGTGTGACGGGACCGTGCCGGTTTCGTAAATCTTCGCGGTCGGGCGCCCTGCCGACTCCTACAGCGGGATGTTCCCGTGCTTGCGCGCCGGGCGGCGCTCGCGCTTCGAGAGCGACGTCTGCAGCGCGTCGATCAACACGGGCCGCGTCCGCCTCGGCTCGATCACCTCGTCGACGTAGCCGCGCTCGGCCGCCGTGTACGGGTTCGCGAACCGCTCGCGGTAGTCGGAGATCAGCTCGGCGCGCCGCGTGTCCGGGTCGTCCGCGGCGGCAAGCTCCTGCCGGAAGACGATGTTGACCGCTCCCTCCGGCCCCATCACGGCGACCTCCGCCGACGGCCAGGCGAAGTTGAAGTCGGCGCGGATGTGCTTCGAGCTCATCACGTCGTACGCGCCGCCGTAGGCCTTGCGCGTGATCACCGCCAGCTTCGGCACCGTCGCTTCGGCGTAGGCGTACAGGAGCTTCGCACCGTGCCGGATGATCCCGCCCCACTCCTGCGCCGTCCCGGGCAGGAAGCCGGGAACGTCGACGAAGGTCACGAGCGGCACGTTGAACGCGTCGCAGGTACGAACGAAGCGCGCGGCCTTCGTCGACGAGTCGATGTCGAGGACGCCGGCGAGCGACCGCGGCTGGTTGCCGACGATCCCGACCGAGTGCCCCCCGAGGCGCGCGAGCCCGCAGACGATGTTCTCGGCGAAGCGCGGCTGGATCTCGAGGAACTCACCGTCGTCGACGACGCGCTCGATCACCTGCTTGATGTCGTACGGCTTGTTCGGGTTGTCGGGCACGAGCGAGTCGAGTTCGGCGTCCTCACGGTCGACGGGGTCGGACGGGGCAGACCACGGCGCCCGCTCGAGGTTGTTCTGCGGTAGGAAGGAGAGCAGGTAGCGCGCGTCCTCCAGGCACGCCGCCTCGTCCGGCGCGGTCAGGTGCGCGACGCCCGACTTCGCGGCGTGAGTGGCAGCGCCGCCGAGCTCCTCGAACGTCACCTCCTCGCCGGTCACGGTCTTCACGACATCGGGGCCGGTGATGAACATGTACGAGGAGCCCTCGACCATCAGCACGAAGTCGGTGATCGCCGGCGAGTAGACGGCGCCGCCGGCGCAGGGCCCCATCACGAGCGAGATCTGCGGCACGACACCGGAGCTCTGCACGTTGCGCCAGAAGATCTCCGCGTAGCCGGCGAGCGAGACGACGCCCTCCTGGATGCGCGCGCCCCCCGAGTCGTTGATGCCGATCACCGGGCAGCCGTACTTCGCGGCCAGGTCCATCACCTTGCAGATCTTCTCGGCGAAGACTTCGGAGAGCGAGCCGCCGAAGACCGTGAAGTCCTGGGAGAAGACGAAGACCTTGCGGCCGAAGATCGTGCCGTAGCCGGTGACGACCGCGTCGCCGAGCGGGCGGCGCTCGCGCATGCCGAACTCGACCTCGCGGTGGCGGACGAAGCGGTCGAGCTCGACGAACGAGCCGGGATCGAGCAGGCGCTCGAGGCGCTCGCGTGCGAGCTGCTTCCCCTGCGAGCGCTGGCGCTCGACCGCCTGCTCGCTCGCGGCGTGCAGCGACTCCGCGCGCAGCTCCTCGAGCCACGCGAGCCGCTCCTCGGTCGTATCGTGCGTGCGGCGCCCGGTCTCGGCCACGGGCGGAGCGTACTCGCTCCGCGCCGCCGGCCTCCGTCCTTCCAGCGGCCGCCGCCCGGGCCTGGAGACGCACCCCACCCTTAGGGAGGGGCTCTAACCCACCTCCCTCGAGGTCGACGATACCTCCGAAAGGCGTGCGGAAGCGTGACCGCTTCGGAGAATCTTCGTGACGATTTCTCCACAGGCGGTTGCGCGCCGCCCGCTCGCCGCTGCGCGCAACCGCGGCGGTAGAGTCGCCGGGATGAAGCGGGAGACGAGGCTCGTCCACACACCCGGACACGAGCTCGTGCCGCCGCTCTCGCGCGCGACGACCTACGACCGCGCCGAGGGGCCTTACCTCTACCAGCGGAACGCGAGCCCGACCGTCGAGGAGGCGGAGCGGCTGCTCGGCGAGCTCGAGGGCGGCCCGGGCCCGGCGCTGCTCTTCCCCTCCGGGATGGGCGCGGTCACGAGCGTGCTGCTCGCGCTGCTCGCGCCCGGAGCGCGTGTCGCCTTCCCGCACGACGCCTACTACGGCGTCGCCGTCCTGCTGCAGACCGAGCTCGCCCGCTGGGGGCTCGAGCTCGTCTCCTTCGACCAGACCGGGCCGGCGCCGGACGGCGTCGACGTCGTCTGGCTCGAGACGCCGTCGAACCCGCTCCTCTCCTTCCCGGACCTGGACGCGCACGTCGAGGCGGCGCACGCGGCCGGCGCCCGCGTCGTCGTCGACTCGACCGCGGCGACGCCCGTGCTGTTGCGGCCGCTCGAGCACGGCGCCGACGTCGTCGTCCACAGCGCGACCAAGTACCTCTCCGGCCACTCCGACACCCTGCTCGGCGCCGCCGCCTGCGCCGCCGACCGGGACCGCGAGCGGATCTACGAGTTCCGAACCCGCAGCGGCATCGTCGCCGCGCCCGACCCGGCCTGGCTGCTGCTCCGCGGCCTGCGCACGCTCGCGGTGCGCGTCGCTCGCCAGTCGGCGAGCGCGCTCGAGCTCGCGCGCCGGCTCGACGCCCATCCCGCGGTCGAGCGCGTCTTCTACCCCGGGCTCGGCGACGCGACCGCCGCGCGCTACCTCGACGGCGGGTTCGGCGGCCTGCTCTCCTTCCTCGCCGCCGGCGGCGCAGACGCGGCGGCGCGCGTCGAGCAGCGCGTGCGGACGATCCGCAACGCGACGAGCCTCGGCGGCGTCGAGACGCTGCTGGAGACGCGCCACCGCTACGAGGGCGACCGCGTGCCCGAGACCCTCGTCCGGCTCGCGGTCGGGCTCGAGGACGTCGACGACCTCTGGGACGACCTCGCGCAGGCGCTCGCGTAGCGGGTTTCGAATTCGGAAAAATCGGTAGCCGAAGGTTTCCCTCGGGCGCGCGGCGGGTAACAATGCGGCCTGAGGGCACAGGTCGACTTTGAGCAGCCTCCACCTCCTGCTGCACTGCGGTGTGCCGTCCTGCGGCGACCCGCCGGCGTGCCCTCCTTCCGAGGATCCCCCGCACCTGGAGGAATAACGTGGCAACACGAGTCGCCAAGGGCGCCCGACGGGGCGCCGCACCCAAGCCAGCCGCCGATCAGGTCACGCCGGAGGAGCTGCAGGCGCTCCTCGATGCGCTGCAGTCGGCGGCCGCCGGCGATACCAACCTGCGCCTGCGCACGCGCAAGCAGGGCCTCTACGGCCAGCTCGCCGCCGCGTTCAACGCCCTCGCCGAGGCGCGCGAGGCGACGACGGGCGAGCTGATCCGCGTCTCGAAGGCGATCGGCCGCGACGGCCGGCTCGACGAGCGCGCCCGGCTCGAGGGCGTGAGCGGCACCTGGCGGCAGTCGCTCGACGCCGTCAACTCGATGATCGTCGACCTCGCCCGGCCCACGGTCGAGGTCGCACGCGTGCTCGACGCGGTCGCGCGGGGCGACCTGTCGCAGAAGATCGAGCTGACGATCGAGGGCCGCCCGATCCGCGGCGAGTTCCGCCGCATGGGCGCGACCGTGAACACGATGGTCGACCAGCTCTCCTCGTTCGCCGCCGAGGTGACGCGCGTCGCGCGCGAGGTCGGCACCGAGGGCAAGCTCGGCGGCCAGGCGCAGGTGAAGGGCGTCTCCGGCGTCTGGAAGGACCTGACCGACTCGGTCAACTCGATGGCCGCGAACCTGACGGGGCAGGTGCGCAACATCGCCGAGGTGACGACCGCCGTCGCCCGCGGCGACCTCTCGAAGAAGATCACGGTCGACGTCCGCGGCGAGGTGCTGCAGCTCAAGGAGACGATCAACACGATGGTCGACCAGCTCTCCTCGTTCGCGGACGAGGTGACGCGCGTCGCGCGCGAGGTCGGCACGGAGGGCCGGCTCGGGGGACAGGCGCAGGTCGTCGGGGTCTCCGGCGTCTGGAAGGACCTGACCGAGAACGTCAACACGCTGGCCGACAACCTGACCGGCCAGGTGCGCAACATCGCTGCCGTGACGACCGCCGTCGCGACCGGCGACCTCTCCCGCAAGATCACCGTCGAGGTGCGCGGCGAGGTGCTGGAGCTGAAGGAGACGATCAACACGATG
>DASSSQ010000141.1:0-6637 GCA_035708405.1 Gaiellaceae bacterium
GGGCGGCGGCTCGCGGAGGCGTGCGGGCGGCAGCTGAAGCGGATCGTGCTCGAGCTCGGCGGCTACAACCCGCTGATCGTGCTCGCCGACGCCGACCTCGACTACGCGGTCGACGCCTCCGCCTTCGGCGCCTTCCTGCACCAGGGCCAGATCTGCATGTCGGCGCGGCGGATCGTCGTCGAGCGGCCGATCGCAGAGGAGTTCACCGAGCGGCTCGCGGCGAAGGCGCGCGACCTGAAGGCGGGCGACCCGAAGCAGCCGGACACGATCATCGGGCCGCTGATCAACGAGGACGCGCTCGCGACCGTGCGCGGACGGGTCGAGGACGCGGTCGCGAAGGGCGCGCGGGTGCTCGCCGGCGGCGAGGCGGTCGGACCGTGCTTCCAGGCGACGGTGCTCGCCGACGTGCCCGACGACGCGGAGTTCGCGCGCGTCGAGACGTTCGGGCCGGTGGTCGCCGTCGAGGTCGTCGACTCGGCCGACGAGGCGGTCGCGCGCGCGAACGCGACAGCGTACGGGCTCGCCTCCGGGATCCTGACCGCGGACGCCGACCGCGGCCTGCAGCTCGCGCAGCGGCTCGAGGCGGGGATCGTCCACGTCAACGACCAGCCGGTCGCCGACGAGCCGCAGATGCCGTTCGGCGGCGTCAAGGACTCCGGCTTCGGCCGCTTCGGCGGCCAGGCGGCGATCGACGAGTTCACCGAGCTGCGCTGGATCACGGTCACTCCCGGGCCGCACCCGTTCCCGTTCTAGTCAGACGGTCTCGAGGCCGACGTAGTTCTCGGCGAGAGCGCGGGCCTGCGCCTCGCTCGTCGCCACGTAGCGGAGCTGCGCGAGCTGCAGCCGGGCGCCGAAGTCGTCGCCCCCGGGCAGCCGGTGCAGCATCGTCGTCATGAAGTAGGAGAAGTGCTCGGCGCGCCAGACGCGGCGCAGGCAGCGCTCCGAGTAGCCGGCGAGGCCGCTCTCGTCGCCGCCCGCGTACCAGCGGACGAGCGCGTCCGCGAGCACCCGCACGTCGTGCACCGCCAGGTTCAGCCCCTTGGCGCCGGTCGGCGGGACGATGTGCGCCGCGTCGCCGGCGAGGAAGAGCCGACCATGCTGCATCGGCTCGACGACGTGACCGCGCATCTGCGTCACGCCGCGCTCGACGATCGGCCCCTCGAAGCCGGGGAGGCCGAGCCGCAGCTGCAGCTCCGACCAGATCCGCTCGTCCGGCCAGCCGGCGAGGTCCTCGTCCGGCCGGCACTGGACGTAGAGCCGCGAGAGCTCCGGCGTCCGCATCGAGTGGAGCGCGAAGCCGCGCTCGTTCCAGGCGTAGATCAGCTCCTCGCTCGCCGGCGCGACCTGCGCGAGGATCCCGAGCCAGCCGAACGGATAGTCGCGCACGTGCTCGGCCAGCACGCCGGCCGGAATCGCCGCGCGGGAGACGCCGTGCGAGCCGTCGCAGCCGGCGACGACGTCGCACTCGAGCTCCTCATCCGTCCCGTCGACGCGGAAGCGGACGCGCGGCCGCTCGTCGATCCCCTCGACCGCGGTCGCCTCCGCCTCGAAGAGCAGCGGCAGCCCCGCCTCGAGCCGCGCCGCGATCAGGTCCTTGACGACCTCCTGCTGCCCGTAGACGGTGATGCTGCGGCCGGTCAGCTCGGTCATCGGCACGTAGTGGTTCGCCTCCTCGAAGCGCAGCCAGATGCCGTGGTGGAGCAGGCCCTCGCGGTGCAGGCGCTCGGCGACGCCGAGCTCGTCGAGCAGCTGGACGGTGCCGTGCTCGAGCACGCCGGCGCGCACGCGCTGCTCGACGTGGTCGCGGCTGCGGCTCTCGAGCACGACCGACTCGATCCCCGCCCGCTCGAGCAGCCGGGCGAGCACGAGGCCGGCCGGGCCCGCGCCGACGATGCCGACCTGTGTCCGCACGGGGCAAGCCTAGTGCGGCTATCGCCGGCTGCGCACGAGCACGAAGCCGAACGGGACGATCGAGGCGAGCACGGCCACCGGCGCGAGCGGCGTCAGCCGGCGCCGGCGCTGCGGCTCCGCCGTCGGCCCCGAGCCGAGGAACCGGCGCACGATCCCCGGCGCGGCGCCGAAGTCCGCCTCCGGCAGGACGCGGATGCCGACGCGCTCGAGCCGCTGCAGCTCGGCGGTGCTGCCCGGCGCCGGGCGGTAGCCGAGGTCGTGGCCGCGCGCGTCGTAGACGCGGTCGCCGGCGTTCCAGAGCCGCACGATCAGGAGATGGACGTGCCCCTGGCCGAGCATGTAGGCGAGCGAGCGCGGCGCGAACGGCCGGCTCTCGCCGTCGGTGAAGAGGACGACGAGCCGCTTGCGGGCGTGCGGCGAGAAGAAGCCGGCGATCGCGGTCTGGCCGATCGTGTCGAGCGCGGTCGCGGTCCGCTCGCGGAAGACCGGCGGCGGCCGCTCGATGCCGATCGACTGCGCGAGCGTGTCGGCGAAGGTGCCGCGGTCGCCGGTCGGGAAGGTGTGGGCGAGCGTCCGGTCGTTGAACGAGGCGACTCCCCACGGCAGCTGCGGCACCGCGTCGCGCAGCCGCAGGGCGAGCGCCTTCGCACGGACGAACCGCGACCGGCCGCCGCGGCGCTGGACGGCCTCCATCGAGCGCGAGTTGTCGACCACCACGTAGGCCTGCGCGTCGGTGCGGACGCGGACGCCGTCGGAGCGCGCGACCGCCGGCTGGGCGGCGGCGAGGCCGAGCAGCGCGATCGCGGCCGCGGCCGCGGCGGCGCCGCCGAACGCGCTCGCCCGCGTCGGCGCCTGCAGGCCGAGGACGCCGCGCACGCCGCGCAGCCGGCGCTCGCGGACGACGGCCGCTGCGATCGGCAGCAGCGCGCCGAGCGCGACGAGTCCGGCGATCGGGGTCAGGAAGACGGGCATCCGCTCACCATCCCGATCCGGCCGGAGTCGCCACCGCCTGCATGCGTCCGTGCCGGTGGCCGCGCGAGCCCTTCGGGTGGGAGGCCTGCTGCCGGTGCTCCTTCTGTCCTCTGGACTTGCCCTTGCTCTGCAGGGTGAGCAGCAGCTCGAGGTCGCGCTTCGCGTCCTCGTTGCCCGGGTCGGCGCCGACGGCGGCGGCGAGCGCGGCGATCGAGGCCTTGACGTGCTGCTTCGCGTTGCGCGGGTCGAGCCGGGACTGGTCGAGCTCGATCGAGGCGAGCAGCGTCTGCGCCCACGAGCGGCGCCCCGCCGGGCCCGAGAGCGCGAGCGGCGCCAGCTCGTCCTCGGCGAGCGCGCGGCTGCGGACGGCGAGCGCGAGCGTCGTCTGCGTGCGGGCCTGCGTGTAGTCGGCCGCCGCGGCGCGGGCGGCGCGGTCGTCGCCGGTCGAGAGCAGGAAGCCGGAGATGCCTCCGCTGCGCGCGACGGGCGCGGACGCGACCGGCGCGGAGAGCGCCGCGTCGGCGCGCTCGACGCTCGCGCCCTCGCCGAGGACGGCGCGGCCGAGCAGGATGCAGCCGGCGCCGGCCGCCACCGCGGCGGCCCCGAGCGCGAGTCGGACGGCGCGACTCACAGCGCCACCTCCGCCGAGCTGCGCCAGCGAAGCGGCGTCCCGAGCAGCTCGACGAGCGCGAGCGCGACGGCCGCCGCGACGGCGAGCGCGATCAGCCACACCGGCAGCGGGTCGTGCC
This sequence comes from Gaiellaceae bacterium, assembly GCA_035708405.1. Classification (GTDB taxonomy): domain Bacteria; phylum Actinomycetota; class Thermoleophilia; order Gaiellales; family Gaiellaceae; genus DASSSQ01. Next base: position 3,633 of record DASSSQ010000141.1, read on the forward strand.
TGACCGTCCGCAGCGACGGCGGCGCGCCGGCCTGCGCCGGCAGCACCGCCGCGCGGCCGAGGATCCCGCGGTAGAGCGAGACGGGCTGCTGCAGCGTGCTGGAGAGCACCCGCACCTCGAGGTCGAGCGACGGGTCGGCCGCGTAGGCGTCGAGCTCCCGCTTCAGCGCGGCGTCGTCCTGCGGCGCGTCGACGAGGTCGCTGAGCAGCAGGACGCGGCCGCCGTCGAAGCCGGCGCGGCGGAGGTCGGCCCGCGCCTCGCGCAGACCGGACGAGATCGTCGTCCCGCCGCTGAACGAGACGGCCCAGGGGCTCTGCGGGTAGTCGAGCAGGCGCCCGCCCGAGCCGAGCACCGCCTGGTTCGCGTCGCCGGCGTCGCCGGAGTTGCCGTGGCGGTGCCGCTTGACGGCGATGAAGAAGCGCCGGAACTGCTGCAGCGCGCCCACCGGCGCGGTCGGCGGCAGGGTCTCCATCGCCACGTCGGAGAAGAGGACGAGCCCGGCGTCGCCGCCCGGGCCGGCCCGGCGGATCTCCTCGGCCAGCGTGTGCTGGATCTGCGCGGAGCCGCGGTCGGTGATGCTGCCGGAGACGTCGAGGATGACGACCGTGCCGGAGCCGGACGCGGTCGACGCGCGCGCCGCGTCGCCGCTCGGCGCGGCGACGTAGGCGGCGGTCAGCGCGAGCAGCGCGGCGGCGGCGAGCGCCGAGCGGAGGCCGGCCGTGCGCCGCGCCGCCGGCTGCAGCGACGCGACGTCCGCGAGCGGCAGGACGTTTCGGCTCATCCCGCCGTTCCGGCTCATGCGGCCACCGGCTCCTGCAGCTGGCCGCGGATCACGAACGCGAGCTGGCGCATCCCGTCCGGGTCCGGCGCAGCGGGCGCCCAGGCGAGCTTGCGCGCCGCGTGCGACTCCGGCTCCAGCCGGGCCTCCTCGAGCGCGAGCGCGAGCGTGTAGAGCGCGCGGCGCCGCTCGACGACCTCGCCCGCGGCGCAGAGCTCGACGAGCTCGAGCGCGTGCTGGAGCGGCGGCGTGACGACGATCCGCGCGCGCGGCCGGAGCAGGACGGCGATCGCGACGAGGCCGGCCGCCGCCAGCGCGGCGCCGAGCGCGTAGAGGCCGATCCCGAGCGCGCCCGGCGGCACCGAGTAGGTCGCCGCGGGCGGCTCGACGCGCGCGAGCAGCGCCGGCGCGGCGAGGTCGCGCGCCGCGAGGCGCGAGGCGACGGTGAGCCGCGGCCAGGCGAGCGACGCCGAGCCCGCGTCGCCGCCGCGGTAGCGCCACGCGATCCGCGCCGGCCGCAGCGCGAAGCTCCGCTCGGGCGCGCGCGGGACGCAGGCGGCGGTGCTGCAGGCGAGCCGGTAGGAGTAGTGGAGCACGACGAGGTGCGGGCCGGCGGCGCTGCGCTCGACCCGCGCCGGGCCCGCCGCGTAGGGAGCGAAGGAGGCCGTGACCCGCACCGAGCCGGGGTCGATCCGCACCGGGTCGACGGCCACCGTCAGCCGGGCCGTCACCGGGTCGCCGAAGCCGTGGACGAGCGGCGCGAACGAGGCGTCGGCCGAGATCGGCGCCGCCGGCGTGCCCGCGCGCGCGGCCGGGACGACGCAGAGGAAGAGCGCGACGGCGAGCAGGCGTCTCACAGCCTGCCTCCGACGCCGGCGCTGCGGCCCGACCAGGCCTGGAACGCGTCGAGGATCCGCTCCGGATCGTGCGCGTCGAGGACGACCGGGTCGAGGTCGAGCGACTCGAGCCGGTCGAGCGTCTCCGCCCAGCGCAGCTCGTGTGCCTCGCGCAGCTCGCGCACCTCGCGCCGGGTCAGCCGCACGTGGCGTGTGCGGCCGGTCGCCGGGTCGGCGAGCGGCAGGAGCGCGCCGGCGACGTCGGGGAACGAGCGCTCCCACACCGGGTCCTGCACGACCACCGGGACGAGCTCCCAGCGGTGCGCGAGCGCCTCGCCGAGCGCCTCCGGCCCGAGCGGGCGGAGGAAGTCGGAGACGAGGAAGACGAAGCTGCCGGTCGGCAGCCGCGCGCGCAGGGCCAGGAAGTCGAGCGCGCGGTCGAGCGCGTCCTCGGGAGCGCGGAAGGCGCCGCGGCGCGCGGCCGCGGTCAGCTCCTCCCCGGTCGCGCGGCCGGGCGCGAGCCAGACCGGCTCGGGGTCGCCGTCGTCGGCGAGGAAGCCGGTGACGCAGGCCGCGGCGGCGGCGCTGCGGCAGACGAGCGCGACGGTCTCGGCGAGCGCCTGCGGCTTGCGCAGCCACGGCAGCCCGTCCGGGAAGAGCCGCATCGACGGCTGACGGTCGGCGGCGACGACGACGCGCGCCGCCTCGTCGGCGTAGGTCTGGCGCACGACCCACTCGTCGCGCGCGTGCGCCGAGGAGAGCCGCGCCGAGGCGGCGCGGTCGATCGTGCGGATGTCGTCGCCGGGGAGGTAGGGCCGCGAGCCGGCGACGTCCGAGCCGGAGCCGCGGCGGATCGAGCGCATCGAGCCGAACGCGAGCCCGGCGACCCGGCGGCGCTGCGGCAGCGGGAAGGTCTCCACGCCGTCCATCGAGCCCGTCTATCCCTCGGGGCGACGGCTCCGCTCGGGCGGCGGCGCGAGCTCCAGGCAGCGGCGCCAGAGCTGCGCCATCGCCTCGCGCCGGCCGAGCCTGCGCGCGGAGGCCGCGAACGCCGGCGCGAAGAGCACGCGGTGGCAGATCACCGGCCCGAAGAGCGCCTCGACGTCCTCCGGCTCGACGTAGTCGCGGCCGTGCAGCAGCGCCCACGCGCGCACGGCGCGGTCGAGGGCGATCGAGCCGCGCACCGACGCGGGCAGCTCGACGATGTCCAGGTCGCGCGTCCCGCGCACGAGCGCGACGAGCCACTGCTGGATCAGCCCGTCGACGTAGACCTCCTCGGCCGCGCGCTGCAGCGTCTCGACGTCCTCGAGCGAGACGACCGGCCGCAGGCCGCGCAGCGGGTGCCCGTGACGCTGGTCCTGCACGATCTGCAGCTCGTCGAGCTGGTCGGG
>DASSSQ010000142.1:0-10107 GCA_035708405.1 Gaiellaceae bacterium
AGCATCGCCCGGAACTGCTCATCGCCCATCCTGTGCGCCATCCCGTCCCAGGTGTAACCGGCGTTGTTGACGACGATGTCCAGCTGCCCGAACTCGTCGACCGCCTTCTGCACGAGCGCCTCGCAGACGCCGTCCGCGGTCAGGTCGCCCGCGAAGCAGGCCGTCTCGCCGCCGATCGCGGCCGCCGCCTCCGCCGCCAGGTCGCCGTCCCGGTCGTTGACGAGGACACGCGCGCCGTGACCTGCCAGCAGCTCGGCGGTGGCGCGGCCGATCCCGCGCGCCGAGCCGGTGACGATCGCCGCCTTGCCCTCGAGCACCTTCACTGCGGGAACCCCGCGTGCAGGCCGCGCACGGCGGCGACGAGGCTCGCGCGCAGCCGCGCGCGCTCGTCGCGGTCGAGCCCGTGCAGCATCTCCTCCTCGAGCTCGTCGACGGCGGCGTCGCAGGCGGTCAGCACCGCGCAGCCGCGCGGGGTCAGGCTCGCCGGGAAGACGCGGCGGTGGTGCGGGTGCGGCTCCCGGACGAGCAGCTCCTTCGCCTCGAGCGCCTCGATCACCTCGCTCATCGACTGCGGCGTCATGTAGGCGCGGCGGGCGAGCTGCGCGTTCGAGAGCCCGCCGCGGCGGCCGAGGATGCTCAGCGTCGTGTACTGCAGCGTCGTCAGCCCGAACGGGCGCACGCGCTCGGCGATCGCGGCGCGGACGGCGCGCTCCAGCCGCGCGATCACGTAGCTGATCCGCGGCTCGATCGTCTCCTCGCTGCGCGCGGCCTGCGTCACCGCGGCATCCTCGCACACAGGGAACCTGCGAATCTACGGCGTGTGAACCTGGCGGAGATCCCTGCGGCGGCCGACCCGGCGCGGACGGCGCTCGTGGAGGAGGGCCGCGCGATCTCCTACGGCGAGCTCGAGCGGCGCGCGGGGTCGGCGGCGGCCGCGCTGCGGGCGCGCGGCGTCGAGCCGGGCGACCGCGTCGCGCTGCTCCTCGGCAACGGCGCCGGCTTCGTCGCCGCGTGGCTCGGCGTGCTGCGGCTCGGCGCGGTCGCGGTGCCGCTGAACCCGCTGCTCGCCCCGCCGGAGATCGAGGCGCGGGTCGCCGCCTCGGGGGCGCGGCTGCTGCTCCGCGAGGGCGAGCTCGCCGATTGCGCGCCGCTCGTGGAGATCGCGCCGCGCGGGGCCGCCGAGCCGGCGACGATTCTCTACACCTCGGGCACGTCGGGCCGGCCGAAGGGCGCGATCCTCACCCACGGCAGCATCCGCGCGGCTGCGCAGAACGCGGCCGACGCGCTCGCGCTCGGGCCGGACGACGTCGTCCTCGGCGCGGCGCCGTTCGCGCACGTGCTCGGCCTCTCGACCGGGCTCGTCTCCACCTTCCTCGCCGGCGGCGCCGTCGCCGTCGTCCGCCGCTTCGACGCCGAGCGGACGCTCGCGACGATGACGGCGACGCGGACGACGATCCTGCTCGGCGTGCCGACGATGTGCATCGCGCTCTGCCAGGCGGCGCGCGCGGCGGCCGAGCTGCCGCCGGTGCGGATCGCCCACGTCGGCGGCGCCGCGGTTCCGGTCGAGGTCGCGGCCGAGTTCGAGCGCGTCTTCGGCGGCGAGGTCTACGAGGGCTACGGCCTGACCGAGCTCTCCGGGATCGCGACGACGTACGTGCAGGGCCAGGAGCGGCGGCCCGGCTCGGTCGGGATGGCGCTCGGCGGCGGCGAGGTGCGGCTCGGCGAGCTCGGCGAGGTGCAGTTCCGCGGGCCCTCGGTGATCCCGGGCTACTGGCAGGACCCGGCCGCGAGCGCCGCGGCGTTCACCGCGGACGGCTGGCTGCGCACCGGCGACGTCGGCCGCCTCGACGGCGACGGCTACCTCTACCTCGTCGACCGGCTGAAGGAGCTGATCGTCCGCGGCGGCTACAACGTCTTCCCGCGCGAGGTCGAGGAGGCGCTGTACGCGCACCCCGACGTGCTCGAGGCCGCCGTCGTCGGCATCCCGGACGAGCGGGCTCGGCGAGGAGGTCTGCGCGCTCGTCGTCCTCCGGCCGGGCGCGCGCGCCGACGCGGACGCCCTGCGCGCCTGGACGCGCGAGCGCGTGGCGGCCTACAAGTACCCGCGCCGAGTCGTCCTCGTCGACGACCTGCCGAAGGGCCCGACCGGCAAGATCCTCAAGCGCGCGATCGACCGCTCGGCGCTGGGCTAGAACGGCCGGTAGACGCGGAAGCCGGCGCCGCCGAAGAGGGCGAGCAGCTCGGCGAGGGCGAGGCGGTCGCCGTCGAGGCCGTCGAGCTCGGGGCGCGCGTCCGGCGGCTCGGCGACGATCGCGCGCTCGAAGCGCTCCGGCTCGCCGCCGACGACGAGGACGAAGCGCTCGCCCGGCTCGAGCTCGCGGCCGGCGACGAGCGCCGGCGCCCGCGCGTAGAGCACTCCCGGCCAGGGACAGCGCGCCGCCAGCTCCGCCAGGCGGCCGACCTCGCCGGGCGGCAGGTAGTCGACGGCGCCCGCGTCGAGCGCGGCGGCGATCTCGGCGTGGATCGCGAGGGTGCGGTCCGCCTGCGGGTCGCCCTGCCAGAGCCGCTCGACGGCGGCACGGCTCTCCGCATCGGCCTCGTGCCGGGCGCGCAGCAGCGGGTCGGTCAGGCACCACGGGTCGAAGCCGGGCTCGCCGGGAAGGCGCAGCCGCCCGTCCGCGCCGCCGCCGCCGTCCAGCAGGTCGGGCCGCGCGACCAGCTGGCCGAGCTCGTAGACGCGGTCGAGCGCGTCGCGGAGCGTCGCCGCGAGCGTCTCGCGCAGGTCGGGGCCGGCCGCCGGCGTCCAGAGCCGTTCCGCGTAGTCCGCCGCCGACGCGGCACCTGCGAGCAGCGAGCGGAGCCGCGCGCCGGCCGCCTCCCCGGCCGCGAAGGCGGCGACGTCCGCGGCGGCGCGCGTCCTGGCGGCGTCGAGCGCGCGGCGCATCCCCGCGACCTGGTCGGGCGACGCCGAGTCGCCGTGCGGCAGAGGCTGCGGCAGGTAGACGTCGAGCCGGCAGGCGGGGTCGGCCTCCGCCCGGCGCGCCCGCTCGAGCCAGCCCTCGACGAGCTCGTACAGCCGCCGCGCGAGCACGGCCGCGTCGCCGTCGACGAAGCCCGGCGTCCGTCCCGAGGCGGCGAGCGCGTCGCCGTAGGTCTGGAGCACGAACGCGTTCCACGCGCACAGCCGCGCGGTGCCAGCGGGCGGCAGCCGGTCGAGCAGCTCGTACGCGTCGGCGCCGGCGCGCGCGTACGCGCCGAGCCCCGCGACGGGCACGTCGCCCCGCGCCCGCGCGCGCAGCCGGTCGCCGATCGCCATCGCGGGGAAGACTACGCCCGCGAACGGGAGTACACTCCCGCGCGTGCACGCGACGCGTGAGCACGTCGTGGTCGACGGCCGCAGGGCGATCGCCGCCGCAGCCGAGATCGTGGGGCACAAGTGGACGGCGCTGATCCTCCACGAGCTCGCCGACGGCCCGTGCCGCTTCCGCGACCTCGAGCGCTCCTGCGACGGCATCTCGACGCGGACGCTCGCCGAGCGGCTGAAGGATCTCGAGCACGCCGACGTCGTCCTCCGCCGCAGCTACCCGGAGTCTCCCCCGCGCGTCGAGTACGAGCTGACGTCGAAGGGCGAGGCGCTGCTGCCGATCGTCGCCGAGATGCGCCGCTTCGGCTCGGCCTGGACGCTTTAGCGCTCGACCGGGAAGCCGACGATGCTGCCCCACTCGGTCCACGAGCCGTCGTAGACCTGCACCTGCTCGCGGCCGAGCAGCTCGGCGAGCACGAACCAGCCGAGCGAGGCGCGGTGGCTCAGACGGCAGTACGCGAGCACCGGGTCTCCCTCGCCGACGCCGACCTCGGCGAACGCCGCGGCCAGCTCGTCCGGCGGGCGGAAGGTGCCGTCGGCGCGGAGGAGCCGCTCGTAGTAGAGATGCCGTGCGCCGGGGACGTGGCCCTTGCGCTCGGCGCCGTGGTCGAAGGGCGCCGTCGCGGGCGCGACCCGCTCGCCGCGATACTCCTCCGGCGATCGCAGGTCGACGATCGCGCGGTCGCCGCTCCGCACCGCCGCCAGCACGCCGTCGCGGCCGATCCGCGAGGACTCGTCGCCGCCGGACGGCGCCTCGTGCGCGACCGGCTCCGGCTCCGGCCGGCCCCGCTCGACGGGCCAGCCGCCCGCGAGCCACGCGCGGCGGCCGCCGTCGAGCAGCAGCACGTCCGAGAAGCCGCGCATGTGCAACACCCAGAGCGCGTACGTCGCGAACTGGATCGGGTCGCCGACGAGCACGAGCGTCGCGCCGCCGCCGATGCCGAGCGCGCCGAGCCGGCGCGCGAGCGTGGGGCCGTCCGCGAACTCGCGGTCCGTCTCGTGCCAGCAGAGATCCTTCCACCAGGCCCAGCGCGAGCCGGGGACGTGTGCCTCGCGGAACGGCAGGTCGTCGTCGACGAACGCGACCTCGAGCACGGCGACCCCGGGCTCGTCCAGCCGCCCGGCCAGCTCGGCCGCCGAGATCAGCCGCGGCACTCGACCTCCAGCGACAGCAGCGGCCCGCGCTCGAGCGTCGAGTGCACCTTGCAGTGCTCGGCGACCCGCCGCAGCGACGCGAGCCGCCGTGGCTCGACGTCGCCCGCGACGACCATCCGCATCCGGATCTCGTCGACGCGCTCCGGCCGCCCGGCGAGCACCGGCTCCAGCTCGAGCCGCACGCCGTCGAGCTCGATCGCCGAGTTCTCGGCGAAGACGAGCATCGTCCCGAGCATGCAGGAGCCGAGCGCCGCGAGCAGCAGCTCGACCGAGCGGAATCCCGGGCCGACCCGGCCGACGGCCAGCGTCACGTCGCGCGTCCGCGCCTCGAGCCCGCCGTCCGGGCGCCGCTCGACGACGACCCGACCGGGCGGCGGGTCGTCGTCGCGGCGAAGGTCCCGGAGCGCCGGCCGCGCGGCCGGCGCTCCGGGAGACGAGCGCTCGCTCAGTAGCCCGTCTTCCAACGGCCGATCTTCTTCACGACCGCGTTCGCGTAGGTCAGGTCGGCGACCTTGTTGTAGGCCGGCACCGTCTTGATCTCGCCGAGCTTCTGCTCGTAGCGCATCGTCTTCATCACCCGGCTCTGCTCGAGCCCGGTGTTGACCGTCCACTCGTGCGCCTTCTTCAGGAAGTCGTAGGCCTGCGTGACCGCGGCCCGGTCCTCCTGCGTCTCCTTGACGCCGACGGCGATCGTCGCCGAGCGGTGCGAGTAGATCCAGCGGTCGGCCTCGTCCATCGCGGTGATGAACTTCTCGATCGTCGGGCCGTTCGCCTGCTTGTAGGTGTCCGTGACCGCCAGCGAGCCGTACCACCAGTACGGCAGCGACTCGTAGACGGCCTTGACGACGTGGAGCTTCGGGTCCTTCGCCATCGCCGCGAAGCCGTCGTCGGCGTGCATCGGCGCCGCGTCGATCCGGCCGGTGACGAGCGCCGGCACGAACGCCGAGCGGTCGGGCATGCTGATGATGTCCGCGTCCTTGGCCGGAATGTGCGCCTGGGCGAGCACGGCGCGCACCTGCACGTCGGAGAAGCCGCCCGGATCGGTGATCGCGATCTTCTTGCCCTTCAGGTCGGCCGTCGTCTTCACCGACTGGTCGGCGACGATCGTCGTGTCGAGCGGCATCGCGTAGCCCCACACCGACGTGACGTTGCCGCCCTGGGAGGCTGCCGAGATCACGTCGTCGGCGCTCGTGCCGCCCATGTCGAACGCCCCCGCGGCCGTGCCGCGGAGCGACTTGACGCCGTCGCCCTCGCCGACCAGCTTGACGTCGAGCCCGTTCTTCGCGAAGAAGCCCTTGTCGCGCGCGACGTAGAAGCCGATGAACGTCATCTTCGGCGGGATCAGCGCGAGCCCGACCCTGACCGTGGTCAGCTTCGGGCTCCGCGCCGTCGTCGTGGCGGCGACGGCCACCGAGGTCAGCGCACCGATCCCGGCGAGCACCGCGAGTGCCAGGCCCAGTCGCATCATCTTCCTAGACACGCATTACCTCCTTGGGGTTGTGCCTGCCCCGGTGACCATCCGTGCCGCTTCGCCTCGATCAGAAGCCGGTCTTCCACCTGCCGATCTTCTGCAGGACGGCGTTCGCGTAGGTGGGATCGACGACCTCGCCGTACGTGGGCACGCGCGGGATCTGTCCCAGCTTGTGCTCGTAGGCCATCGTCCCCACCACGCGGCTCCGCTTCAGCCCGTCGTTGACCGTCCACGCGTGCGCCTTCTTCAGGAAGTCGTACGCCTTGGTGGCGGCGTCCTTGCTCTCCTGACCCTCCTTGACCCCGATCGCGATCGTCTCGGCGCGGTGCGAGTAGATCCAGCGGTCCGCCTCGTCCATCGCCGTGATGAACTTCTCGATCGTCGGGCCGTTCGCCTGCTTGTAGGTGTCCGTGACCGCCAGCGCGCTGTACCACCAGTTCGGCAGCGCCTGGTAGATCGACTTGATCACGTGCAGCTTCTTGTCCTGCGCCATCGCCGCGAAGCCGTCGTCGGCGTGGAAGGGCGCCGCGTTCACGCGGCCGGACACGATCGCCGGCACGAACGCCGAGCGGCTCGGCAGGCTGACGATCTTCACGTCCTTCGCGGAGACGTGCGCCTGGGCGAGCACGGCGCGCACCTGCACGTCGGAGAAGCCGCCCGGATCGGTGATCGCGATCTTCTTGCCGCGGAGGTCGGCGACCGTCCTCACGCTCTGGTCGGCGACCAGCGTCGTGTCGAGCGGCATCGCGTAGCTCCAGACGGCCGAGAGATGGCCGCCCTGCGTCGCCGCGGCGATCACGTCGTCGGCGCTCGTGCCGGCCATGTCGAACGCGCCGGCCGCCGTGCCGCGGAGGGACTTGACCCCGTCGCCCTCGCCGACCAGCGAGACGTCCAGCCCGTTCTTCGCGAAGAACCCCTTGTCGCGGGCCACGTAGAAGCCGATGTGCGTCATCTTCGGCGGGAGCACCGCGAGACCGACCCGGACGTGGATCAGCTTCGCGCTTCGAGCAGTCGTCGTCGCGGCGACGGCCACGGACGCGAGCACGCCGACCCCAGCGAGCGTCGCGAGCACGAGACCCAGTCGCATCTTCTTGCTAGACACCGCGTCATCCTCCTGTGTGGAACCAGCGTTGACCCGACGTGCGAACCCCTTGCCAGCGAACGGATCGACTCAGAGGCGGCCCTCCTGTTCCGACCACGGCGAGACCTTCCGCTTCAGCGTCCGCGTCGCCCCCAGCAGGCAGACGCCGAGCGCCATCACGACCAGGATCGGCACGAACATCTTCGCCGTCTGGAACGTGTTGCTCGCCAGCAGCACCATGTAGCCGAGCCCGCTGGCGGAGGTGTAGAACTCCGCGATGATCATCCCGACGAGGGCACGGCCGACGCCGATGTTGAGGCCGGCGGCGATGAACGGCACCGACGAGGGCAGGATCACGTGCCGCCACGTCTGCAGCTCGCTGCAGCGGAAGGAGCCGGCCACCTCGACGAGCCCCGGGTCGACGCTGCGCGCGCCCTGGTAGGTGTTGATCAGGATCGGGAAGACGGCGAAGCTGAAGATGATGATCGACTTCGCCTCGACGCCGAAGCCGAACCAGAGGATCAGGAGCGGCACGAGCGCGACGAGCGGCGTCGCGTAGAGCGCGTTCACGTAGCCCTGGATCGCCCAGTCGACGATCTGGTAGCGGGCCCAGACGAGCGCGAGCGGGATCCCGAGCACGATCGCCGCGCCGAGCCCGATCCCGAACACGGTCAGGCTCTGGACGAGCGCCTTGCCGAGCGCGCCGTCCGAGATCAGCACGCCGAACTCGTGCGCGATCTTGGTCGGCGGCGCGAACAGGATCGGGTTGACCGAGGAGCCGTACCACTGCCAGACGCCGAGCACGATCGCGAGCGACGCGAGCCGTACGGCCCACATCGCGACCCGCCGGCGCCGCTTCGCGCCGCGGAGCCGCCTGCGGTGCGCAAGCCGCTTCCGCTCGGTGTCGGCCGCGTGCAGGGTGGGAATCGTCGTCGTCACGATCGCGCCGCCTCCTCCGCGCCGCCGTGCTCCAGGAGGTCCCAGCAGCGCTCGCGTAGCTCGGTGAACTGGGGCAGCCCGCGAACGGTGCGCTCGCGCCGCGGCCGCGGGATCTCGACGGGAATCCGGGCGACGACCGTCGCCGGCGAGCGCGACATCACGAAGATCTCGTCGCTCAGCACGATCGCCTCGTCGATCGAGTGGGTGATGAAGACGACGGTGCGCCGGTCGCGCTCCCAGATGCCGAGCAGCTCGTCGTGGAGCACCTCGCGCGTCATCGCGTCGACCGAGGCGAACGGCTCGTCCATCAGCAGCAGCTGCGGCTCGACGGCGAGCGCGCGGGCGAGACCGGCCCGCTGCTGCATGCCGCCGGAGACCTGGTAGGGGAACGAGCCCTCGAAGCCGGTCAGATGGACGAGATCGAGGAAGTGCCGGACGCGCGCCTCGGTCTCCTTCTTGCCGAGGCCGGCGACGCGCAGGCCGAAGGCGACGTTGTCGTAGATCGTCTTCCACGGCATCAGCCCGAACTGCTGGAAGACGATCGCCGCCTCCTTCGGCGGCCCGGAGACGCGCCCGCCGTTGATCAGGATCTCGCCCTCGTCGATCGGGACGAGGCCGCCGATCGCGCGCATCAGCGTCGTCTTGCCGCAGCCGCTCGGCCCGAGCACGGAGACGAAGGCGCCCGGCTCGATCGAGAACTCGACGTCGGCGAGGACGTTCAGCTCGCCGAACCACTTCTCGACGCGGTGGCACTCGACCGACGCTCCAGCCGTCTCTTCGATGGGATGTTCCGCCGGCATGGTGGCCATCTCGTCAGTTCCTTCCGCAAACGATTGCGGAGGGGTGACGGTAACAGGGGTTCCGGCGGGGTGTCAATCGATCGGACCAATCCGGTCGGCGACCCAGTCGGCGACCGCTGGACGGATCACGGGCGCGAGGTTGTTGCACGAGTGGTTGCCCTCCGGCTCGAGACGGAGCTCGGCGCGCGGGCCGAGCGCGGCGACGATCCGCTCGGCCTCCATGGGCCGGATCACGCCGTCGCGGCCGCCGTGGACGACGAGCACCGGCGCGTCGAGGTCGTCGAGCGCGCCGTCGAGGCTGACGTCGGCAAGGCGCGCCGCCGCCTCCTGCTCATCCGCCGCGCCGACGAAGTCGACGAAGCTCTCGCGCGTCACCGGCGGCAGCTCCGCGAACCAGCCGAGGTCGTAGGGCCCGGCGATCTCGACGACGGCGCGCAGGCCCGGGAACCGCTTCGCGTGGCGGAGCGCCAGGTAGCCGCCGAAGCTCGCGCCGAAGACCGCGACGCGGCGCGCGTCGACGGCCTCGAGCCCGTCGACGAAGGCGGCGAGCGCTGCGACGGCGCGGCCGTACGCGGCGTCGGCGAACGGCAGCGCGTAGCGCGATTCGCCCTGGCCCGGGCCCTCGAAGGAGAGCGTGGCGAGACCGCGCTCGAGGAAGTAGGGCTCGTAGCTCGAGAACTGCTCCTTCGTCGACTCGAGCCCCGGGATCAGGACGACGAGGCCGGGCCTGCCGGCGGCCGCGCGCGGCAGCCGCAGGTAGCCGGGCAGGTCGGTTCCCTCGAACGGAACGGCGACCCGCTCGGCGGGCGGGTCGAGCAGCGGCGCGGCACGCGCGTAGAGCGCCGCCTGGCGCCGGTGGATCGTCTCGCGCCGCGCCGGATCCTCGGTCAGCACGAACTGCGCGAACTGCAGCGTCAGCGCGGCGCGGCTCAGGTGCGCGGCCGCGGTGACGTCGTGCCCGGCGGCGAGCGCCTCCTCGCCGAGACGCTCGTACCGCGCGGCCGCGGCCTCCCACGCGTCGACCCAGCCGTCCCAGTCGGCGACCTGCGCGAGCGTGCGGCGGACGTCGAGGTAGTCGATCCCGTTCGCGAGGAAGCGCGGCAGCCACGTCTCGAGGACGGCCTCGAGCTTCGGGGGCGCCGCCCCGGCGCCGGTCACGCGCTTGGGTAGAGGCGGGTGAGGACGAATTCGTGGTGGCCGAGGGTTTCGGCGCTGGTGAGGCGGCCGTTGGCGGTGCGGATGGTGAGGTCGAGGAGTTGTTGGCCGGCTTGGTCGAGGGTGAGCTCGCGGGTGAGCA
>DASSSQ010000143.1:0-23428 GCA_035708405.1 Gaiellaceae bacterium
GCTCTCGGAGTTCTACGCGGCGGCCGACGCGGGCGAGACGTTCGTGCGCGACTTCGCCGCCGCGTGGGACAAGGTGATGAGCCTCGACCGCTTCGACCTCGCGCGCTGAGAGCTACGTCGCCGCCAGGTCGAGGCCGCCGCTCGAGAGCTCCGGGCCGACGGCGCGGAAGGCGGGCACGAGCTCGCTCGTCACCAGGCCGGCCTCGTCGGTCAGCTCGTCGACGATCCGCCACCAGCGCCGCATCCGCTCGGGGCGATCGACCAGGACGGTCACGACCGGGACGGTCCGGCGCGGCGAGAGGAGCGTCTCGCCGCGCGGCTCGTGGTCGCCGGAGTAGCCCCAGATCCCGCGGAGCGCGGTCGCGCCCGCCGCGCCCTCCTCGCGCAGCCGGCGGATCAGGGCGATGTAGAGCGAGTGCCGTCCATGCCGGGCCTGCTCGCCGGCGTAGACCATCAGCTTCTGCCAGACCGCGAGCCCCGCGTCGTCGGTCTCCGGCAGCGCGCGCGGCTCGGACAGGACGACGCCGTCGCGCTTGCAGACTTGGACGCGCTCGAGCGTCAGCAGCGGCCTGGGCACGAGCGCGGCGACCTCCGGCAGCACGGCGGCGATCGCCTCGCCGTCGCCGACCGAGACGATCATCAGCGGCACGTCCTCGTTGCGCGAGAAGAAGCGGGCGCGCCGGCGGGCGCCGTGCCGCATGCCGTCGACGCCGAGGAACGCGGTCGCGCCGGCAATCCCCCGATCGTGCAGCAGCCGGATCAGCGCCTGGTAGGCCGGCGCGCCGTCGCTTCGCTCCGCCCGCCCGCAGTAGACGGTCAGCTTCGTCGCCTCGGCGAGCTCTTGCGGCAGCGTCACCGGTCCGACGCGGCCGGTGAGCATGCGCGCGCGCTCGAGCGTGACGAGGCCCTTGCCGACGATCGCGGCCGCCTCCGGCAGCGCGCCTTCGACCTTCTCGCGCGTGTCGACGGCGACGGAGACGAGCGGCAGGTCCTCCGACAGGGTCAGCAGCCGCTGCGTGTGCAGCGTGTGGCGCAGCCCGAAGCCCTCGGTCCCGCGTAGGAGGACGGCCGCCTCCAACCCGTGCCGCTGGTAGACGTCGTGCAGCGCGTCCGAGAGCAGCTCCCGCCCGACCCGCTGGTGCTCGCCGAAGTACGTCGTCAGCTTCAGGCAGTCCTCGTTCACAGCGCGCCGCCCAGCTTCCAGCCCGCGAAGGCGAGCGCGAGCCCGGCGACCGCGCCGAGGACGAGGTTCGCTCCCGCGAGGACGTACTCGCGGTCGCCCAGGAGCTGCTCGGACTCGAACATCCACGTCGAGAAGGTCGTGTACGAGCCGAGCAAACCGGTGCCGAGCAGGAAGAGCGTCGTGCTGCCGAGCGCCGCCGCCGAGAGCACGCCGAGGGCGAACGACCCGGAGACGTTGACGACGAACGTCCCCAGCGGAAAGGCCGTCGCCGTCCGCCGCCCGACTCGCGAGTCCAGCGCGAACCGCGCCACGGCGCCGGCGCCGCCGAGCAGCGCGAGGCCGATCCAGCTCGCCGGGCCGCTCACCGCAGCCTCGCGCGCCGGGTGGCGGCGGTCGTCGCGACCGCGGCGCCGAGCCCGATCGCGATCGAGACGACGAGATAGACCGCGCCCTCGAGGGCGTGTCCCTCGTGCCCGAGCTCGACGACCTGGAGCTGCAGCGTCGAGAACGTCGTCAGCGCGCCGCAGAAGCCCGTGCCGACGAGCGGCCGGCGATAGGTGCTCGGCGGCAGGCGCTCCTGGAGGCGCGTCGAGAGGTAGGCGAGCAGCGTCGACCCCGCGACGTTGATCGCGAGCACCGTCCAGGGGAACCCGCCCGCGCCTGCGGGGAACGCCTCGGTCAGCGCCGCCCGGACGAGCGCGCCGACGACTCCGCCGGCGAAGATCGCGACGAGCAGGCGCGGGTCGCCGAAGCGCGGCCGGGGCCGCCCGGCGCGCGCGGCGTCCGCGAGGACGGCTGCGGGCAAGCGGGCTTCACGTAGTGCTTCCGACACGGCGTCTCCTTCGCTGATTCGACTCGAGAGTAGAAGCCATCAGCGGGAGCCCCGCGGTTTCGGCGAGCTTCATCGCCGTCGCGCGTAAGACTAGCGACCGATGAGTTCCGCACGCGGTCCCGGTCTGACGTGCGAACCGTCGACCGAGGAGGTAGCCATGCCAACCGAGGCCTCCAGCAGCCTCAAGCTCACGCGCGTCGGGCGCGTCTGCATCCCGACCGCGGACGTCGACCGCGCGCTCGGCTTCTACGTCGGCACGCTCGGCTTCGAGAAGGTCGTGGACGTGCCGATGGGACCGGAGATGCGCTGGGTCGAGGTGCAGCTGCCCGGCGCCGAGACGACGATCGCGCTCGCTCCCCCGCCGCCGGGCGGCCGGGCGGGCGGCGCCCAGACCGGGATCATCCTGGACACGACCGACCTCGAGGCCGACCACGCCGCGCTGCAGGCGGCGGGCGCCGACGTCGACGCCGAGATCTCGCGCATGGGCGGCGCCGTGCCGCCGATGTTCTGGGTCCGCGACCCGGAGGGGAACTCGCTGATCGTCGTCCAGCCGGCCTAGCCCGGGCCGAACCCGGGGTCGGACCCCGAAACGAATCCGCGACTTCTCGTCCACAGCCCGACGGAGCCATGCGGCTCGCGCGGCAGGCTCGCCGCCGGATCCGTTGCACTTTCGTTACAGGGTCTGACCCCGGGGCAGCCGGGCCGCGTCGCTCATGACTGCCGGAAGGCGAGCAGCCGCGCGCCGACCGCCGGCAGCCGCCCGCGCGCGATCAGCTCCTCCTCGACGGGGCGCAGGGACGCGTCGAGGTGCCAGCGGTAGAGGTAGGCGCCGCGCAGCGGGACGCCGAGCTCGAAGCGCTCCGCCAGCGCCTCGAGGATCCGCTCGAGCGGATGCAGGTGCGCGCGGTGCTCGGCGACGACCTCGTCGGGGTCGTCGGGCGCGTCGGCTCCGCGCGCGCACCGCTGCTCGATCCACCAGGCGGCGGCGGTGCGGTCGAGGGCGGCGACGTCGAGCTCGTCGAGGACGAGCGGCGCGCCGGGCTTCAGCGAGTCGGCGAGCCGCGCGACGGAGCCGGCGAGCGGCTCGACGTGGTGGAGCGAGACGACGGCGACGGCCGCGTCGAAGGACGCGGGCGGCTCGTCCAGCTCGTGCAGCGCGCAGGCGCGCACGCCGGCGCCGCGCGGCTCGGGGTCGATCGCGAGCACGTCGTAGCCGGCCCCGGCGAGCGTGCGGGCGAGCTCGCCGTCGCCGGCGCCGATCTCGAGCACGCGCGCGGGCGGCGGCGGCAGGTTGGCGCGGACGAAGGTCGCGACGTCCGAGGCGACCGGCGGCTCGTGCCCGTGCTCGTGCCCGTGCGTCGCCGTGAACGCCGCCTCCGGCCGCGTCGGCTCGAAGAGCTCGATCGGGTTGCCGGCCGGGTCCTCGAGCAGGATCTGCCTGCCGCCGACGCCCTCGACGATCTCGTTGCGGAAGCGCGCCCCGGCCGCGCGCAGCTCGTCGACCGTCGCGCCGAGATCCGCCACCTCGAGCGAGAGCCGGTTCCAGCCGCCCGGCTCGGGCCGCGTACCGTCCGGCAGCGCCTGCCCGCCGCCGGCGGCCCCGCTCGGCGCGCTCAGCAGCAGCCGCAGGTCGCCGCGCGAGAGCATCGCGAAGCCGGGAGCCGGGTGCATCGCCTCGCGGAAGCCGAGCCGCTCCGTGTAGAACGCGATCGCGGCGTCGACGTCGTCGACGATGTAGCGGACGCTGACCGTCGCCACGCCGTCATCCTCTCAACTCGGGGCCGCGTAGCGCGCCAGCCGCTCCTCGTCCAGCTCGACGCGCATTCAGCCGTCCAGGAAGGCGACGGCGCGGCCGGGCGCGCCCGAGCCGCCGCGCAGCAGCACGGGGAAGAACGCGAAGGTCGCGCCGCGCACCGGCAGCTCCGCCAGCCGAGCGAGCCCCTCGACGTAGGCCATCCCGTGCGAGAGGCCGGCGAAGTGCGCCGGATAGCCGTTCTCGGCGGCGCCGACGCTCGGCGTGTCGGTGCCGAGGCAGCGGACGCCGCGCTCGACGAGCAGCTCGACCGCCTCCGGCGTCGGCGCCGGCCAGGCGGGCACGCGGCCGCCGACGCAGTCGACGAGGTAGCCGCGGCCGGCCGGGCCCTCGACGTAGCGGCTGTCCCAGCCGGTGCGGAGCAGCACGACCTCCTCCGGCTCGAAGCGGCCGTGCTCGTCCTCGAAGCGCTCGAGCGCGGCGACCTCGATCCGCGGGCTGCGGCCGGGCTCGGCGCGGTCGACGGTGTCCGTCACGTCGACGACCGACGCAGGGCCGATCAGCTGCTCGAGCGGCACGCGGTCGACGGAGATCGCACCCGCCGGTCCGGCGCCCGGCAGCCCGGAGCCCGGAGGCGGCACCCAGTGGGTCGGCGCGTCGAAGTGGGTGCCGCTGTGCTCGGCGAGCGTCAGCCAGCGCGTGTGGAACGGCCCCCTGCTGACGAGCGGGCCGAGCTCGGTCTCGCGGCTCTCGAACCAGTCGAAGACCGTGTGCCGGTACGGCACGGCGCCGGGCCACGAGCAGGGCAGGGTCTCCGCGAGCGGCAGCGTCAGGTCGACGAGCCGCCCGCCCGGGATCACACGTCGTCCCCGCGCTCGACCTGCAGCGTCCACGGCCCCTCGCGCCGCGAGCGCTTGCAGACGGCGAGGAACTCCTGCGCCTCCTGCGTCCGGATCCGCGCGAACATGTTCACCCAGCTGTCGGAGCCGTCGGAGCCCTTGATCGAGACGCCGCGGTCGTAGACGAACACGAGCTCGGCGACCTCGTTCGGCGCCGACGCGTGGATGCCGGCCTCGTTGTGCCAGTAGCCGACGTCGCCGGGCAGCGCGCGCTGCACCTGGTTCTCGGCGGCGACGGCCGGGAAGCCGGGCAGGACGATGAAGAGCTCCGGCCCCGAGTACATGCCGTGGATCAGCCGCCCCTCGACGGGGAGGCGCTCCCAGACGAGCGCGCACGTCCGGGGAGCCTCCGCGTCGAGCAGGTCGGCGACGGCGCCGACGCCGCGCTCGGGGATTCGCAGGAGGATCGTCCTCGTCAACGGGCCAGCCGGGCGGATTCGAGATGGACGTTGCCGGCCGGATCCTCCCAGGCGCCGAGGACGGACTTCTGCGCGGCGACGATGTTCGTCTGGTGCGCGATCACCGCCACCGGCGCGCCCTGCGAGTAGATCTCCTGCATCTGGGCGTAGATCGCTCGGCGCTTCGTCTGGTCGGCGGTCGCCGCCGCCTGCTTGGCGAGGGCCTCCAGCTTCGGGTTGTTCCAGTTGCACTCGCAGTTGCCGTACTGGCCCTGCTGGAACGCGAAGGTCGGATTCGGCGGCATCGAGAAGTAGTTCGCGACGATCGTGCCCGGATAGCTCTTGCCGGCCGGATAGAACTTGCCGAGCCAGGTGCTGACGTCGTTGCGCTGGATCGACAGGTTGAGGCCGATCTTCTGCAGGTCCTGCTGCAGGATCTCGCCCATCGTCACCCACTCGTCGCGACGGCCCGCGAGCGCCCAGAACGTGAAGGTCGTCCCCGGCTTGACGCCGGCCTGCGCGAACAGCTGCTTCGCCTTCTGCAGGTCGAAGGTGTAGGGCTTCAGCGTCTTGTCGTACGCGGGCGAGGCCGTGCTGAGCAGGTCGTCGGCGGGCGACGGCAGCGCCTGCCCGAAGAACGCGGCCTTCACCATCGCGTTGCGGTCGATCGCGTACTCGAGCGCCTGCCTGGCGAGCGGGTTCGAGAACGGCGGCGAGGTCGTGTCGAGCTCCCAGACGTGCGCACCCGAGATGCTCCTCGGCTTGATCAGCGTCGCGTTCCGGTCGGCCTCGACGGTCTGCAGGCTCGCCGGCGGGATCTGCCAGATCACCGAGAGCTTGCCGCCGGTGAAGTCCGTCACCATCGCCGTCGGGTCGGGCTCGCGCACGAAGACGATCTTCGCGATGCACGCCGCGCCGCCGAACCAGTGCGGGTTCGGGACGACGGTCAGCGACTGGCCGGGAACGTAGGTGCCGACCTTGTACGGGCCCGTGCCGTTGCCGACCTTGTCGAGGTTCGCGATGTCCGTCGTGTCGCTCATCTTGATGTCCGTCAGGGCGACCGGGACGAGCGCGCTCGGGTGGCCGAGCCTGATCCGCACCTCGTACTTCGAGATCGCGCGGACGGAGCGGAAGTCCTGGATCTGGCCGCGCTGCTGGGAGGCGACGTCCGGACTGAGGACGCGCAGGATGTTCGCGACGGCGTCGGCGGAGGTGAAGGCGCGGCCGTTCGCATACTCGACGTCGCGCCGCAGCCAGAACCACCAGGTCTTCAGGTCCTTCGAAGAGCGCCACTTCGTCGCCAGGTCCGGCTGGATCGAGCCGTCCTGCGCGTACCGCGTGAGCGCGTCGTAGAGGAGGGTCTGCAGCGGCTCCTGGCCGGCGAACGAGATCGTGTTCGGGTCGAGTGCCGAGATGCCGGCGCCGGCGATCCCGTAGGTGAGCGTGCCGTGCGGCGTGCAGGCGGCGGCCCGCGCGACGCCCGTGCCGGCAGGGCCGGCCGCGACCGCGACCGCTGAGGCGATCACTGCGACCGCCGCGGCAGCGGTTGCCGACCGCAGCGTGAACGTCGACATGCTGTCCTCCTTCGACGATGGGGATCTGCCGGGAGTGGTCAGATCGATTAGGCTCGGACTTATCGTGAAGTCCTATAACAGACAAGGGTTGGTTATCAAGAGCGAGGAGGCGACGATCCCGGTGCCGCGGCTCGTCAGCGCGGCCGGCTTCACGACTGCGGTCGGCGGCGGCTCGCTGCCGGAGGCCGTGCGCCGGGCGATGGACGAGGCCGCCGGGTCGACCTACCGGCCCGACGACCTGCAGCGCTGGGCGGGCGAGGTGATCGCGGCGGCGACAGGTGCCGAGTCCGGCTGGGTGACCGCCGGCGCGGCCGCGGGGATGACGCTCGCCGCCGCCGCCTGCATCGCCGGCTCGCGGCTCGCGGAGATCGACCGGCTCCCCGCCGGCGGCCGCGGCGCGCCGGAGATCGTCGTCCAGCGCGGGCACCGCAACGCCTACGACCGTGCCTTCCGCAGCGCCGGCGCGCGCATCGTCGAGGTCGGCTACCCGTACATGGAGGGCGTCGGCCTCACCTACGAGTGGCAGCTCGAGCAGGCGTTCTCGGAGCGGACGGTCGCGGTCGGGCACCTCGCGCTCGCGGAGGAGCTCGGCCTGCCGCTCGAGCGCGTCTGCGCGCTCGCGGCCGAGCGCGGCGTGCCGGTGATCGTCGACGCCGCCGCCGAGCTGCCGCCGGTCGCGAACCTGCGCCGCTTCGTCGAGGCGGGCGCGGCGCTCGTCGCCTTCAGCGGCGGCAAGGCGATCCGCGGCCCGCAGGGATCGGGGATCCTCGCCGGCCGCCGCGACCTGATCGCGTCGGTGCGGCTGCAGACGCTCGACATGGACGTCGACGTCGCCGCCTGGGCCGAGCGCGAGGGCGCGGAGCCGCCGCACCACGGCATCGGGCGCAGCATGAAGGTCGGCAAGGAGCAGATCGCCGGCGCGGCCGTCGCGCTGCAGGAGTTCGTGCGCCGCGACCACGAGGCGGAGGCCGCAGGTCACGGCGCCTGGCTCGAGTCGCTGCGGCCGCTCCTCGCCGGGCTCGGCGCGGCCGAGGTGCGGCGCGAGCGCTTCTACCCGCGGCTCGTCGTCGCAGGCCTCGGCGACCGCGCGCGCACGTGCGCCGCCGCGCTCGCGGCCGGCTCGCCGCCGATCGTCGTCCCGCACGGCCCGCTCCGCCGCGGCGAGCTCGTGATCTGCCCCGAGGCGGTCACCGCCGGGGACAGGCCCCTCGTCGAGGCGGCCCTCGCCGGACTCGGCTAGACCGACGCGACGCCGCTGCCGAAGCGCGGGTCGACCGCAGGGAAGGAGCCTGCGTCCGTGCGCGTGATCCCGGCCGCCGGGCCGTAGTCGCGGAGCCCCATCGCCCGGCCGCGGCCGGCGATCTCGAGCAGCGCCGGCTCCGCCTCGAGCTCGCGCTCGAGCGCCCGCACCGAGAGGTGCGGCGCGGCGAGCGCGTCGGCGAGCGGGAGGCCGTAGTGGACGACGTCGACGATCGCCGTCAGCAGCAGCGCCGGGATCCGCGGGCCGCCGGTGCCGCCGAGCGCGTGCCGCGTCCCGTCGTCCTGCCGGACCACGACCGGCGCCATGTTCGTCAGGGCGCGCGGGCCGTCCGCTGTCGAGGCGAAGAGGTTCGCGCCCGCGTTCAGCAGCACGCCCGTTCCCGCGGGCAGGATCCCGGAGCCGAACCAGGGCCCGTGCGTGAAGGTGAGCGCCACCACGCCGCCGTCCGGGTCGGCGGCGCAGAGGTTCGTCGTGTGCCGCGACTGGAGCGCGAGTCGCGCCGCCCCGGTTCGCGCGTCCCACGCCGCGAGCAGCGCGCGCGCGACCTCGTCGACGTAGCCGCGGTCGCGGTTCTCGCCGCCGAGCGCGTCCGGCTCGATCGCCGCGAGCGCGCCGAAGAGGACGCCGGCGCCGCTCGTCTGCCGCGGCGGGCCGGCGACGAGCGCCGACTCGAAGCACACCGTCTCGGGCGGCCCGACGACGACCGCGTCGCGCAGGAAGTCGTCCGGCTCCAGGAAGCCGCCGGCGGCCCGGACCGCGTCGCAGATCGCCTCGACGAGCGGCCCGGAGCGGAGCGGCGCCGCCCCCTCGCGCGCGATCGCCTCGAGCGTGCGCGCGAGGTCAGGAAGGACGAGCCGCTCGCCCTCGACCGGCGGCCGGCCCTCCGGGAAGAAGACCGCGGCGAGCTCCGGCGGGCCGCCTCCGCGCTTCTCCCACTGCTCGGCGAGCGCGCGGCCGAGGTCGTGCCCGACCGGAAAGCCCTCGCCGGCGAGCCGGATCGCGGGCGCGACGAGGTCGGCGAGCGGCAGCCGGCCGAAGCGCTCGTGCGCGGCGACGAGGCCCGGCACGGTCGCCGGCGGCGCCACCGCCGGGCCGGAGCGGAGCTGCTGGTCGACGTCGCCGGGCTGCCGGAAGCCCGCCGGGTCGACCCGCTCCGGCACCCAGGTGTTGAAGTCGACCTCGACCGGCTCGCCGTCGGGCGGCAGGTACGTGAGGAAGCCGCCGTAGCCGCCGACGCCGCAGTTGGCAGCGTCGACGACGCAGAGCGCGAAGCCCGCGGCGACCGCCGCGTCGACCGCCGTCCCGCCCGCGGCCAGCGCGCCCGCGCCCGCGTCGGCCGCAGGCTGCGTCGCCGCGACGACGAGCCCGGCTGCGCCACGCGAATCGCTTATCACAGGTCAACCGTAACCGATCGGATCCTGCGCAGTGGTCAGACCGATCAGCGCGGCAGGTAGGCGACCGAGTGGAGGGCTCCGCTGTAGCGGAACGGCCCGTGGCGCTCGTAGACGTCCCAGCAGACCGGCGAGCGCCGGTCGATCCCGACGTCGATCCCCTCGAGCGGCGTGTGCCCGGTCCACGGCGGCAGCGACTCGATCCGGCCGCGCGGCTCGCCGTCGACGAGCACCGCCGCGTCCCAGGTGCCGTCCTCGTGCGCGTCGATCTCGACCGCGATCTCGCGCACGCCGTCCGCGGCCGCGCCCGCCTCGAGCCGGACGAGCGAGAACGAGTCGTTGACCGCGAAGACGAGGGCGCCGTCCTCGACGTAGAGCGCGTAGCCGCCGCCCTGGTCGCCGTGCGCGACGAGCATGCCCTCGTCCCCGTCGCCGTGCTCGAGCGAGACGACGATCCGCAGCGAGCGGCCGCGGAGCAGCGCCTTCGCGAGGTTCGGCTCGTACGTGTGGTCGGCCGGCGTCAGCATCACCGCCTGCCGCTCCCCCGCTCCGGGCCGGCGCAGCCGGTAGAGCCCGTTCGCGAGGTCTCCGAGCGGGAAGACGCCGTTGGCCCACGCCGCCTCGTCCCAGGCCGCGGCGAGCTCGCGCACCCGCTCGGGCTCGCGCGCCGAGAGCTCCTCCCGCTGGGTCGGGTCGCGCACGAGGTCGTACAGCTGCCAGTCGGGCTCGTCGAGCGGCTCGCCAGGGCGGTGCAGGCTGACGAGCTCCCGGCCGTGCCGGTAGAAGGAGCGATGCCCCTGCGTCTCGCCGTACTGCTCGTCGTGCGCCGCGGGCGCCTCGGGGTCCGCGAGCGCGGGCGCGAAACTCGCTCCGGTCATCGGCACCTCGGCGGCGGGCGCAGCGAGGCCGAGCAGCTCGACGAGCGTCGGCAGGACGTCCGTGACGTGCGTCCATTGGCGCCGGATCGCGCCGCGCCCGGCGATCCCGCGCGGCCAGGAGAGGACGAGCGGCACCTGGTGGCCGCCGGCGAAGGTCGTGCCCTTGTAGAGCCGGAACGGCGTGTTCGACGCGGTCGCCCAGCCCCACGCGTAGTGCGTCATCGCGCGCGGCCCGCCGACGAGCGCGGCACGCTCGAGCTCGCGCGGGCCCGGCCGGCGCTCGAGCGCGGCGGTGTAGCCGTGGCGGAGATAGGCGGTCGTGCCGAACGGGCCGCCGCCGGGCGAGGCGCCGTTGTCGGAGCTGAAGAGGATCAGCGTGTCGTCGAGGACGCCGAGCGCGGCGAGCGCGGCGCACAGCCGCCCGAGGTTTCGATCGACGTTGTCGACCATCGCCGCGTAGACCTCCATCTGCCGCGCCGCGAACGCCTGCTCCTCGGCCGAGAGCGAGTCCCAGGCCGGAACGTCGTCGTTCCGCGGCGCGGGCTCCGTCCCCGGCTCGAGCACGCCCAGCTCGAGCTGGCGCCGGTGCCGCGCCTCCCGCAGCTCGTCCCAGCCCGCGCCGTAGCGGCCGCGATGGCGCTCGACGTCCTCCGGCTTCGCCAGCAGCGGCGCGTGGACGGCGCCGTGGGCGAGGTAGAGGAAGAACGGCCGGCCGGGATCGGCGACCTTCGCCGCGCGGACCATCGCGATCGCACGCTCGGTGACGTCGTCGGCGAAGTAGTAGCCGTCGGGGTAGCGATCGACCTGGACGACGTGGTTGTCCTCGTGCAGCAGGTGCGGCTGGTGCCAGTTCGAGAGGCCGCCGAGGTAGCCGTAGTAGCGGTCGAAGCCGCGCTGGAGCGGCCAGGAGCTGCGGTCGGCCGCCTCCGACATCTCGCTGCGCGGCGTCAGGTGCCACTTGCCGGCGGCGAGGGTCGTGTAGCCGTTGTGGCGGAAGAGCTCGGCGGCGGTGACGACGGCATCGGTCAGGCGCCCTCGGTAGCCGGGGAAGCCGTGGTCCTCGATCGCGAGGTAGCCGACGCCGGCGCGGTGCGGGTTGACGCCGGTGAGCAGCGCCGCGCGCGTCGGCGAGCAGAGCGGCGTCACGTGGTAGTTCGCGAGCCGGACGCCGCGGTCGGCGAGCCCGTCGACGTGCGGCGTCGCGATCTCGGAGCCGTAGCAGCCGAGATCGGAGTAGCCGAGGTCGTCGCAGAGGACGACGACGACGTTCGGCGCGCCGGCCGGTGCGCGCGGCCCGGGCGCCCACGCCGGCTGCGAGTCCGCCAGCGACCGCTCGGCGCGCCCTCCGAAGCCGTCGTACGCGCCGCCCACGCGGCGACTATACGTCCCGGGCGAGGCGGAATCCGAGGTTGCCGCCCGAGCTCTCGCGCGTGTTGCCGCTGCGCGCCGCGACGCGGTAGCGGTTGCAGTAGGAGTCGTGGCAGAGGTAGGAGCCGCCGCGGATCGCGCGCGTCTCCTCGTCGTCGCCGAACGGGTCGCCGCACCACTCCCAGACGTTGCCGACGGCCTGGTAGAGGCCGAAGCCGTTCGGCTCGAACGCGCGGGCGGGCGCGGTCGCCGCCCAGCCGTCCTCGCAGGTGTTCTCGACCGGGAACCGTCCCTGCCAGATGTTGCAGCGCCAGCGACCGTCCGGGCGCAGCTCGTCGCCCCACGGGTAGCGCTTGCCCTCGAGGCCGCCGCGGCTCGCATACTCCCACTCGGCCTCGCCCGGCAGGCGTCCACCGGCCCAGGCGCAGTAGCGCTCGGCGTCGTGCCAGGAGACGTGGACGACCGGGTGGTCGGCGAGGCCGTCGAGGTCGCTTCCGGCGCCGAAGGGCCGCCGCCAGCAGGCGCCGTCGACGCCGAGCCACCAGTCGGCGCCGGCGACGTGGCCGCGGACGTCGCGTGCCGCCTCGCCGCGCACGAGGCCGGCGAAGACGAACGACCAGCCGAGCCGCTCCGCGTCGGTGACGTAGCCGGTGTCGGCGGCGAAGGCGGCGAACTCCTCGTTCGTCACCGCCGTCGCGCCGATCGCGAACGACGCCACCGAGACCGTCCGCGCCGGCCCCTCGCGGTCCGCGGGATGGCCCTCGCCGCGGTCGTCGCCCAGCGTGAACTTGCCGCCCGGCAGGACGACGTCGTCCGTCCGGACGGGCGGGACGCGCGGTTGCACCGCGACCGCTTCGCGGACGGGACCCGCGCCTCGGCGGGGAGCGCAGCACGGGCGCGGCTCCGGCGACTCCTGCACGCGGCTCACTGTACGCTCGGTGCGTGCCGCCGCCCGTCCGGATCGCGCTCGCCGGCCTCGGCGACATCGGCGTCCGCGCGCACCTGCCGGCGATCCTGCGCGAGCCGGGAGCCGAGCTCGCCGCGCTCGTCGAGCCCGACCCGGGCAAGCGCGCGGCGGCCGCGCGGCTCGCCCCCGGCGTGCCGGCGGCGGCCGAGCTCGGCGAGGTGCTCGACGCGGTCGACGCCGTCGTGCTCGCGACGCCGGCCTGGGTGACGCCGCAGCTCGCGCGCGAGGCGCTCGCCGCCGGCGTCCACGTGCTCGCCGAGAAGCCGCTCGCGCCGACGCTCGCCGAGCAGCTCGCCTTCCGCGACGTTCCGGGAGCGGCCGAGCGGCTGCAGATCGGGCTCACCTACCGCCACCATCCGGCGATCGCGCGGCTGCGGGAGATCGTCTCCGCCGGCGCCCTCGGCCACCCGCTCTACGTCCAGTCGTCGCTCGCGGACGAGCGGGCCGACCCGGACGGCGAGCCGGAGCACTACGCGCGCCGGCTGCGCACGCTCGAGCACGGCCTGCCGGTCGTCTTCGACGGCATCCACCGCTGCGACCAGCTGAACCTCGTCCTCGGCGAGGCGCCGGTGGACGTGACCGGCTGGGCGCTCCGGACGCGGCCGGAGTACGCCTCGCCGAACGTGAACGGCGCGCTGCTCGGGTACGCGGACGGGACGCTCGTGCGGCTGGAGGTGATCTGGCTCGTGCCGTCGCTGCCGCCGAGCCAGTTCGTCGTCACCGGCCCGCGCGGCCGCGTGGCGATCGACCCGCCGACCTTCGCGCTGACCGCGGAGATCGACGGCCGCACCGAGGAGTTGCGGGCGCCCGGCGACAAGACCGAGGTCTGCTTCGCGCTCCAGCTCGAGGGCTTCGTCGCCGCCTGCGTCGAGGGGAGGCCGCCGACGCCCGGCCTCGAGGACGCGCTCGCGGCGAGCGCGCTCTGCGAGCGGATCGCGCAGGCGTGCCTAGCCGAGCAGCGACGCGAGCGTGCCGCCGAGGATCGCGGCGCGGACGTCGCCCGCTAGCGGCGCCTCGGTCACGCGCGCGAGCTCGACCGCCGGGTCGGCGAAGGGCGCGTCGGTCGTGAAGACGACACGATCCGCGTGACCGCGTGCGGCGAGCGCGACCGGCCAGTTGATGTGCGCCGTGTCGGCGTAGAGGTTCGGCGCCTGCGCGAGCGCCGGCGGGCCGTCCTGGCCGAAGTCGGTCGCGCCGCTCTTCCCGATCAGGAACGCGACCTCGGGATGGCGCTCGGCGAGCGCCGCGAGCTGCAGCGGCAGCCCGTGCGGCGGCGTGCCGGTGCGGACGTAGACCGGCCAGCCGCTCTCGGCGGCGAACGCGACGAGCGGGTCGGCCTGGCCGTCGAGCAGGTCGAAGCCCTGCAGCCCCGGATCGAGCTTCAGCGCGCGCGCGCCGGTCTCCCGGGCGCGCTCGAGCTCCTCGAGCGCCTGCGCGCCGAGCCAGGGCGAGGCGACGGCGTAGGCGAGCAGGCGCCCGTCCGAGCGCGCGGCCGCGGCCGCGGTCAGCTCGTTGCCGTCGCGGTTCCGCACCGGGACCGTCCCCTCCGGCGGCGCGACGAGCGCGCGGTCGATCCCGAGCGCGTCCATCGTCGCGAGCAGCTCCTCGACCGAGAGCGCGACGTCGCGGTTCTGCCCGATCGTGACGTGGCCGTCGAGGATCATCGGAACGCCTCCGCCGCCGCCGCGAGCGCCGGGAGCCCGGATTCCGGCACGAGCGAGAGGTTGTAGAGCGCGAGCCGGTCGGCGCCGGCCGCGGCGGCGCGGCGGGCGTCCTCGGCGAAGGCGCGCTGCGGCCGCCAGTTGAGCGAGACGGTGACCGGCCGGTCGCCGACGAGCGGGCGCAGGTCGCGCAGCCGCTCGTCGAGCGCGTCCCCGCCGAGCGGCCCGGCGCCGAGCAGGATCCGATCGACCGCGGCCGCCGAGGAAGGCGAGAGCCCGCGCAGCCGGGCGGACTCGGCCGGGCCGGAGCAGGTCGCGCAGAGCTCGACCTCGCCCGCCGCCGCGGCGGCCGCGCGCAGCAGCCGCTCGACGCCGCGCGCCCGGGCCGCCGCGAGCTCGTCCGCGACGCCGTCGTCGCCGGCCGCCGGCCCGAACGGCGGCCCGGCCGCCGCGCGCACGCGCTCCTCGAGCGCGCCGACGAGCGGCCGGCACGCCTCGCAGAAGCACTGCGCGCCGTAGAGCGCCGCCCGCTCGGAGAGCGGCTCCAGCGCGAGGGTCAGCGTGTACGACGGCTCCCAGGCCGGGTAGAGCGCGGCCTCGAGGTCGATCCCGTCCGGTGCGAGCTGCGCGCAGACGTCCTCGACGAGGGCCGCGACGTAGGCGACGGCGCCGTCGGCGGACGGGCAGAGCGAGAAGCCGGTCGAGGCGCCGTCGAGCGTCCGCGCCGCGAGCTCGGGGTGCGCGAGCGCGAGCGGCTCGTTGTGCAGCGCGACGAGCCAGGCGCGGAAGCCGAGCCCCGCGTCGGCGCAGGCCGCCCGGAGCTCCTCGACCGGCGCCCGCGCGGTCTGCTCCGGCACGAGCCTGCCGTAGCGCGACGCCGTGGGCGCGAACGAGACGGCGCCGCCCGGCGAGAGGCTGATCCGCCGCGCACGCGGGAAGACGCGCCGCGCCCGGTGGTAGACGAGCGCCATGCTGACCGCGTCGCAGCCGAGCCCGAGCACCTGCTCGACGAGCGCCGCCGGCTCCGTCGACTCCAGCTCCTCGGGATAGACGAAGAGCTGGACGCTCATCGCGACGAGAAGCGGCGGACGGTCTCCTCCGTCGGCTCGACGCCGAGGCCGGGCCCCGCCGGCAGTCGCGCGCGGACGCCGTCGATGTCGACCGGTGTCTTCAGCGTCGGCTCCTCCTCGTCCTCGTAGAAGTGGTGGCCGATGATGCCGCAGGGCGCCGAGCCGAGCCGCTCGCAGGCGCAGGCGACGTGCGCCTGCGCGGCGGCGCCGATCCCCATCTCGCCGTTCGAGCCGATCACGACCTCGAGCCCGTGCAGTCCCGCGAGCGCCGCCGAGCGGACGGCGCGCTCGAGCCCCGAGCTCTTGCCCACGTAGACCGAGACGACGTCGGCGGCGCCGAGCTGCGCGACGCGGATCACGTCGGCGTCGGAGTACACGGCCTCGTCGGCGACGACCGGGACGCCGAGCGCGCGCAGGTCGCGCATCCCCTCGAGGTCGGCTGCGCGCACCGGCTGCTCGACGAACGCGAGGCGGGACGGCGCCATCGCCCGGATCGCGCGCGCGGCGTCGGCGCGCGTCCAGCCGCCGTTCGCGTCGGCGCCGACGTAGGCGTCGTCGCCGGCGAGCTCGCGCGCGAGCGCGACCCGGGCCGCGTCCGTCCTCGGCTCGCGCCCGACCTTGACCTTGAAGGCGCGGAAGCCGAGCGCGACCGCGGCCTCGTAGCCGGCGCGGAGCTCGTCGCCGTCGCCGCTCAACGAGATCTTGACCGGCACCTCCTCGCGGAACGGGCCGCCGAGCAGCGTCGCCACCGGCAGCCCGAGCGTGCGCCCGAGCGCGTCCCAGAGCGCCGTGTTCACGCCCGCCTTCGTGAACGGGTTGCCGCCGAGGTAGCGGTCCAGCAGCGCCGTGTGCGCGGCGACCGGCGCGAGCGGCCTGCCGACGAGCAGCGGGCCGATCAGGTCGCGGACGTAGTGCGTCGCCGTCACCTCGTCCTCGCCGCTCCAGGCGGCCGTCGCGCTGACCTCGCCGTAGCCGGCGACGCCCTCGTCGGTGAGGACGCGCACGAGCACGAACGTGGACGCGTCGTGGGTCGTCCGTGCGCCCTGCACCTTCAGCGCCGGCTTCGCGCGCAGGCTGACGGTGGTCGTCTCGACCGCGGCGACGACGGGCTCAGACATCGAGGCCGGCGACCTCCTCGAACGCCGCCGCGGTCGCGCGGACGCAGGCGTCGAGCAGCTGCGCGCCGAGCTCCGGCGACGCGGTCTCCGGCCGGTCGGTGAAGCCCTCGAGCTCCTGCCAGCGCCCCGGCTCGGCGACCGTCAGCCCGCGGTGCCGCGTCCGCGCCGCGCCGCCGGGCGACGACCGCGCCGCCTCTGGCCGCACGCCGTCGGCGGCGACCGCGAGCATCAGCGAGGTCTCGAACTGGCCCGCGTGACCCGGCACGGGCGCGTCGATCGTCCCCGGCTCGAGCAGCTGCGAGTAGATCGCGGAGGCGCAGAGGATGCCGTCCGCGCGCGCCGCCTCGGCGACCGCGGCCGCGCAGCTCGCGGTGTTGCCGCCGTGGCCGTTGAGCAGGAAGGCGCGCCGGCAGCCGGCGGACGCGGCCGAGGCGAGCAGGTCGCGGAGCACGAGCGCGAAGGTCTCGAGCCGCAGCGACAGCGTCGCGCCGAACGGCAGGTGGTGGTCGGAGGCGCCGTAGGCGAGCGTCGGCGCGAGCAGGATCGTCTCCGGCCGCGCCGCCGCCTCGGCGGCGCGGCGCGCGATCTCGCCGGCGAGCGCCGCGTCGGTGCCGGTCGCGAGGTGCGGGCCGTGCTGCTCGGTCGAGCCGACGGGCAGGACGAGGAGCGCCTCCGGCGCGAGCCCGGCGATCTCGGTGCGCGTCAGCCGGTCCCAGCGGCGGACCGTGCTCACGTCGGGCCAACCTTCGGTTGGACGCTCATCCCGCGGGAGTCGCCTCGGCGGCGGCTGCGCGCGCGAGGCTCTCCGCCGACTGCGGGAAGTGGCAGGCGGCGTAGTGCTCCGGCTCGACGAGCTCGAGCGGCGGCTCGACGGCGCGGCAGCGCTCGCGCGTCCCGAGCGGGCAGCGCGGATGGAAGCGGCAGCCGGAGACCTCCGCGCCGGCCGCGACCTCGTCGCGGACGATCCCCTGCGCGCGCTCGCGCTCGCGCGCCCGCTCGACCTCGGGATCCGGCACCGGGATCGACGCGAGCAGGCCGTGGGTGTACGGATGGCGCGGGCTCGAGAAGAGCTGCTCGCGCGAGCCGAGCTCGACGATCTTCCCGTGGTACATGACGCCGATCGTGTTCGACATGTAGCGGACGACCGAGAGGTCGTGGCTGACGAAGAGGTAGGTGAGCCCGAGCCGTCCCTGCAGCTCGCGCAGCAGGTTGAGGATCTGCGCCTGGATCGACACGTCGACGGCGGAGACCGCCTCGTCGAGGACGACGAACTCGGGGCGGATCGAGAGCGCCCGCGCGATCGAGACGCGCTGGCACTGGCCGCCGGAGAGCTCGCGCGGATACGCCGTCGCGTGGCTCGAGCGCAGGCCGACGAGGTCGAGCAGCTCGCGCACCCGGGCGGCGCGCTCGGCGGACTTCAGCTGCGGCTGGTGGACGCGCAGCGGCAGCTCGATCGTCTGCTCGACGGTGCGGCGGCGGTTGAGCGACGCGAACGGGTCCTGGAAGACGATCTGCATCCGCCAGCGCAGCTTCCGCAGCTCGCGCGCCGAGAGCGACGCGACGTCGATCCCGTCGAAGAGGACGCGGCCCGCGGTCGGCCGGTCGAGCCGCAGCAGGAGACGCGCGAGCGTCGACTTGCCGGAGCCGGACTCGCCGACGAGCCCGAAGGTCTCGCCGCGCCGGATCGCGAAGGAGACGTCGTCGACCGCGCGCACGACCTGGTTCGCGCGCTTGTCGAGCGCGAAGTGGCGCGCGAGCCCGTCGACGACGACGAGGTCGTCTGCGACCTCCGGCAGCTCGGCGCGCACCGCGCCCCGAGCCTGCGTCACGCCGCCACCTCCGCTCCCGCGCGCTCCCCGGCCAGGTGGCACTCCGCCGTCCGCCCGTCCGGCAGCAGCGTGTCCGCCGGCACCTCGACCGTGCAGCGGCCGAAGGCGTGCGGGCAGCGCGGGTGGAACGGGCAGCCCTCGGGGATCGCCTGCGGCAGCGGCGGCTGGCCCGGGATCGCCGCGATCGGCGTCGAGACGTCGAAGTCGAGCCGGCAGATCGCCGAGAGCAGCGCCTCGGTGTACGGGTGCACCGGCTGCCTGAAGAGCGGCTCCGCCGGGCTGCGCTCGACGATCCGGCCGGCGTACATCACGTGCACGTCGTCGCAGAAGCTCGCGGCGACGCCGAGGTCGTGCGTGATCAGGATCACCGCCATGTCGTGCTGGTCGACGAGGCGGCCGAGCAGGTCGATGATCCGCGCCTGCGTCGTCACGTCGAGCGCCGTCGTCGGCTCGTCGGCGATCAGGACGTCCGGCCCGGCCGAGATCGCCATCGCGATCATCACGCGCTGGCGCATGCCGCCGGAGAACTGGTGCGGATAGCTGTCGAAGCGCTCCGCCGGCTGCGGCAGCCCGACCTCGCCGAGCAGCTCGATCGCGCGCGCCCGCGCCGCCGCGCGCGAGACGTCCTCGTGCGTGCGGATCGCCTCGACGATCTGCCGGCCGACGGTCTGCACCGGGTTCAGCGACGACATCGGGTCCTGGTAGACGAGCGCCATCCGGCCGCCGCGGACTCGCGCCATCTCGCGCTCCGAGAGCCGGGTCAGGTCGCGCCCGTCCATCAGCACCTCGCCGCCGCCGATCCGTCCGGGCGGCGGCAGCAGCCGCATCAGCGAGAGCGCCGTCAGCGACTTGCCGGAGCCGGACTCGCCGACGATCCCGAGCCGCTGGCGCGGCGCGAGCGTGAACGAGACGCCGCGCACCGGCACGATCGTGCCGCCGGAGAGCGGGAACTCGACCGCCAGGTCGCGCACGTCGAGGATCGGTGCGGCCGTCTCGTTCATCGCTTCGCGGGGTCGAGGACGCGCTGCAGGTGGTCGCCGAGCGTGTTCAGCGCGAGCACGGCGACGAGGATCACGAGGCCCGGGAAGAGCGGGTACCAGTAGGAGCGGTAGAGGTTCGTGTAGCCCTTCTGCAAGAGCGTCCCCCACGACGCCGCCGGCGGCTGCACCCCGAGACCGACGAAGCTGAGGCTCGCCTCGACGAAGATCGCCTCCGCGGCCACGACCGACGCGCGCGCGATCAGCACCGGCGCCGCGTTCGGCAGCAGCTCGCGCAGCATGATCAGCCAGGGCGGCGTGCCGACCGAGATCGTCGCCAGGTAGTAGTCGGTCTCCAGCTCGGAGAGCAGGGCCGCGCGCGCGAGGCGGGCGGTCGCGGGCATGAAGAGGATGCCGAGGATCAGGACGAGGCTGAGCGTCGAGGAGCCGAACGCGGCGACGAGCACGAGCCCGAGCAGGATCACCGGCATCCCGAGCGTCAGGTCGGCGACCCGCATCAGCAGCTCGTCGAGCCAGCCGCGCCGGTAGGCGGCGGTGAAGCCCCAGAGCGAGCCGCCGCTCATCGCCAGCACGACCGAGAACCCCGCGATCTCGAGCGTCGTCCGGCCGCCGTAGAGCACGCGCGTCAACAGGTCGCGGCCGAGCTCGTCGGTGCCGAACGGGTGCGCGAGCGTCGGCCCGCCGAAGAGGTGGGTGAAGTCGAACGCGTTCGGCGAGTACGGCGCCACGAGCGGCGCCCCGACGACGCCGACCACGATCGCGAGCACGACGACGAAGGCGATCGCCGCCGACGGCCGCTTCAGCAGCTGGGTCAGGAAGCGGGCGCGAGGGCGCCGCCTTGGGACGCGAAGCGGCTCGGCGACGGCGCTCATTGCGCGCTCCCTGCGCCGCGCACCCGCAGCCGCGGGTCGATGACGCCGTAGAGGAGGTCGACGACGAGGCTCGAGAGGATGAAGCTCGCCGCCGCCAGCAGCACGAGCGCCTGCAGCACGCCGTAGTCGCGCTGGTAGACGGCGTCGACCATCAGCGTCCCGAGCCCGGGCCGCGCGAACACGTACTCGGTGATCACGGCGCCGCCGAGCAGGCCGCCGACGACGACGCCGACGGTCGTCAGCGCCGGGATCGACGCGTTCGGCAGCACGTGCCGGAAGACGACCTGCCGCCGCAACAGCCCCTTGCCCGCGGCCGTCCGCGTGTACGAGGCCGACTCGACGTCGACGAGCGATGCCCGCAGCACGCGCAGCACCGGCGCCGCGACGACGATCGAGAGCGTGATCGCCGGCAGCAGCACGCTCTTCAGGCTCGCGAGCGGATGGTGCGAGAACGAGACGTAGCCCTGCGTCGGCAGCCACCCGAGCTTCACGCCGAAGACGACGATCAGCACGATCCCGGTGACGAACGCCGGCGTCGCGAGCCCGATCGCGGTGAACCCGGAGAGCAGGGCGTCGAAGACGCGGTTCCGCCAGATCGTGCCGAGCGTCGCCGCCGGCACCGCGATCACGAGCGCGATCGAGAGCGCCGCGATCGCCAGCTCCGCCGTCGCGCCGATCCGCTCCTGGATCAGCGTCGTCACCGGGAACTGGCTGTAGTACGAGCGCCCGAAGTCGCCCTGGAAGATCCCGCCCAGCCAGCGCACGTACTGGTCCGGGATCGACCGGTCCAGGCCGAGCTGATGCCGGATCGCGACGAGAGCGCGGGGATCGACGCCCTGGATCGACCCGCCCAGCTTGGTGATCGTCGGATCGCCCGGGATCACCCGCATCAGGCAGAAGATGACGATCGAGCTCAGGAAGAGCAGCCCGATGCTCGTCGCCAGTCGCGTCAGGACGTACCGTCTCACTCAGATCCCTGCGCTCTCGTCGCTCGGCCTAGGCTCCCCGGCTAGTGCCCGGCGAAGTGGGCGTTCTCCAGGTGCGTGTTGCCACGGGCGTCCTCCCAGGCGCCGACGATGCCCTTCTGCGCCGCGAGGATGTTCGTCTGGTGCGCGATCGCGAGCACCGGCACCGCCTGGCTGAACATGCTCTGCATCTGGTTCAGCACGGCCTGCCGCTTGCCCTGGTCGGCCATTCCGAGCGCCTTGAAGTAGAGCGCGTCGAACTGCTTGTTGTTCCAGTTGCACTCGCACTTCCCGGACGTCGCGAAGCTGAGGCCGAGCACCGGGTTCGGCTGCAGCGACAGCCCGTTGGCGATGATCAGCCCCGGATAGGACTTGCCGGCAGGGTAGAACTTCTGCAGCCACGTGCTCGTGTCGTTCTGCACGATGTTCAGGTTGTAGCCGATCTTCTGCAGATCCTGCTGCAGGATCTCCGCCATCGTGATCCGCTCCGGGTTCTTGTCGCCCTGCGCCCAGAACGTGAACGTCGTGCCCGGCTTGACGCCGGCCTGCTGGAAGAGCTGCTTCGCCTTCTGCAGGTTGAACGCGTACGGCTTCAGCGCCTTGTCGTAGCCGGCGGCCTTCGAGCTGAGCAGGTCGTTCGCCAGCGACGGGATCGCCTGGCCCTGGAAGGCGACCTTGACCATCGTCGCGCGGTCGATCGCGTACGACAGCGCCTGCCGCGCGGCCGCGTTGTCGAACGGCGGCGAGGTCGTGTCGAGCTCCCAGGCCTGGACGCTCGAGACCGTCTTCGGCGAGATGATCTGCGCTCGCTTGTCCGACTCGATCTTCGGCACGCTCGAGACCGGGATCTGCCAGATCATCCCCAGCCGCCCGCTCGTGAAGTCGGTGACCATCGAGGTCGGGTCGGGCTCGCGGATGAAGGCGATCTTCTTGAAGCAGGCCGGGTTCGGCCCGGAGTAGTAGGTGTTCGGGACGAGGGTCAGGCTCTGGTTCGGCACGAAGTCCGCCACCTTGTAGGGCCCGGTGCCATTGCCGACGGTGTTCAGCTTCGACACGTCGGAGAGGTCGCTCATGCGGACGAGGAACATCTGGTCCGGCACGATCGAGCTCGGGCTGCCGAGCTTGATCCGGATCTCGTACTTCGTGATCGCGCGCACCGACCGGAAGTCCTTGATGTTGCCGCGCGCCTGCGACGGCACCTTCGGGTCGAGGACGCGGAGGATGTTCGCGACGGCGTCGGCCGACGTGAACGCGCGGCCGTCGGAGTACTTGACGTCACGGCGCAGCCAGAACCACCACGTCTTCAGGTCGGGCGACGCCTTCCACTTCGTCGCGAGCGAGGGCGCGACCGTCCCGTCGGGCGTGATCTCGACGAGCCCGGGATAGACGAGGGACTGCAGCGGCCACTGCGCGGCGTTCGAGATCGTGTTCGGGTCGAGCCCCGTGATGCCGCCACCGGCGATCCCGTAGCTGAGCGTTCCGTACGGTTTGCAGGCCCTGGCGTGGGTCGTGCCCACGCTCGCGGGGCCGGCGGCCGCCGTGACGAGCGCGGTCGCTGCGACGCCGACGGTCGCGAACGCGAGCGACCAGCGCCTCTTCAAGCCGTGCATGCAGTCCTCCTTCTCGTGGATTCCCGTTCGGGGTCGCGAAAACCGTGGGTGCGTCACTGGGCGGCGAGCCGGTCGGGGGACGCGACCGACGGGACGCCGGCGTCCGGCGCGTGGGGCGCCGACTGGGTCAGCTCCGGATGCAGGCGGCGCAGCCACTCGAGCGCGAGCGCGGCGCGGCGCACCTTCTCGCGCGCGATCGCCGCCGCCTCGGCGACGATGTGGTCGCCGGACGGATAGAGCGCGCGGGCGTTGCGGAGGCCGAGCTTGACGTGCAGCGGCGCGCCGACCGCGACGAGGTCGCCGGCCTCGTTGCCGCGGACGACGCCGCCGAGCGCGTCGGGCGACTCGACGTAGAGGTCGAGCGGCAGGCTGGACGCGGCGCGCAGCTCCGCGAGCTGCCCGAGCGTCACGTCCGAGGCGATGTTGACGGTCGTCGCGCCGAGCTGCTCGAGCACGCGCAGCGCGGCGGCGTTCGACGGCGCCGTCATCACCGAGACCTTCCAGACCACCTCCGAAGGCAGCTCGCCGGCGCGCTGCATCTCGGCGAGGACGGCGAGCAGCCCGTGGTCGGCGACGAGGAAGCTGCGGATGCCGGCCTCGACGGCGCGGACGACGTCCTCGACCGCGTAGGCGAGCTGGCGGTGGCCGCGGAGCTGGCCGCCGTGGGCGGCGCCGTCGGGCGAGCGCGCGTGCGCGCCGACGCCGAAGCTCTCGCGCGGGCCCACGAACAGCGACACCTCGATGCCCGCGCCGGCGCCGAGCGCGGCCAGCTCGCGCAGCTCCGACTCCTTCAGCAGCATC
>DASSSQ010000144.1:0-20407 GCA_035708405.1 Gaiellaceae bacterium
CTGGCGAAGGTGCCGCAGCTCGTCTTCGTCTCGGCGACCCCGGGCCCGTACGAGCTGCGCCACTCGACGCGCGTCGCCGAGCAGCTGATCCGGCCGACCTTCGTCGTCGACCCGGAGGTCGAGCTGCGGCCGACGCGGAACCAGATCGACGACCTGCTCGGCGAGATCCGGCAGCGGGAGGCCGCGGGCGAGCGGACGCTCGTGACGACGCTGACGAAGAAGATGGCCGAGGACCTGACCGACTACCTGCTCGAGGCCGGCGTCAAGGCGCGCTACCTGCACTCCGAGATCGACACCCTCGAGCGGATCCAGATCATCCGCGAGCTGCGGCTCGGCGAGTACGACGTGCTCGTCGGCGTCAACCTGCTGCGCGAGGGCCTCGACCTGCCGGAGGTGACGCTGGTCGCGATCCTCGACGCCGACAAGGAGGGCTTCCTGCGCGGCAAGACGGCGCTGATCCAGACGATCGGCCGGGCCGCCCGCAACGTCAACGGCAAGGTGCTGATGTACGCGGACAAGCAGACGGAGGCGATCCGCGGCGCGATCGACGAGACCGAGCGCCGCCGCTCCGTCCAGGTCGCCTACAACGAGGAGCACGGGACGGTGCCGATCTCGATCGCGAAAGGCGTCTCAGACATCGCCGAGTTCCTCGCGCTCGAGGCGCCGCACGTGCCGAAGCGCTCGCGCCGCGGCAAGCAGATCGAGGGGATGGACCGCGCCGAGCTCGAGAAGCTGGCGATCACGCTCGAGGAGGAGATGCTGGCCGCCGCCGAGGAGCTCCGCTTCGAATACGCCGCGAAGCTGCGCGACGAGATCAAGGAGCTGCGGCGCGAGCTGCTGGCGCTCGCGGAGGCCTGATCAGCCTCACCGTAGCGGCGCTCGCGCACGACGTTAGCAGGCGATGCAGGCCGACCCCGAGCTCGAGCGACTAGCCGGGCAGCAGCGTCAGCGCCTCGCAGTGCGCCGGGCGGACGATCGAGAAGTGGCGCCGGTCTAGCGTGGCGACCTTCGTCTCGCCGAGCTGCTCGCACGTCGCGACGACGGCCGCGTCGACGAGCCCCAGCGGCAGATCGTCGTAGACCTGCTCGAGCTCGGCAGCCCGCGCGAGCCCTGCCTCGTCCGGGCGGTGGAGCCGGTACGCGCCGCCGGCGACGTCGGCGACGAAGCGCTGCCACGCGTCGCCCGCGCCGAGCTTGCGCAGCCAGTAGTCGATCTCGACGAGCGTCGGCGCGGGCACGACCAGGTCTTCGCCCGTGCGCTCGACGAGATCGACGCAGCGTCGGTGGTCGCGGTCGCCGGCGTCGAGGAGCGCGACGACGACGCCGGTGTCGAGGACGAGCGGCACCTACGAGCGGAGCGTTCCGCGCGCCGGCGACTCCTCGTCCTCGGACGCGCGCCGGGCCGCACCGCCGGCACCGCTGTGGAAGACGCCGAACCGCGGTCGCCGCTCCTGCCGGAGCGCCTCGGCCTCGCGGGCAACGAGCTCGCGCAGCAATTGCGCGAGCGAGACGCCCCGCCGCCGCGCCTCGCTCTCGAGCAGCGCCAAGTCGTCGCGGTCGGCTGCGAGCGTTGTCCGACGGGTCATGCATCAGATGCTAGCATCGAGCGATGACCGCCGGCGTCGTCGTCGCGATCCTGATCTCCGGCTTCTTCACCGGTGCCATGGCGCGGCTCGCGGTGCCCGGGCCGGATCCGATGCCGCTCTGGCTGACGCTCGCGATCGGGCTCGCCGGCTCGGTCGCCGGCGCGGTGATCGCGAAGGCGCTCGGCGGCGGCGGTTACGCGGTCTCGTTCGCCTCGCTCGGCGTCGCGATCGGGCTCGTGCTCGCCTACCGCCGCTTCATCCAGCGGCGGCCGCTCTGGGGGCCTGAGGCGCTGAAGTTCCCCGAGCGCGGACTCGGCGTCGAGCACTACCGCGAGCGGCTGCAGAAGCTCGGCGTCGACCCGGACGCGGTCTCCGACCCGGCCCGGCTGCAGAGCAAGCGGCTCGAGTCGATGCTCGAGGAGCTGCACCGCGCCGGCCTGCTCGACGACGACGAGCTCGCCGAGAAGAAACGCGCGCTTGTGGAGCGGCGGTAGATGGAGCCGCGGATCGTCCGCGCGCCCGACGGCCGCGAGCTCGAGGTCTTCGACTGCGGCGCGACCGACGGCGTCCCCGTCCTCGTCCACCACGGCACGCCCTCCTCGGGGCTGCCGTACGCGCGGCACGTGCGCGACGCCGAGGAGAAGGGGATCCGCCTCGTCGGCTACTCGCGCCCCGGCTACGGCCGCTCGACGTCGCAGGCCGGGCGGACGATCGCCGACGCCGCCGCGGACGTCGAGGCGATCTGCGACACGCTCGGGCTCGAGCGGATCTGCTCCTGGGGGATCTCCGGCGGCGGCCCGCACGTGCTCGCCTGCGCGGCGCTGCTGCCGGAGCGCATCGCGGCCGCCGCGTCGCTCGCCTCGGTCGCGCCGTACGAGGCGGCCGGGCTCGACTGGCTCGCCGGCATGGGGGAGGGCAACGTCGAGGAGTTCGCCGCGGCCGTCGAGGGGCGCGACGCGCTCGAGTCGTACGTCGCCGAGCACGGCGCCGAGCTGCTGGCCGCGAGCCCGGGGCAGATCGTCGAGGTGCTGGCGACCCTGCTGAGCGAGGCCGACGCGGCCGTCCTCACCGGCGCGTTCGCCGAGCACATGCTCGAGTCGACGCGGCACGGGATCGGCGAGCGGGTCGACGGCTGGGTCGACGACGACCTCGCCTTCGCGCGGCCGTGGGGCTTCGACGTCGCCGCGATCCGCGTGCCGCTGCAGCTCTGGCAGGGCGAGCTCGACCGCTTCGTCCCGTTCGCGCACGGCGAGTGGCTCGCGGCGCGGATCCCCGGGGTGGACGCGCGGCTGTCGGCCGGGGACGGCCACCTGACGCTGATCGAGCGGCGCGTGCCGGAGGTGCACGCGTGGTTGCTCGAGCGCTTCGCGGGCTAGGGTTTCCGCATGGGCCTGATCGTGTTCCTGATCGTCCTCTTCGTCGGCGGTCTGATCGTCGGCGCCCTGGCGCGGCTCGCGCTGCCCGGCCCCGACCCGATGTCGATCCCGATGACCGCACTGCTCGGGATCGCCGGCTCGTTCATCGGCGGCGTCGTCTCGCGGGTCTTCCTCGGGATCGGCGGCGGCTTCGTGTTCGCCTTCCTCGGCGCCGTGCTGCTGCTCTACCTGCACCGGCGCTTCGTCGAGCACCGGCCGCTCACCGGGCCGGGGGCGCGGCGGCTGCCGCCGCGGTAGCGCCGAGCGCCTCGCGGCCGCGCGGGAAGCGGCGCAGCGCGGTCAGCGCCCACTCGCCGCGGCGCCAGATGTAGGTCTCGACCTCGATCGCCGCCGGCTCGACGGCATAGACGTGGAGGCCGCGCGCCTCGCCGCGGCGGCTCGGCCG
The DNA here is from genome assembly GCA_035708405.1 of Gaiellaceae bacterium. Lineage (GTDB taxonomy): Bacteria > Actinomycetota > Thermoleophilia > Gaiellales > Gaiellaceae > DASSSQ01. The sequence goes on from DASSSQ010000144.1 coordinate 3,407, forward strand.
CGGCTGGCCGAGCCCGGGCGCGATCGAGACGACGACCCCCGGCTCGCCCTCGACGCGCGCAACCTCGAACTCGTGCCGCTCGCTGACCGCGGCCTGGTGGATGTGCCCGCCGAGGATCAGCTCGGCGCCGCCGTCGACGAGCGTCGCGAGCACCGCGTTCCGGCGGGCGACCGGGCGCTTGCGCGAGCGCCAGGGCGCGCCGATCAGCTGATGGTGCAGCGCGACGATCCGGAGCGCGCCCGGCGGCGCCTCGCGCAGGCGCGCCGTCGCCGCCTCGAGCCGCGCCGCCCGGATCCCGCCCGACTGGTGCCGCCACGGCCGCACCGAGTTGAGACCGAGCGCGAAGACCGTCTCCGACCGGTAGACCGGCTCCGTCGTCTGCCAGTGCCGCTCGAACTCGCGCCACGGCCGGGTGAAGCGCGCCGGGACGGAGTAGGGGATGTCGTGGTTGCCGGGAACCGCGAGCACCGCCCGTCCGAGCCCGTGCAGGAAGGCCGCCGCGCGCTCGTGCTGCTCCGGGCGGCCGCGGTTCGTCAGGTCGCCGCTCGCGACGACGAGCTCCGGGCCGACCTGCTCGACGAGCGCCGCGACCGCGCGCTCGACGGCGGCGTCCTCGCGCGTCCCGAAATGCAGGTCGGAGACGTGGAGAATCCGGGCTGGCACGGCCGATGCAGGCTATAGACTCCCTGCGATGGCCGAAGAGCAGGCGGAGATCTTCGACGACCTCTACCTCGGCCTGCGGGCGGGCGGCGCGCTCCGCAAGCAGCGTCGCGGCGAGTCGCTGACCGTCGAGGAGCAGGAGGCGCTCGGCCGCTGGCAGCGCCTGTCCACGCGGCGGAAGGCGATCGCGATCGGCGGCTTCGCCGTCGGCACCTTCGGGCTCGGCTTCACGCTCGGCGGCCTGGTCTTCGGCCGCTGGCGCAAGGCATAAGGCAAAACCGGTGCCAGGCACGTGCCAGGCACCGGTGTCGTTTGGCACCGGTGTCGTTTGGCAACGCGATCACCTGCCGATCGTCTCCCGGTCCTGGGCCGGGAAGATCACCGTCGGCACCTCCTCGTCGCCCGGGTCGCGGTCGCGGACGATCACGTCGAGCAGCGTCCCGAGGATCGCCGCCAGCGGGATCGCGAGCAGCACGTAGAGCCCGCCGAGCAGCAGCCCGAGCGCGGTGATGGCGACGAGCACGACGAGCGGCGAGAGCCCGACCGCGTGCCCGAGCAGCTTCGGCACGACGATGTAGTCCTCGAGCAGCCGCACCCCCGTGACGGCGATCCCGGCGAACAGCGCGATGTGCCAGCTCGCGGAGAAGCCGACCGCGATCGCGACGACGCCGGCGGCGATCGGGCCGACGATCGGGATCAGCTCGACGAGGCCGGCGAAGATCCCGACCAGCAGCCAGTACGGCTCCCCGATCAGCCAGAAACAGACCGAGAGCACCGTGCCGACGAAGCAGACGAGCAGCAGCTCGCCGCGCACGAACGCGCCCAGCTTGAGGTCGATCAGCTCCCACGTGTCGTGGACGACGCGTCTGTGCCGGCGCGGCACGATCGAGACGACGAGCCGCCGCGCCCGGTCGCGCTCGAACACCCAGTAGGCGGCGGTCGCGAACGTGAAGAAGATGCCGACGAAGACCTCGATCGCCGTCTTGCCCGCGCTGATCGCCGGATGGATCACCGCCGCGCCGGAGGGCAGCTTCTTCAGCTTCTTGTTGACCGCGGAGAGGATCTCGTGCTTGATCCCGGTGCTGTGCGCGGCCTCGTGCTGGAGCTGGCTCTTCGAGGTCGGGATGCTGCCGCCGCTCGCTGCCGACAGCTGGTCGATCGCGCGCGGGACGACGAACCAGAGGAAGAGCGCGACGAGCCCGAGCAGCACGAGGTAATGGAGCGCGACCCCGGCGGCGCCGGGCACGTGATGCCGGCGCAGCCACTCGACCGCGGGCCGCATCGCCGCCGCGATCACGAGCCCGAGCAGGAAGAGCGCGAGCAGGGCACGCAGCTGCCAGAGCGCCAGCGCGCACGCGACGACGGTCACCGCGACGAGCGTGGCGACGAACGACCTGCGGGCTGTGCCCATGTCCAGGGATTTCTCGCCGCTCGACGAACGTCGGAAACGCATGCTGAACCGCGAGGACGAGCGGATCTGCCTCGACGCGCGCCGCCACGGCGTCGTCCTCGCGCGCCCGCTCCTGCGCGCGCTCGTGCCGGCGGCGGCGGGCGGCGCCGCGCTCTGGCTCGGCTGGCCGGCGGCGGTCGCCGGCGCGGTCTTGCTCGCGCTCGCGGCGCTGCTCGTCCTGCGCGCGGTCTGGCGCTGGGACCGCACGCGTGTCGTCGTCACGACCGAGAAGCTCTTCGTCGTGCACGGGATCCTCGGCCGCCGCGCCGCCTCCGTCCGCCTCGGCGGCGTCGAGGCGATCGAGCTCGAGCAGTCGCTCGCGGGCCGTCTGCTCGGCTACGGCACGCTCGTCGTCGGCCCGCTCGAGGTCGCCTACGTGCCGCAGCCGCGCCGCGTCTACCACCTGCTCGAGCGGCTCGCCGGCTAGCGAGACAGAACACTTGTTCGTGCGCGGGAGCGACGGTACGATGCCTCCATGACGCGCGAGGAACTGGTCGTCCACGGCGCCCGCGAGCACAACCTGAAGGACATCACCGTCCGCCTGCCGCGGAACGCGCTCGTCTGCATCACCGGGCTCTCCGGCTCCGGCAAGTCCTCGCTCGCGTTCGACACGATCTACGCCGAGGGCCAGCGCCGCTACGTCGAGTCGCTCTCGGCCTACGCGCGCCAGTTCCTGCAGATGATGGAGAAGCCGGACGTCGACTCGATCGACGGCCTCAGCCCGGCGATCTCGATCGACCAGAAGACGACCTCGCGCAACCCGCGCTCGACGGTCGGCACCGTCACCGAGATCTACGACTACCTGCGCCTGCTCTACGCGCGCGTCGGCCGGCCGCACTGCCCGGTCTGCGGGCGCCCGATCGCGGGGCAGAGCCTCGAGTCGATCGTCGACCAGATCCTCGCGCTGCCGGCGGGGACGCGGTTCACGGTCAACGCGCCGGTCGTCCGCGACCGCAAGGGCGAGTACCGCGACCTCTTCGAGGAGCTGCGCAGCGAGGGCTTCACGCGGATCAAGGTCGACGGCGAGCAGCACCTGCTCGAGGAGCCGCCGGCGCTGGACAAGAAGTTCAAGCACACGATCGAGGTCGTCGTCGACCGGCTCGTGCTCAAGCCGGACCTGCGCTCGCGGCTGACGCAGTCGGTGGAGACGGCCGCCGCGCTCGCCGAGGGGCTCGTCGGGGTGGACGTAGTCGGCGCCGAAGGCGCCGAGGTGGAGAACCTGCTCTTCTCGGAGAAGTTCGCCTGCCCCGAGCACGGCGTCTCGCTGCCGGAGCTGCAGCCGCGGATCTTCTCCTTCAACGCGCCGCACGGCGCCTGTCCCCGTTGCACCGGCCTGGGAGCGCAGCAGGAGATCGACCCCGACCTGCTCGTCCCGGACCCGTCGCTCTCGATCGAGGAGGGCGCGCTCGTGCCGTGGTCGGTCGGCAACTCCGGCTTCTACGAGTCGGTGATCCAGGCGATCGGCGAGCGCTACGAGATCGACCTCGCGGCCCCGTGGCAGGAGCTCTCCGAGGAGCAGCAGAACCTCTTCCTCTTCGGCACGAACGGCGACCGGGTCTACGTCCAGTACCGCAACCGGATGGGCCGCCGCCGCGCCTACATGCTCGCCTTCGAGGGGATCGTGCCGAGCCTGCAGCGCCGCTACCGCGAGACCGACTCCTCGACGCAGCGGGAGCGGATCGAGGAGTACATGTCGTTCTGGCCCTGCCCGGTCTGCAAGGGCGCGCGCCTGAAGCCGGAGGTGCTCGCGGTCACCGTCGGCGAGCGGAACATCCACGAGTTCACCAAGCTCTCGATCTCGAAGGCGCTCGCGTTCCTCGACGGGCTCGAGCTGACCGAGACCGAGCAGCTGATCGGCCGGCGGATCGTCAAGGAGATCCGCGAGCGGCTGACCTTTCTCGACGACGTGGGCGTCGGCTACCTCGCGCTCGACCGCGCGTCGGCGACGCTCTCCGGCGGCGAGGCGCAGCGGCTGCGGCTGGCGACGCAGATCGGCTCGCAGCTCGTCGGCGTCCTCTACATCCTCGACGAGCCGTCGATCGGGCTGCACCAGCGCGACAACGACCGGCTGATCGCGACGCTCGAGCGGTTGCGCGACCTCGGCAACACCGTCCTCGTCGTCGAGCACGACGAGCAGATGATGCGGAGCGCCGACTGGCTCGTCGACATGGGCCCGGGCGCCGGCGAGCACGGCGGTCACGTCGTCGCCGAGGGCACGGCGCGCGAGGTGCAGCGCGACAAGGGCTCGGTCACCGGCCAGTTCCTCTCCGGCAAGCGGCAGATCGCGATTCCCGAGCGGCGCGACGAGGATCGCGGCGTCTTCCGGGTGCTCGGCGCGTCGCAGCACAACCTGAAGGGGATCGACGTCGAGTTCCCGGTCGGCAAGTTCATCGCGGTCACGGGCGTCTCCGGCTCCGGCAAGTCGACGCTGGTCAACGAGATCGTCTACAAGTCGCTCGCCAACCGGCTGCACCGCTTCCGCGTCAAGCCGGGCGAGCACGAGGCGGTCGAGGGGATCGAGTGCTTCGACAAGGTGATCGACATCGACCAGTCGCCGATCGGCCGCACGCCGCGCTCGAACCCGGCGACCTACACGAAGCTCTTCGACCACATTCGCGAGCTCTACTCGCTGACGCCGGATGCGAAGGTGCGCGGCTACAAGCCGGGCCGCTTCTCGTTCAACGTGCGCGGCGGCCGCTGCGAGACCTGCAAGGGCGACGGCCAGATCAAGATCGAGATGCACTTCCTGCCCGACGTCTACGTCCCCTGCGAGACCTGCAAGGGCTCCCGCTACAACCGCGAGACGCTCGAGGTGCGCTTCAAGGGCAAGTCGATCGCCGACGTGCTCGAGATGTCGGTCGAGGAGGCGCTCGCCTTCTTCGCGAAGATCCCGAAGCTGCGCCGGCGGCTGCAGACGCTGCACGACGTCGGGCTCGACTACATCAAGCTCGGCCAGCCGGCGACGACGCTCTCGGGCGGCGAGGCGCAGCGGGTCAAGCTCGCGTCGGAGCTCTCGAAGGTGGCGACCGGGCGGACGCTCTACATCCTCGACGAGCCGACCACGGGTCTCCACTTCGCCGACATCGAGAAGCTGCTCGAGACGCTGCAGCGGCTCGTCGACGCGGGCAACACGATGCTCGTGATCGAGCACAACCTCGACGTGATCAAGCAGGCGGACTGGCTGATCGACCTCGGCCCGGAGGGCGGCGACGAGGGCGGCGAGGTCGTCGCCGTCGGCACGCCCGAGCAGGTCGCCGAGGTCGAGGGCAGCTACACGGGCAAGTTCCTGCGCGGCGTGCTGCCGAAGACCGCGGTCGCTGCCTGAGCTACTGCGGCTCGTCCATGGGAAGCACGGTGAACCGTTGTCCGGAGGGCGTCCGCAGTGCCCGGAAGTGGCGCTCGTCGAGCGTCAGCACGCGCTCCGTCCCGTATCGACCCGCGAGCACGACGAGCGATGCGTCGGCAAGTCCGACCGGGATGTCGGAGTAGGCGCGAATCACATCGCGACACGCGTCCACGTCTGCCGTGTCGAGCGTGGCGAGCTCGTAGGCGGCGAGGTCGTCGAGGAACGCCAGCTCCGCGGCGACGCCGCCGCGACTCAGTAGGAGGTAGTCGAGCTCGGCGAGCACGAACGGGGAGAGGACGAGCGGCGGTCGCTCGCGCTCGAGCTGCCGTACGACCGGATCGTGAAACGGCTGCGCCTTGTTCAGCGCGCTGTAGAGGCCGCTCGCGTCGAGGAGGATCAATCCTCGCCGAAGCCGCGCATCGCCTCGTCCCAGTCGGTGATCGGCTCGCCGAGACTCTCGAAGAGCGGGAACCGCGGTCGTGGCCGTGGGGCGTTCGTGTACTGGTCGATCGCGGTCCGGATCACGTCCGCCTCGGAGCGTCTCGTCTCCTCGGCGACCCGCTCGACGCGGGCCTTCAGCTCGTCCGGGAGGTAGAGCGTCGTCTTCTTCACGCTCCGAGCGTACCATACGTCGTGCCATACGTTTCGGACGGGGCCCTTCGGTCGACGCATACGAGGTGCGCCTTCTCGCGGTCATCGCAGCGCTCGCCGCGCTCGTCGCCGGTTGCGGAGGCGGAGGCGACGGCAAGGCGCTTACGTTCCCGCAGTTCCAGCGGGCGGCCAACAGGGTCTGCGCGCGGTACGCGAAGGCCGTCAACGCGCTGCCGCGGGCGAAGACGATGAGCGGGATCGCGCGCACCGCGCGCAAGACCTACACGCTCGGCCGCAGGGAGCGCGCGGGGCTGCGGCAGCTCGACGAGCCGAAGGCGGCGCACGCCGACTTCGCGCGGCTGCTCGACCGGATGGGCAAGGCGGACGAGCTACTCCCCGACGTCTGGCAGGCGGCCTCGCAGGGCGACCAGGTGCAGGTGCGCAAGCTCGTCGCCCAGGCGAAGCCGCTCGTCGCGCAGGGCAACAGGAGCGCCTTCGCGCTCGGGCTCGACGACTGCCGGCGTCGTTGACAGCCGTACTAAGCTTCGGCCGTGCCCGCGACCGACGACCGGCGGCTGGAGCTGATCGCACGCGAGGCGGCAGGCGTGCAGGTGCAGCTCCTCTGGGACCCGCACGACGACTCGCTCGCCGTCCGCATCACCGATCTCGGGCAGGCCGAGCGCAAGGAGATCGCCGTCTCGCCGGAGCAGGCGCTCGACGCGTTCCGCCGCCCGTTCGCGTACTCGCGCGCCGGCTGAGCGCGGCTACCCTGACCGGGTGACCGACGCGGTCGTTCCCTCGCCGCAGCGCGACTGGTGGCTCCGCGCGGCGCTCGTGCTGCAGGCGCCGCGCGCCGTCTTCTCGGCGCTGCGCCGGGACTCCGAGGAGGAGCTCGAGGCGCGGCAGGAGCCGGCGCTCGCGATCGCGATCCTCGCCGGCATCGCCGTCGTGCTCTCGAGCGCGGCCGCCGGGCAGCTGATGGACGACGCGGTCTACGACGGCGTGCTGATCGCCGTCTGGGCCTTCCTCGGCGGCGCCCTCTACGGCGCGCTCCTCTACTGGGGCGGCGGCCTGCTGCTGCACTTCGGCATGGTCGCGCTCGGCTCGAGCGGCAGCTACCGCCGCGACCGGCACCTGCTCGTCTTCGCGTGCGTGCCGGTCGCGCTCTCGCTCGTGCTCTGGCTGCCGCGCCTCTCGCTCTACGGCGAGGACGTCTTCCGCACCGGCGGCCGCGACCACGGCGCCGGCGCGGCGTCCTTCGCGTGGCTCGCGCTCGTCTTCGTCGCCTGGGCGCTCGTGCTGCTCGTCGTCGGCATCCGCGCGGTCGAGCGCTGGCCGTGGGGGAAGGCATTCGGCGCGCTCGCGATCGCCGGCGCGCTGCCGGCGCTCGTCGCGCTCGCCGTCGCCGGCCTGATCTAGCGCCGCAGCGCCGCGACCTCCGACTCGAACTCGGCCAGCTCCTCCGCCGGGATCGAGTACGTGTGCCGCTGCTCCGGGAAGCGGCCGCGCCGGACCTCGTCCGCGTAGGTCGCGAGCGCGTCGACGATCGCCGGCGCCAGCTCCGCGTAGCGCTTGACGAAGCGCGGCGCATGGCCCTCGTAGAGGCCGAGCATGTCGTGCCAGACGAGCACCTGGCCGTCGCAGCGCGCGCCCGCGCCGATGCCGATCGTCGGCACCGCCGTCGCCTCGGTGATCCGCGCCGCGACCTCCGCCGGCACCGCCTCGAGCACGATCGCGAAGCAGCCGGCCGCCTCGAGCGCGAGCGCGTCCTCGTAGAGCTGCCGCGCCTTCGCCGCCGTCCGGCCCTGCGCCTTGAAGCCGCCGAGCGCCGTCGCCGACTGCGGCGTCAGCCCGAGATGGCCCATCACGGGGATCCCCGCGTCGACGATCGCGCGCACGCGGGAGAGCACGGCCTGCCCGCCCTCGAGCTTGACCGCCTCGGCCTTCCCGTCCTTGACCAGCCGGACGGCGTTCTCGACGGCGGCCGCGTCGGAGACCTGGAAGGAGCCGAAGGTCATGTCGGCGACGACGAGCGGCCGCTTGGCGCCGCGCGTGACGGCCCGGACGAGGACGAGCAGCTCGTCGAGCTCGAGCGGCACGGTCGACTCGTGGCCGAGCATCACCATCGCCGCCGAGTCGCCGACGAGGATCAGGTCGACGCCGGCCGCGTCGGCGAGCCGTGCGCTCGGCGTGTCGTAGGCGGTGACCATCACGATCTTCTCGCCGCGCGCCTTCATGCCGGCGAGCTCGGTGATCGGCAGCTTCCCGGGCGCGGGCGCGTTCGGGCCGGGATAGACGGGGCGGGTGCTCATCGCGGGTCTCCTTCCAGGGGGACGTTGTCGATCAGGCGGACGCCGCCGACGCGGGCGGCGATCGCGAGCGTGGGGCCGTCGAGGTCGGCGACCTCGACGTAGTCGGGAGCGAGGCCGGCCTCGGCGAGGACGGCGCGGGCGCGCTCCGGGTCGCGCGTGGCGAGCGCGCGCGGGATCGCGAGCGCACGGGCGCGCTCGGCGGGCGAGAGGCGCGCGTTCCGCGACGAGAGCGCGAGCCCGTCGGCGTCGCGCACGGTCGGCACGGAGCGGACCTCGATCCCGAGCGCGAGGTCGCGGACGAGTCGGCGCACGACCGCGAGCTGCTGCGCGTCCTTGCGGCCGAAGTAGGCGCGGTCCGGCCGGACGGCGAGGAAGAGCTTCAGGCAGACGGTGGCGACGCCGCGGAAGTGGCCGGGACGGAAGGCCGCCTCGAGCCGCTCCTCGCCCGGGTCGACCCAGGTCGAGAAGCCGGGCGGGTAGATCTCCTCGACCGGCGGCGCGAACAGCAGGTCGACGCCCGCCTCGGCGGCGATCGCGGCGTCGGCCTCCTCGTCGCGCGGATAGGCGGCGAGGTCGGCGTCCTCGGAGAACTGCGCCGGGTTGACGAACAGGCTCGCGACGACCGTGTCGCACTCCTCGCGCGCGGCCTCGAAGAGCGCGACGTGGCCCGCGTGCAGCGCGCCCATCGTCGGCACGAGCCCGACCGAGCCGGTCCGAGGATGAGCTCGCATCTCGGCGATCGTCCGCACGACGTTCACGGCCGCGTCGCCTCCGCGAGCGCGAGGTAGGCCGGCTCGAGCTCGGGCGCGGCCGCGTGGATCGCCGCGACGTGCGCGTCGACGGTCGCGCGGTCGCCGCGCGCGATCGGGCCGGTCAGCTCGAAGCCGTTCTCGATCGTCCGCGTCATCAGCGGCACGAGCGCCTCCGGCGGCGCGCCCGCCAGCTCGAAGAGCCGCGCCGCGGCGCGCTCGAGCGTCACGAGGTAGTTGGAGGCGATCGCGGCGCCCGCGTGGTAGAGCGCGCGGCTCGCGTCGGCGAGCTCGAACGGGCGCAGGCCGAGCAGCTCCGCGAGCTCGCGGCCGAGCGCCAGCGCCTCGCCGCTCTCCGCCGTCACCGCCGCCCACGCACCGTCGAGCTGCTCGGCGCCGCGCCGCCGCGTGAAGGTCTGCAGCGGATGGACGGAGAAGCGACGCGTGTGCGGGTCGAGCGCGGCGAGCGGCGTCGCGCCGGAGACGTGCGCGACCCAGGGTCCGGTCGGAATCCTTCGCGCGATCCCCCCAATCGCCGCGTCGGGCACGCAGAGGATGACGAGGCCGGCGTCGGCGCGCAGCTCGACGCCGCGCTCCGCGAGGCGCGCTGCAACCGCCGAGCCGACGCGGCCGGCGCCGATCACGTTGACGCTGTCGATCACCGAGAGCTCCAGTTCCGTAGCGGATACCGGGCACCCGCATTCTAGCTTCTCAGTCGAGCCCGAGCCGGGCGCGCAGCGCGGCGCGCACCTCCGGCCACTCCTCCTCGATCACGGAGTACCACGCCGAGTCGCGGCTCTCGCCGCCGCGCACGAGCATGTGGTTTCTGTGGATGCCCTCGAACTGCGCCGGCAGCGCGGCGAGCGCGGCGCGGGAGCGGCCGTTCGTCGCCTCGGTCTTGAACTCGACGCGCCGCATCCCGAGCCGCTCGAACGCGTGCGCCAGCATCAGCAGCTTCGCCTCGGTGTTGACGCCGGCGCCCCACTCGCTCGTCACGACCCACGTGTTGCCGATCTCGCAGCGCCGGTGCTCGGGCGCGTGCGTCATCAGCCAGGAGGAGCCGACGAGCCGGCCGCTCGCGCGGTGCCGCGTCGCGAACGGCAGCTCGCCCGCCTCCAGGCCGCGCCGGAACCAGGCGTCGAAGAGCTCCGGCCGCGCCAGGTCGAAGGTGAAGAAGCGGAACGAGTCGGGACTCGACGCGGCGACGGCGGCCAGCTCCTCGCGGTGCCGCTCGGCGAGCGGCTCGAGCTCGACGCGCGAGCCGCTGAGCGTCTCGTGTGTCCAGGGCACGGTCCCGATGCTACGCTCCGGCCATGCCGATCTACGAGTACGTCTGCATGAGCTGCGAGTCGCACTTCGAGGAGCTCGTCCGCGGCGACCAGGATCCCGCCTGTCCCGACTGCGGCGGCGCGAAGGTCAAGCGGCAGCTGTCCGTCTTCGCGGCGCACGGGGTCGAGAGCGCCCCGAGCTTCGGCGAGACCGCCGCGGGCGGCGGTGGCTGCTGCGGTGGCAGCTGCGGCTGCGGCCACTGACGCAGAAGCTGTCCGAACCGGGGCCTAGACTCGCCGCCATGGCGATGCCGGTCCCTGCCTACGACGACCTCGACGCGCTCGGCGCGGAGGCGGCCGGCTGCACCCGCTGCGCGCTCGCACAGGGGCGGACGCAGGTCGTCTTCGGCTCCGGCAACCCGCACGCCGACCTGATGTTCGTCGGCGAGGCGCCCGGCTTCCACGAGGACAAGCAGGGCGTCCCGTTCGTCGGCGCCGCCGGGCAGCTGCTGCAGAAGCTGCTGCAGGGGATCGGCCTCTCGCGCGACGAGGTCTACATCGCGAACGTATTGAAGTGCCGCCCGCCGGGCAACCGCGACCCGCTGCCGGAGGAGATCGCCGCCTGCGAGCCGCACCTCTGGCGGCAGCTCGAGCTGATCCGGCCGAAGCTCGTGGCGACGCTCGGCAACTTCGCGACCAAGCTGCTCTCCGGCCGGCCGGACGGGATCACGCGCGTCCACGGCCGCGAGCAGTGGCACACGCTCGGCGGCCAGCGGGTGCTGCTCTACCCGATCTTCCATCCGGCGGCCGCGCTCTACACGCCGCGGATGCTGCAGACGCTCGAGGCCGACTTCGCGCGGATCCCGGAGCTGATCGGCCTCCAGGCGCCGGCGCCGGTCGTCGTCGCCGCCCCCGAGCCGCCGGCGCAGCCGGTGCAGCTCGGCCTCTTCTAGGTGCTCCTCTACGAGAGCCGGGTCTCGGGCAACTGCTACAAGGTGCGGCTGCTGCTCGCGCACCTCGGCATCCCGTACGAGCGCGAGGAGGTCGACGTCGTCGACCGCTCGAGCCGTCCGGCGCTCCTCGGCGGCAAGAACCCGGCGCTGCGCGTGCCGACGCTCGTCCTCGACGACGGCCGGCCGCTCGCCGAGTCGGGCGCGATCCTCTGGTACTTCGGCGAGGGCACCCGCTTCGTCCCCGCCGACCGCTACGAGCGCGCGCAGGTGCTGCAGTGGATGTTCTTCGAGCAGTACGAGCACGAGCCGGCGATCGCCGTCGTCCGCTTCCTCGTCGCCTACTCCGGCCGCGAGCCGGACGCGGACCTCGTCGCGCAGCGGACGCGCCAGGGTCACCGCGCGCTCGCGGCGATGGAGGGGCACCTCGACGGCCGCGCCTTCCTCGTCGGCGACTCGCCGACGCTCGCGGACATCGCGCTCTACGCGTACACGCACGTCGCGGACGAGGGCGGCTTCTCGCTCGACGAGTACCCGGCGGTGCGCGCGTGGCTCGAGCGCGTCGCCGCGGAGCCGGGTCACGTCCCCATGTCGGCGTAACGCGGCAGCCCGTCGTCCGGCAGCTCGTCCCAGGGCGCGCGCGAGTCGACGAAGGCGTGCCGGCCCGGCCGGATCCCGGGCTCGTCGTCGAGCGCGCCGGCGCGGATCGAGATCTCGTCCCCGTCCGGCCAGCTGCCGCCGAAGAGGCTGGAGCCGCAGGTCGCGCAGAAGACCTTCCGCGCGTGGCCCTCGCCGGGGTCGTAGACGCGCAGCAGCTCCTCGCCGGCGAGCAGCCGGAAGCCCTCGCGCGGCGCACGCAGCGTCATCGAGCCGAAGCTGCCCGAGTGCTTCCGACAGAGCGCGCAATGGCAGTTCGTCCAGCGCAGGAACGGCGCGGTCACCTCGAACCGCACCCCGCCGCAGAGGCAGCTCCCGCGCACCGGCTCCACGTCAGGCCCGCTTCGGTGCCGGCAAAGCCGCCACCTTCGCTCTCGGTCGTGCTCCGGCGAGCCTACGCACGTGTGCATCCTACGCCGGTGAGGATCGAGAGCGGCTCGCCGGAGGAGACCGAGGCCGTCGCGGCGCGGCTCGCGCGGGCGCTCTCGGCGGGCGACGTCGTCACCGTCTCCGGCGAGCTCGGCTCCGGCAAGACGACCTTCGTCCGCGGCGCGGCGCGCGCGCTCGGCGTCACGCGGGCGGTGACGAGCCCGACCTTCACGATCGGCCACCGCTACGAGGCGCGGCCGAACGTCTCGCACCTCGACCTCTACCGGCTGCAGGGCGTCTCGCCGGAGGAGTGGGGCGACCTCGAGCCGTACTTCGCGGACGCGATCGCGTTCGTCGAGTGGCCGGAGGCGGCGACGGGCTGGCTGCCGCCGGTGCGCGTGGCGGTGCGGCTCGGGCACGTCGACCCCGAGCGGCGGACGATCGAGCTCGAGTCGTCGGAGAAAGACCTGCTCGATACGATCATCTCGTGCTGATCCTCGCCTTCGACACGGCGACGCGGGTCGCCACGAGCGCGCTGGTTCGGGACGGCGACGTGCTCGGCGAGCGGGTCTCGGAGGCGGTGACGCTGCTCGAGGAGGTGGACGACCTGCTGCGCGCCGCCGGCGCCGGGCCGCGCGATCTCGACGCGGTCGCGGTGGGGACAGGTCCCGGCAGCTTCACCGGCGTCCGCATCGGCGTCGCGACCGCGCGCGGGCTCGCCTTCGCGCTCGGGATCCCGCTCGCCGGCGTTTCGACGCTCGACGCGCTCGCGGCCGGCGCGCCCGGCGCGCTGCCGCTCGTCGACGCGCGCCGCCGCGAGGTCTTCCTCCCGCTGCGCGCCGCCCGGCCGGAGGAGCTGGACGTCGCGGGCAGGCTCTGCGTCGGCGACGGCGCCGTCCGCTACCGCGAGCTGCTCGAAGCGCACGGTGCCGGGATCCCGCCGGACGACGACGAGCGCCACGTCCCGCGCGCGCGCCACCACGCCGCGCTCGCTCGCGACTTCGGGCCGCCCGACGCGGTCGAGCCGATCTACCTGCGCGTCCCGGACGCGGAGCAGGCGCTGACGAGATGACGGCGACCGCGATCGAGATCAAGCGGCTCCAGCTGCGCGACCTGAACGCGATCGAGGAGATCGAGAAGCGCTCCTACCCGACGCCGTGGTCGCGCTCGATGTTCGCGTCCGAGCTCGCGAAGCCGTCGTCGGTCTGCCTCGGCGCCTTCGACGAGGAGCGGCTCGTCGGCTACGTGATCGTCTCCCGCTACGTCGACGCGTGGCACGTGATGAACGTCGCGGTCGAGCCCGACCACCGCCGCCGCGGCCTCGCCGGCCGGATGCTGACGACGCTCTTCGAGCTGACCGCCCACGACGAGCGCCGCGGCTACACGCTCGAGGTGCGCGTCTCGAACGAGGGTGCGATCCATCTCTACGAGCGCCTCGGCTTCCGCGGGAGCGGCATCCGGCGCGGCTACTACACGGACAACCGCGAGGACGCGTTGATCATGTGGCGAGACGCAGGCCATTCCGACTGACGTCGGAATCGCTAGTTCCCGCGTCGAGTCCGAGCGCTGCCGAGAGCGCGGCGCAGCGCTTCTCGCCGAGACCGGGCACGATACGCCACTCGGCAGGCGAAGCGCTCGCAATCGCGGCGATGCTGCCGAAGCGGTCGAGGAGCGCCACGGCAGTGACGCGTGAGATTCCGGGAACCGCGCCGAGCATCGCCTCCGGGATTTCGTCCGCAGGCGACCGGGGACGCTGCGCGTAACGCGGTCGGATACGACGTCGTCCGCGGACCTGGCGACGGTGAGCGAGGCGGTAGAGCCATGCGGCCGAGTCGGCCCGATCGTCGCTCCGGATGACGGTGACTCCAATCTCGGTCGCCGCGAGCAGCGCCCCGCGCACAGCGTCCGGATGGACGGGCCCTTTCAGGTCCCCTCCCTCGACCAGGAGGCACGGCTCGCTCGCGCTGGCTCGCAATCTGCCAATCTGCGGCCAGAGTCGTCCGCGCACCAATGAGTGGTGGAAGTCGACGACGTGCTTCCGTTCGACGAGGCAGTCGGCGCCGACGGCATAGTCGCCGGCCGGGAGCCGTTCGACTCGAACCAGCGCGCCGGCTTCCTCGAGCAGCTCGCACATGACCGCCGGTTCGCGCGCGTCCACCCGTATCTCGACCATGTGACAAGGATCGCGCGCAACAAGCGACTCCTTCGCAAAGAGTCCGTGCCAACTAGCCTTTTCGCATGAGCGAAAAGGCCGTGATCCTCGGGATCGAGACTTCCTGCGACGAGACCGCGGCCGCGCTCGTCACGGACGGCGGCGAGATCCGGGCGAGCATCGTCTCCTCGCAGGCGCACCTGCACGCGCGCTTCGGCGGGGTCGTGCCGGAGGTCGCCTCGCGGCACCACCTGCAGCTGATCCTGCCGGTTCTCGACGAGGCGCTCGCCGAGGCGGGGGCGACCCTGGACGACGTCGATCGCGTCGCCGTCACGGCCGGGCCGGGGCTGATCGGGGCGCTGCTCGTCGGCGTGGCGGCGGCGAAGGCGCTCGCGTGGGGGCGCGGCCTGCCGCTCGCCCCCGTCGACCACCTGCACGGGCACGTCGCCTCGCTCTACCTGCAGCCGGATCCCGTCGAGCCGCCGTTCACCTGCCTGCTCGCCTCGGGCGGGCACACGCTGCTGCTGGACGTGCGGGAGCGCGGCGGCTTCCGCGTGCTCGGGACGACGCTCGACGACGCGGCCGGCGAGGCGTTCGACAAGGGCGCGCGGCTGCTCGGGCTCGGCTACCCGGGCGGCGCCGCGATCGACCGGCTCGCGCGCGAGGGCGATCCCGCGGCGTACGACTTCCCCGTCGCGCGCGTCCCCGGCCTCGACTTCTCGTTCTCCGGCGTGAAGACGGCGCTGCTCTACGCCGTGCGGGGCCTGTCCCCCGAGGAGCTGGAGCGTCGCCGCGCCGACCTCGCCGCCTCCTACCAGCGCGCGATCGTGGCGGCGCTCGTCGGGCGGGTCCGCGAGGCGGCGAGCGGGCCGATCGCGGTCGTCGGCGGCGTCGCCGCGAACTCGGAGCTGCGGGCCGCGCTCGCCGACGCGGCGCTGGCGCCGCTGGCGCTCTGCAGCGACAACGCGGCGATGATCGCCTCCGCGGCACGGTACGCGGAGGCCGTCCCGCCGCCGCGATACCTTGCGCTCGATGCCTACGCCTCGGCGATCTAGGCTCGCCCTGCTCGCGCTCGTCGCCGTCGCGGCCGCGGCCGGGCTGCTGCTCGGGCCGGGCGGCTCGCCGGGAGGGACGCGCGGCCCGTCCGTCGGCGGCGACTGGCGCGCCTTCGTCGGCGCCGACCAGCCGGCCGTGCCGATCGGTCAGCGCGCGATCGTCGTCCTCAAGGCGCCGTCGCTCGCGCAGCAGGTCGCCCGCGCCGGCGGCATCGCCTCGACGGTCGACGAGCGCCGCTGGACGAACGCCGCCTACGCGTCGCAGCAGCAGCTGATCACGCGGCTGGCGATCCAGGGAATCGGCGTCAAGCCGGAGTTCAGCTTCGCGCGGGTCCTCAACGGCTTCTCCGCCGCGCTCGACCCGCGCGCGATCGCGGTGCTCGAGCGCTCGCCGCTCGTCGCCGGCGTCTACCCGGTGCGGGCCGCGTTCCCCGCGACGATCTCGGTCGGCAGCCCCGGCTCGCTCGCGCGGCCCGACGTCGAGCTGCCGCGCTACGACGGCTGCGGCGTGACGATCGCGCTGCTCGACACCGGCGTCGACGGCGCGCAACCCTACCTGCGCGGGCGGATCCTCGACGGGATCGACGTCGTCGGCGGCGACCCGGAGGTGACCGCGCTCGCCGACCCGCTCGACCCGTCGCGGCTGGAGACGCACGGGACCGAGCTCGCCGGGCTGCTCGTCGGCGGCGGCGGGCCGAGCGGGCTCGCCGGCGTCGCGACCGGCGCCTCGGTGCTGCCGATCCGCGTCGCCGGCTGGCAGACGGACGCGCACGGCGCCTACGCCGTCTACGCGCGCAGCGACCAGCTGATCGAGGGGCTCGAGCGCGCGGTCGACCCGAACGCCGACGGCGACGCGCACGACGCCGCGCGGGTGGCGCTGATCGGGCTCGCCGAGCGGTACGCCGGCTTCGCGGACAGCCCGGAGGCGCGCGCCGTCCAGGGTGCGCTCTCGCTCGACACGCTCGTCGTCGCGGCCGCGGGCAACGACGGCGCGGCCGGGCCGGGCGGCGCGCCCGCCGCGCTGACCGTTGGCGCCTCGGACACGCGGAGCGAGCTGCTGCAGGCGCGCGTCGTCGTGCGCCGCGGGCTCGACGTCCTCTACGACCGGACGGCGCCGCTGCTCGGCGCGGTCGCGCCCGTGCACCCGCTCGACCTCGCGCCGGCGGCGCCGCGGCCGGCCGCGCGCGACCTGACCTCCTTCTTCGGCCTGCGCGGATTCAGCCTCGTCGCGGGCAAGGCGGCGCTCGTGCCGGCGGGAGCCGATCCGGCCGCCCAGGTCGAGCAGGCGGCGCAGGCCGGCGCGGCGGCGGTCGTCCTCTACGGAGGATCGATCCCGGCGGGCTCGCTCGGGCTCGACGCGGCGGTCGACGTCCCCGTGGTCGCGATCCCCGCGGGGCCCGCGGTCGCCGCGCTCGGCGCCCGCGCGGCCGGCGCGGACGTCG